>JAYUPB010000104.1:0-25726 GCA_043760405.1 Sphingomonadales bacterium
CCGCCATATGATGGCGACCATGTTGTGATGTGCGATAGGCAGAAAGGTCTGCCAAGTCAATCATTACCCGACAAATCCCGCTTTGCATTTCTAACGCGCCGTTTGGCACTGGCACGTCTTAGGCCCCAATCCGCCCAACCGCCCTGTTTTGGATAGCGCCGTTTGAACCGGACATAGCGCCGCCGCGCCCATGCAGAGGTTTGAAGCACGAGGCCAAGACCAATGGCGAAAGTGAAAATTCCGCCAGGGCCAGGAAGTGGACCCAGAAGGGGCGTAATGATCAAAAAAATGCAGCCAATCACAAACAGCACCACCCGCACGGTTGGATTTTGTCGCAATCGATTCCAAGTGTCGCGCATGGCCATAAGATGCATGTGGGGAGTCTGTGTTACCGTAACAAGACGGCCACGCAAGTTTCGTTCAATTAAGCAAACGATACCGCGCGAGTTCATTGCCCGTCATATAATGGATGCCATTGGCAGGGGCAGCGTTATTCGTGAAGGAATAGAAATTGCGCGCTGTGTCTCGGTCAATGCCCATATCTACATAATAATTGACATAGGCAGCGTGGACCGGATTGTTCGCAGCATAATCGCGCGCTTCACGCCCATCTTCATCCTGCCAACTGTGGACGCCAAATTCTGCACCCGGTTCTTGTGTCCGTTTGACCCCGGCAAGAAACAATTCAACACCGCCTGAACGGATCGAACCATTTGCAGGTACATGTGTGTTTAGCCCCGCACGGCGTACCATGCGCGCAAGCGAAAGATTGGCATCATCATTCTCTGTGCCCGGGCAATCAACCATGCGCAGTATTTTGATAGTTGGATACTGCGCCATCAAATTTCGAAACTGTGCCGGTGTCGTTTCACTAACGATACCGTTCATTTCTATAGTGCTGGCGTCAATAACGAAAAATGGTCCAAATTGTGCGACGAAATTTTTTGGTGCAGAAACTGAGGCATCATTTTCAACCTCTTCCCATTCTTCATATTGCGTATTTTGAATGCTTGTAGAAAAAATGTCAGCTCCAAGTGCAGGAACAGTAAAGACAACAATCGACACAGCCGCGAGCGCAGCTATAGTGTGAAGCATGGATGTTGATCTTAATTTCATCGAACAGTCTCTATCCGCAGTTTCTAAAGCTGCGTTTGACTTCCTGACCCCTTCAAATGTGCTGAAACATTTGGTTAAGACTTTATTGCCTGCGTTTTCCGCCTGATGGTCGCAACTGTATTGACCGTCGCATATTTGGGGTTGGAAGCGCGCAGCATTGAAGTTCAATGTCAAGTCGCGCCGGGTGTGCCGAGTTTCGTCGTGGTCGGTCTTGCGGACAAAGCCGTTGCCGAAAGCCGGGAACGCGTGCGCGCCGCAATTTCAGCCATTGGCCTTTCGCTTCCGCCAAAGCGAATCACCGTCAATCTTTCACCCGCTGATCTGCCGAAGGAGGGATCACATTATGATCTGCCCATTGCGCTTGCTCTTTTAGGGGCAATGGGGATTGTCGATGCGGAAACGTTGTCATCCTATATGGTCGTTGGGGAATTAGGCTTGGACGGTCGGGTTGCGTCTTCGCCAGGGGTTTTGTTGGCCGCACTCCATGCTTCTGAAAATCAGCTCGGACTCGTCTGTCCTGCCGCGCAGGGTGCAGAGGCAGCATGGGCAGGGATGGTTGAGGTGATTGCAGCGCCTGACCTTCTGACTTTGCTCAACCATTTTAAGGGCCAGTCGCTGATCGCGCCGCCCGTGCCAGGAGAAGTTGAGGAGCGCAGCCACGGACCAGATCTCGCGCAGGTCAAGGGACAGGAAACCGCCAAGCGTGCAGTTGAGATTGCCGCATCAGGGGGGCACAATCTTGTAATGGTCGGTCCGCCAGGTTCTGGTAAGTCATTGCTGGCGTCATGTGTTCCAGGAATACTTCCGGATTTAACGGCCGCTGAGGCGTTGGAAGTGTCAATGGTCGCAAGTGTCGCTGGCGTTTTACAGTCAGGCCGATTGGTGCGGACGCGCCCGTTTCGGTCCCCGCATCATTCAGCATCGATGGCGGCTTTGGTTGGCGGCGGATTACGGGTGCGGCCCGGCGAAGTCAGCCTTGCCCATTTGGGTGTTTTATTCCTTGATGAATTGCCAGAATTTCAACGCGCCGTGCTCGATTCGCTGCGACAGCCGCTTGAAACAGGCAAGGTGAGCGTCGCTCGCGCCAATGCCCATGTCACGTTTCCCGCCCGCGTGCAGTTGATTGCGGCCATGAACCCTTGTCGTTGTGGTCACTTAGGTGATGCGTCACTGGCATGCTCCCGTGCGCCACGTTGTGCAGCGGATTATCAGGCAAAGGTATCTGGGCCATTGCTTGACCGTATTGATCTTCATGTTGAGGTTTCAGCCGTTTCGGCCGCCGATCTTGTCTTGCCTCCACCAAGCGAAGGATCAGTGCAAGTGCGCGCGCGCGTGGCCGCCGCGCGTGACATCCAAACCGCGCGCTATGTCGGGCAGGGGGTACGCACCAATGCAGAGGCCGACGGCGCACTGTTGGACGCGGTCGCAACCCCGGATGATCCGGGGCGAAAATTATTGGCACAAGCAGCAGAGGCAATGCGGCTTTCCGCGCGCGGCTACACACGCATTCTCCGCGTTGCGCGCACCATTGCTGATTTGGCCAACAGTGAAACTGTGACGCGTATCCACGTGGCTGAAGCGCTCTCTTACCGTCGGCAAGTACCGCGAAATTAATTTTTTATCCTTGCCAGTAGGTTTTGGTTCAGCGTAACGCACGATAATATGAGGGAGGCATGAACATGCATTGGGTCATCGCGCCATTTAAGAAATATGCTGATTTTTCAGGGCGTTCACGCCGCGTTGAATTTTGGTCATTTTCGGTTTTGTTTGTTGCTCTTACTCTGGCTGCAAATTTTATTGATGCGATGGACGGTGTGCGTGTGCCGGTGGCGGCAGGGATGGGGGTGATGGAGCTTTCTATTTCACTCATGCTGCTTCTGCCCTTCTTGGCTGTTGGTGCGCGCAGATTGCATGACACTGGCCGGTCTGGATGGTGGATGATGCTGCTTTATTTCCCCTATCTGGGATGGATCATTTCCCGCGATAACCCAAGAGCAGAATTGATGTCACTGGGCGCGTTGACGATCGGGTTTGTTGCCTTGGTTATTTTTTTGGTATTGCCTGGTTCCGAGATGGAAAATCGTTATGGTCCCAATCCGCGCGGGGTTGGCGTATAAAACCTTGTTCTTAGGTTTAAGATGTTCGGTCTTGCAGAGCGGTTCAGCCTAGGCTAGGCGACAAATCGCGGCCGAAAGGCACGTGCCCCTGTGGTGGAATTGGTAGACGCGCTCGACTCAAAATCGAGTTCCGCAAGGAGTGCTGGTTCGATTCCGGCCAGGGGCACCATTTTAATAGCAGTTTCTGACAAGCCTACCCAATGCGGGTGTGGGGAAGCGCAACCGGCCCTTGGGTTCGCACCACCTCAGACCCTATCCTGCTCCAGGAGGGGCTGCCAAAAGGCTTAATATTTCGGCAAATTGGTTAGAATCCCGGCTCCCGATCGCTGCGCTTAATCGCTCATTGATTTGATCAAGTGGGCCCCGAATGTCCGCCAACGCGATTTCGCCCTTTTCCGTCAGAAACAGTGCCCAAGCGCGGTTGTCATTCTCACTTTCCTGCCGTTTAAGCAAATGAGCGTCGCATAGCCGTTTGACCATTGCGGTCATTGCAGACTCGCGCTGCTTCAATGCCAAGGCGACACCGCGCTGTGTGATGCCTGGTTTGCCCGATACGATATGCAGCGCTGCAGCCTGTGAGGTGGTTATGCCTGCAGCAGCCAAGCACCGTTCATCAGCATAAACGCGCATGCGGTGCGCCGCTAACTGGAGGAGATGATAAACCCGTTTATCCGATGTGTTCATCACGCCCTCTTAATGCAGGTTGACTTCGCGCTCAAATACCCATTAACTACACTAGTGTAGCATATAAGGAGATACGATGTGGGAGCAATCGATGTATGGGCGCAAATCACGACTGACCGCATGGCGCGGCAACCCTGGATGGAAACGCTGCTGCGCTGGACCGGCCGCGCTGGCGAAATGTTGGTACCAAGTATTGCCTCGACATTGGCCGCGATGGACAAGGGCGAGATCGATATTTCTCTGCTCTCCGCATGGCACGGACCTCAGGGCTCTTTGATCAGCAATGAAGAGGTTGCAGAATTTATCGATGCCGCCCCAGACCGGTTTCGTGGTTTGGCCACGGTTGACCTGACAAACCCGATGCAAGCGGTGCGCGACATAAGGCGGTGGGTTGATGGCAAGCGCTTTGTTGGGGTTCGGCTGGTGCCATGGCTGTGGGATCTACCCCCCAATCACCGGCTATACTATCCGGTCTATGCCGCCTGTGTTGAGGCGAATGTGCCCTTTTGCACCCAAATTGGGCACACCGGCCCGCTGAAACGATCAGAGAATGGTCGCCCGATCCCCTATCTGGAGGATGTGTTGCTTGACTTCCCGGAGCTGGTCGTTGTGGGCGGACATGTTGGCTTTCCGTGGATTGATGAGCTGGTTTCGCTCGCGATCAAATTCCCTAATTTCCATGTTGATACCTCCGCATATGCGCTCCACCGGTTGCCACCCGATTTTGTCGCTTTCATGAAGGGTGTTGGGCGTGGTCGGGTGATGTTTGGCACCAATTGGCCAATGCTCTCGCCTGCGCAGTGCCGGAAGGGGCTGGCGCAGCTGGAGCTGAACGCAGACGATCAAGCCGCATTCCTTTACGGCACTGCACGTCGTGTGTTTAAGCTGTGAGGATGAGTTGACGAATATGGGATTAACGCAACGTCAGCATAATAAAAAGTGGATTGATTTGGCTGCCGAGCCACTCGACCGATTTGCGATCTGCCGGAGGAGGAATGCTCCACAGGCTAAACCCAGACTGATACCAATAGCCCGATGACATGACTCGGTTTGGGGATTCCTTTTTGTCAAGAATGTGATTCGGTAGCGGCTTCATTGACGGGAGCCGCAGATGCACGGATCGATATCCCTCCGAGATGATTACAGCGCGTGAGATTTGCGCAAGCTGGCGCGTCGGGCTGGACACAGTTGTTTTCCGGCACCCCACAAATGCCATTTGTCGAACAGTTTGCCAGATCTGTCTAAGACAGCCTGTAATCCCCGAGGTGTTAGTATGAGACCTAATTCACTCGGGATCGAGGCGTCCGCTGGCTCGGCCACAGCATTATCTCTGTAAATCAGTTGATCGAACACGTGGCAAGGGTAGCAGTGGATATGATGGCGCTTCGCATTAAAGACGAGCGCCTGCCAGCTGAGCGGCGCCTGTTCCCACGTCGGTACGTCACTGTGTCAACCGGACCCCAAATCTCAATGTGCGGCCCGGTGCAGGAAGCCCGAGTTGTGGCAGGATAAGTGCGTCTGTGGCGTTGTCCAGCGACGCTGTTAGGGTCAGCTTGCCGAACGATGAAAGTTCCGCGACTTTCCAGAATGCGCGAAAGTTGAGGCTCGTGGCACCTGGAAGTCGCACGAATGCGCCATTATCGGCCAAATCTGTCGCGCGACCGATGTTCTGCGCTTCTGCTCGCAGATCAAGTGCCGGGGTGGCGTTCCAATCGAGCGCAGCGATGATCTGCCTGCCGGGGCGTTGAAGTAAAGGTTCGCGGGTTCCATTGCCTTCTCGTTTTGATTGCCCATCCTGAAATGCAAAACTCAGTTCTGCGCGCAGATCGCCTGTGATGTGGGCCGTTGCGGTGGTTTCAAGACCGTATGAAAAACTTCCCATTGTATTAAACCGCTGGCGTCGATTGACGGTTCCTACGCGCACAACGCGCTGTGCCACGGTATCACCCGCATCGGAAAACCAAGCCGTGCTGTTGATCGTAAACATGCTTGACGGCTGCCATGCCAACGCCAGATCGCCAAGCAATGCCTGTTCGGGTTTGAGATCCGGGTTTGGCTGAAAGCGGCCGAGCGCTTCGCCGAACAACTCACGCGGAGATGGAAACCTGTTGCGACGGCCGAGCGACGCGGTGACGTCAAGTGTCGGCGATGCCTTCCAGCGCACTGCGCCTAAGAACCCGAGCGATGTGGATGATGGTTGGGCAGGCTTGTCGCCCGTCAACGGAGTTTCAGCATGATCTGCGCCAATCCCGAACGTGACTTTCAGCGCATCTGTCAACTTGTGATCGACCTCTGCCCCGACAGAGAACAATCGCTGGCGGGATTGTAATGCTGGACTTGCCACAAAGTCCTATGCCAGCCCGGTAGTGGTTCGCAAATCTATATGGGTGTGCGTTGAGCTTTGCGCGTTGCCCGACAGCCGCAGTGTCGTTTCGCCCGTGCCAATTGTTAGCACCGCCCGCGCGCCTGATGTCCGGTCGCTGCCCTTCTCGCGGCTTCGTAGTGCAGAATATGTTACGTCGCGGTAGGCATCGATAGTCTGGTCAAACCATTGCTGCCAACCGGTGATCCGCAGCATTGCATTGTCAGCCAGTCGCCAGCGCAGTGCCCCAGTTAATTGGGTCAGATGCCAGTCGGGGTAACGCCAAAAGCGCGGCGCTGAAATCGCCGGATTGAGATCACCTTGAGCAGCAACGCCGCGATTGACATTGGCGTTCAGGATCGAGAGCCGCACCTCAACCGGCCCTGCGTCATAGCCACCTGCGGCAAACAGACTGCGTGCCGACAGATCGGTGTTGGTGCGCCGGCGCGCCTGCGAAGGATCAAACGGAACAGCCGATGGTTCGGCGATGCGTTCTGCGTCACGTTCAAGCAATCCGAATCCGGCCACAAACGAAAATCCGCCACCAAGCGGGGCACTTGCCAGTGCGCTGGTATTCACCGTGCTGTAAGTCCCGGCTTGCGCTTCGGCTTGAACCGCAAAGCCGTCCCCGGTGGTGATCGTGCGCAGATCAACCACACCGCCCACCGCGTTGGTGCCATATTCTAGCGGCGACGCGCCTTTGACGACTTCAACTGACCCAATCAGCCCAGCGGGCAACAGCGCCAAGTCAACGCGCCCGTTCCACGGTGTTGCGAGCGGCGCACCGTCAAGAAACACCGTCGTCTGGCGCTCCTCCGCTCCGCGCACGCGCACAACCGATTCCCCGCGTGAATTGATGCGGAGCGACAGGCCTGGTACCGCGCGAAACAGATCAGCGATCGCCGCAGGCGCACGCTCGTCTATCGCTTCGCGGTCAAGAATAACCGATGCCGTACGAACGCGCAGCGGATCGCGTGAGGCGGTAACGATGATTTCATTCGAGGCGTCTTGTGCAGAGGCAGTCTGGGGGACCGTCAGCGCGATGGCAGTGATGAGAAACCGCTTCACGGTATCTCCGCGCGTTCGCGTTTCCGACGCGCTTTTTTTGGCTTGTGTCCGAGATAGTGCCAGATGAAGATAATTGGTGTCGCCAGCCCGATGCCCCAATGCGCAATGCTTGACCAACTGCGCAGAACATCATCGCCAACATAATAGAGAAAATAGCCGGAAAGGATCAACACGGAGACAAGTGCGGTCAGGCAAACGCCAATATTGCGCTGGCGTGTGTCCTTCCAGCCCTTGGGCATGTGGACGACAAACAAGCCCCCAAAGCCAAGCAGTGCTGGAATCAACGCAAGGCCGTGCAGCTTCAATATCCAAGGTTCGAGCGGGTTGGTTTCAAGCCCGAACTCGCCTTCTATCTGGCCGTAATAATGCAGTAGCAGCCATGCAGCACCCGATAACCACAATATACCGCCGCTCAGCGTGAGCAGCCAGATTTGCCAGCGGGCCAGCTTTGCAGATCGCATGTTGGACGTCATGCGGCTTCGCTCATTTGGAAACGGACGACTTGACCGCCATGTGGTAAGAGCAATCGGTCAGCAAGAACAGTATCAACCATAGCAACCTTGGTCATCGCATCTGCGATGATGCAGGTGCGGGCCATTACCGTCACCGTTTGGTCGATAACCTGTGCGAGGTTATCGCGACCGATATGCGGCGTGGCTATGTGTCCCCGAATATTATGACGTGTGCGGCTGTTCTCCGAACTAGCAACCGCACAATTTTGGACCGCGAACGTGGTGCTAAGGTTACCTTGAGCGGCGCGAATTTCAATATGCATCGGATCATCGCCAAACACGCGCAGGTCGCCGCCGGCATTAACGATACCCATTGTCACACCGGCGGCTTCTAGGGCAGCCACCGCGCAATCCACTGCATAACCTTTTGCGATCCCGCCAAGGTCAATCAGCATTCGTCGATGCAGTCGAACGTGCAGGTCATCGATAATTTCGATGTCACTGGAATCGCCGTTGAATCGGGCAAGATTTTCGGTGTTCATTCGCGGCAAAAACCGGGTGCGGATGAGTTGGCGTCCGGTGGCAATGTTAAACAGGCCGTCTGTATTTTGGTAAAGGTTAGCGGCTACGCGCAACACGGTGACAGTATCAGCGTCCACTTCCATCAATTCGCCCACATTCGCTGTCCGCAATTTTGCAAGGTCGCTGGTATCTTCGTGAAATGACATTAGCCGGTGAATGCGGGCAATTTCTGAAAAACCCGATTCAATTGCGCTCTGATGTTCAGCAGGCACGCCAATCTCGACAATTGTTCCAAGCCAAGGCCGTGCGCGGCGAACGAGATTATCGGATGTCTTCACCGTCAGGCATTGAGCGCAAGTGCGTTGGTTGCAAGCAGACGGCGCACACCCTCCGTGATGTGAACGCATGACAGTGTCGCACCCGAGATATTCTTGATCTGTTTGTCGATTTGCAGCGGTTGCCCGTAACGCTTGCTGGTAAACTGAGCGCGCCATTTTGGTAGACGTATCTGGTCGCCATAGGATTCGCGGTAGTCCATTATTTCGATGCCGCGCACACCGCCGCCATTATCGAGCGCCACGGCATATGTGATAAACTCATGCTTGCCGTAAACCTTGTCGATGATCAGTGTTCCAAGTTTCCCGCTAGCGCCATAGGCATCAAGCGCTGTGACCTTGGCAGCGGTCACGCGCGTTCCGGCTGCTTTGGCAATCGCCTTCATTTGTTCTTTGCTCAATATGACTGAGCGATCTGTAAAACGGGTTGCGTTGGGAAACAGTGCCTTTTTGACCGCATCGCCGGTGAAATATACAGTCGCATGGGCGGGGCCACTTGCGAGTAATAATCCTGCTGGCAAAGCGACGATGAAGGAACGGCGATCCATTTTTTTTAGAGCTCAAAACCCAATGTCAGCGCGATATGAACCTTTTCATGTTCGTCGACATTCAGGCCGTCCCGGTTGAACGCAAACTCGCCACCACCTGACACTTGCCAAAGCGCGCCCGCCGTCACCCAGAATTTCTTGTCGGCATAGTGAACCGTGGGCCCGACATAATTGCCATTTTGGTATTGACTGCCGAACTTGAAAGGAAATTTCGATGGGTTAAGGTTGGGATCAAATTCCTGTGCAACCGTATCGAACGGGCTCAAATAATCGGACTGATGCCGGAATTCAGCGCCGATGCTCCACTTCGGAGCTACGCGGTATGCGATGCCAGCGGCAATATCGAGCGCGATTTCCTTTTCGATCACGCCTGGTGATTTACGATCTTCCCACTCGATCTTCGGCGAGAAGGCGACCACCAACTGATTGTTGAGGAAGTTCTTTTGAAAGAATGCCTGAAGCGCAATTGAGTCCTGATTGATTTTTGCGCCGTCGAGCCGGTATTTGAAGCGGTGTTCGCCGATCACTTTGACCGCGAGGCCAATGCCATCCTTGTAGGGGCTAAGGATGTTATACTTGGCACCAACCTCAAGCCCTCCAATCTGTGTTTTCTTGAAGCGCCCGCCCGCACCGCCTTGTGTATCGAAAAAGGGCTGAAGATCAGGGTTGGTCGTTGAATAATCATGGTTGAATACCATCACGGTGCCGTTGACGGTCAGACGGTCAGTAATGCCATGCTCTACTTCAAACCGAATGTCGTTAAAGACATAATCGGTATCCGCTTTGCCACGCCGCGAAACAACAGTGGCTTTCAACTCAGTTGCGCCACCGGGCAAGGTTTCGGCAGACCGCGTGTAAATCCACAGATTTTCGTCGGCACGGGCAACGGTTGGAAACGCCATGACGCCGAGGGTGGCCCACAGGGCGTAATTACGAATCATCTTGTTATTCCCCATTAATAGAGAAACTGCCATGACGATAATGAGAATGATTTGCAAGTATATTTCCTGCCATCATGCGGAACACCTTGCAGGTATTGGATTGTGTGACCTAAATTTGGCCAAGCCGCGATTGTTCCGCTCAGATATTGGCCCGTCCGACGTCTATCAAATGGTCATGATGCGCGTCGGTCGCGGGTTCGTATCGCGATTTACATCACCAAAATCATACCAGTCGAAAATACCTGCTTCTTCGAAAAGGCGAACTTTGCACTAAGCAATTGCCATCGAGATGCCGAGATAAATCGCCACGAACGACTTTGAAGCGCTTCGGCATATGGATGATCCACGGACTCTGATAACACGCGAGCGATTTCGCGCTTTTGATCGGTAATCCGCAAGCCCTTCGCAGCATGCAGAGCTTCAACCTCAATCGTTTGTTTCATCAGAACTCCGTCTGCATAATCATAACAGGAACGGGAAAATTGCTATTGCGCCTGCGGTCACACTGGCGACCATGATTCCACCCGCCAACAACCTGCCGCCATGCAGCCTCGTCCAGAGCAAAAACCCGGTGAGGCTCATGGCAATCAGCGCGCCGCCGATGCTGTCCATGAACAGCACCCAAGCAAGACCAACGCCGTTGCTCATGTGCAGGTTCTTGATGAGGCCAAGGGCGTTTGTTGCTTCTTGCTTGACCGCGACGCTGGCCGAGCCGGGGATATATTCGACCGTGATACGGCCATTAGGATGACCAAATTGCTGCGCCCATTTCGGCGCTTCATCGCGGGTTTTCCCCAAAAACGCTTTTTTGCCTTCGTCTTTCTTTCTTGGAGCACGCGGTTCGGTAGATAAGCTGAACTCACGCTTCGCCCATAGCCCAAGCGCCTTTTCATCACCAATCAGTCCGGGTATGACCGCTACATTCATCGCGCTCACTTCGGTTGGCTCGCCAGTGTCAATCTTCCAGATGCTGCGGTGGTTGAGCAGAACCCCTGTCACACCTAGCATCAAGAACAACACGGCCCCCCAAAAGCCCGTCCACGCGTGAATACGCTTGAGCCAGCGGATCGCGCGGCCGCGCTGCCATCTTGACGGGACGAACAGCAGCCCCGATTGATTCAAACGACCCCAGCCCATTCTAACCTCAATCTTTATGGGCTGCGATGGGGACCGCAAAGGTTGCCGTACCCTTTGCTTGTATAAGCGTCAGCGTCGCGCGGTGGCGCACAACGTCATATGCTGCCCCATTGTAAGTGCCGGGTGAAGATTCAGGCGCAATGACCTCGACCAGATATTGCCCACGCCACGGCTGGGTCAGCGCTAACTTTCCGTCCTTGTCGGCTTTGCCGGTTTGTGACCAGCCGTTGGGCGCGTGCAGTGAGAACGCAGCCGCAGCAAGCGGCTTGCCGTGCAGAAAGACCTGCACGGATTTGCCGTCGGCAGCAGGCAATATGTCGAGATCGAGCGTTGGTGCTGTGCCTGCGCCAAAGCGTGCATAATACATCGGCTTGGCAAGCCCGATGCCGTTGGCGCGCCAGTCCTTCACCGCATAGTCAAGCTCTTGCGCGGTGATCGCGGACGTTCCGGTACGCGCGGACAGCATGAACCGTTCGGACTGTTTGCTGATAGTCAGCGGCGTTTTTCCGGCAAAGGCCTCAATCGAGGGCATTTCATCCATGCGGCCCGGCGAATGTTCGATCACGCCTTCGTTAAATTCTCCAAAGTGTATGATCGCATTGCCCTTGGACGGCTGTTCGATCCACAGATAATGGGCGTTGGCTGTGCTGGCGGTCACGAGCAGTGCGACCGTTATGAGAGATTTTATCATTTCATTTTCGCTTTCAAAGTAAGAAGAATCGTGCGCGGATCGCCGGGCAGACCGCCTGCGAAAGTAGGGTTCTCAAAATAGCGTTCGTTGGTGACGTTCTTCACGTTGAGCGCAATTTCATATTTGGGTTGCCGCCAATAAATGGCTGCGTTGCCGATCGTGTAGCCGGGGATGCGGATCGCGTTGACGGTATCGGCAAAGGAGCGGCCTTTGGCAGTGATGCCAGCACCGATGCCGAAGCCCGAAGCTATGCCCTTCAGATCATACGTCGCCCAAATTGAACCAGAATGTCGGACAGAGGCCGCCGGTTCGAGGCCGAAGATCGACCGCCGTACTTGGGCGGGAACCCCCGGAAAGGTCGTGCCGACTTCGCGCGAGACGTTGAACGCATCGAGATAGGCATAGTTGGCAAGGATGTTGAAGCCCGGCAGAATTTCGCCGTTGATGTCGATCTCAATACCCTTGGCGTCCTGCGCGCCGTCGGGCGTTGTCAGCCCGCCCGGAATGAGCGTGATGTTATAATTGCGGCGCTTCACCTTAAAGACCGCCAGATTGACGTTGAACTTGGGTGTCACATCCCATTTTATCCCTGCCTCGATCTGGTTTGAGGTTTCGGGCTCACCTGTCAGGGCTTGGGACTCGGTTTGGATGTTGACAAAGGCTCCGCGCGAATAGCCGCCGTAGAGAGACAATGTAGATGTTGGCTGGATGACGATGCCAATTTGCCCCGACTGCAATGTCTCATCGAAACGGCGGTTGAGTGGTCCCGCTTGCCCCGCAACCGGCGTCGCGGTCGAAACGCCGACATCCGTATAGTTGGCGAAATCAAATCGGTAGCCACCGCGCAGTCTTATGAGCTCGCCGATAGCCGCTTCATGCTGAAAATAGACCGAGTGCGTATCCGCCGCCAGTTCGCGGTCGAAGATCAAGCGAGGCGCAAGGCCAGCTGCACTTGCAGCAGGGCTTGGTGCCAGCAGGTTCTGAATATTGTTGAACGTAAACTCGCGCCGGATCGTTGAAAACCGGTCGCGCTGATATTCATAACCGACCAGCGTTTTGCCTTTGATGCTTCCCAGTGTGCTTGTGATGACGGCCTCAGCCTGCGCAATCTGAAATGTAGAATCGTCGATATGCTCGCGCTGGTTGATCGACGATATTTGCTGAGCTGCATTCAGCGTGAAGAGCGCATTCCGTCGAAAATCAAGATCGCGGCCATCATAGCGGTAGGTCGCGCGCAGGGTTAGCGCATCAACCGGTTCCGCGCTGTAGCTCAGCGTGAATCGCTTGATCTTCTGATCGACAAAATTGTCGGGCGTATAGTAGCGGGTGTTGCGATTGACGTTTACCAGATTGCCGTTGAACCCGGCGGGTATGCCGTAATTGTCGACGATGAAATCTTGGCGGTAAATCTCGCCTTTTGCGGTCAGCCGCTGATTGTCAGCAATGTTCCAAAGCAAAGCGACTGCGCCCGTGGCGATCTTTTTGCTCAGGCCCCTGATGCCATCGGTCGTTGAATATTCGCCCGTTCCCCTGATAGCCAAATCAGACCTGATTGGTCCGCTCAGGTCGCCTTGTATATTGTAAGAGTCACGCGACCCTGCTGTGAGCGAGACGTTGGCGAGCGGCGTGAAGCTCGGCTGTTTTGTGACAAGATTGATGATGCCGCCGGGTTCCGAACGGCCATAAATGGCGGAGCCGGGGCCTTTGAGGATTTCGACGCGCTCGACATCGGAAAATGACCGCGCGTAGCCGACAAAGGTTGGGCCGTCCGACACACCGTCGCGTAAGAACTTCATGCGCAGGCTGCGGATGACGTAATTGTCGGCATAGCCATAGCCGCCGCCATAAATGGGCTGGACGCCCGACACGTTGCGCACCACTTCGTTCAGAACCAGTCCGGCCTGACTTTGAATATCTTCGGCACTGACGGTTTGGATGCTGGCGGGAATGTCGCGCGTCGCTGTGCCAGTTTTGGAGGCCGTCGACGAAGGCTCACGCTCGCCTGTCACAATGATTGTGTCGCGGGCGTCCTCAGTATCCTCAGCACCCGCTTCTGCGGCCCAAGATGGCTGCGCTGGCACCAACGCCGTTGCTGTTACCAGTGCAACCAGACCCACCCCCAACCGAAATTGCGTCAAGCGATGAAAGCTCTGTGAATTCTGACTCATAATTTCCCCTTTCAAGACTTGATCGCCCGCTTGGTCGAGCAAGTCCGGTTCTCTCCCAAAAGGACGGGGTCGGTTTGCGCCGACCCCGAAAGTGTAAAAGTCAGGCCGGAGAGGATGGCAGGACCAATACTGGTTGACGAAGTGCCAATTGCAGCGATACTACTTGCTAATGAGAGTGATTCTTATTAGCAAGTAAAAAGTGCCCGATGTCGGAAATGGGATTGGAAATCGCAAACGAGATGCTGGTTGCCGCACTGGCAGATGCTTTTCCCAGATGTCCGGCCTTGCAGGCCAAACAGGACGAACAACAAACAGAAGAGGATCAATGCCTTGTATGATTTTATCGACCAGCGCGTGACGACCCTTGATCGCGGCGGGCAGTTCCTCGTCTGGTCGATGCGCAACTGGGTGCTGGCAATCCACAACCGGCAATGCCCACCCAATGCCATTGGCCCAGCCTTTGCCAAATGGGGCATGATCGGTGCGCTGCCGCATTTTCACATGGCGATGATGATCCTGAGCAAAGAAGGGTTGGAAACGCTCCAGTTCTCTCCGCCTGCCTGTTTGCAGATCAGCGATGACGAAGCGATGATGCTCGCCTTGTTTCGATCGCTTCGTGATGACTTGCCAGAGCAAGCAAGAGCGATGACCGAACTCCTCGTAACCAAGGGATTTGCTGCGCCGCTATTTACGGCTTTGGCCGATGTGTCGATGCGGCTTGTAGAAGGCAGCCTCATCCCCGAAGCGCCGCGCCGAACTGGCGTTCCATCAAGCATTCCCGAAAAATGAGTGACCGCGTGAAGGAAGCTGCAAGATTGGCATCGTCATCGTTGTTGACAGTAGAGCATGTGCGCACAGTGCGGCACTGGAACGAACATTTGTTTAGTTTCACGATGACACGCCCGCCGAGCTTCCGGTTTCGGTCGGGTGAATTTGTGATGCTGGGGCTGCCGGGTGGCAACAAGCCACTGCTTCGCGCTTACTCGATTGCCAGTCCCGCCTATGGTGATAAGCTTG
The DNA here is from genome assembly GCA_043760405.1 of Sphingomonadales bacterium. Classification (GTDB taxonomy): domain Bacteria; phylum Pseudomonadota; class Alphaproteobacteria; order Sphingomonadales; family Sphingomonadaceae; genus Aquisediminimonas. The sequence continues at coordinate 15,159 of JAYUPB010000104.1, forward strand.
AGTTCCTGTCGATCAAAGTGCCTGAAGGGCCGCTGACGTCGCAGTTGCAATTGATCGAAACAGGCGACCAGGTCTTTCTGGGCCGCAAGCCCGTTGGGACATTGGTGTCCGATTCGTTGTTGCCGGGCAGCCGCCTGTTCCTGCTATCAACCGGAACCGGCCTTGCGCCATTCCTGAGCATCATCCGCGATCCCGACATCTACGAACGCTTCGGCCAGATCATCCTTGTTCATTCAGTGCGCCGCATCAGCGACTTGGCTTTCCGCGATGTGCTTGAATGCCAGCTCGCAGGTGATCCGCTCGTGCAGGACCAAGCGCTGGTCCAGTTTAGCTATGTGCCAACGGTCACGCGCGAAAGTTTTCGCAATCAGGGCCGCATCTCTACGCTGATTGACGATGGCCGCTTGTTCGATGGCGTAACGGGACCGCGCCATTTCGACCCCGCCATCGACCGCATCATGATGTGCGGCAGTATGGCGATGATCCGCGACTTCGCCGCGCGGTTCGAGGCGATGGGCTTCGACGAGGGGGCAAATGCCAAGCCCGGCCACTTCGTCATCGAACGCGCCTTTGTCGGCTGAAAACAGAATATCCAAATTAACAGGGAAAATACTATGAAGAGATTATCAGTTCGAGTTACCGCCTTTCTGCTTTCCAGCGTCGCGTGCGTTCCCGCGATTGCAGAGGCAGGGGCCGAGGAAGCTGCAGACGATAGCGCGACGACCATCACTGTCACCGCGACGCGGCTACCGCAGCCGACATCCGAAGTGCCTGCAGTAGTCACCGTTATCAGCGACGAGAAGATTGCCGACGATCTGGCGTCCGATGTTCGTGATATGATCCGCTTTGAACCTGGTGTCAGCGTCCGTCGCGCGCCTTCGCGCTTTACCGCCGCTTTTTCGTCAACAGGGCGAGGTGGGAATGAAAGTTTCAATATTCGCGGGATCGAAGGCAACCGCGTTCTTATTCAAGTCGATGGTATCCGCGTGCCTGATGGCTTTGCGTTTGGTGCACAAAGTGCGGGGCGTGGTGATTTTGTCGATATAGGCGTCATCAAGTCGGTCGAGATTTTGCGCGGGCCAGCCTCGGCGCTTTATGGCAGCGACGGGTTGGCAGGCGCGGTTAGCTTTATCACCAGCGATCCAGCTGATTTGCTTACCGACGGCAAGGGCTTCACCGGCATGATCCGCGCCGGTTATGACAGCGCGGACAATGAGTTTACCGAAACCGCCATTGGCGCGGTTTCCGCCGGACAGTTTTCGATCCTTGGCGCTTACACCCGCCGCGATGGTAAAGAGTTGAAGAACAACGGTGCAGCCACTGCCACACGCAATGCACCGGACAACCGGCGGACAGCGCCGAACCCGCAAGATACCGCATCGAATGCTGCGCTGGCCAAGATCGTGTGGATGCCCAACGACAATAACCGCATCCGCCTTACGGTGGACCATCTCGACGCGCGGACGGTGACCGAAGTGCTTTCGGGCCGCGCAGCTCCGCCGGTCTTGCCTGCGACGACGCTGAGCGCAACCGCCGTGCTTGATCTCGACGCCCGCGATACGACAAAGCGTGACCGAGTGAGCCTCGACTGGCGGATTACGGACAGCGGCATCGTCGATTTTTTTCAAGTCTCGGCATATTGGCAGCAAGGCAAGAACCGGCAGTTCTCGGCCGAAGATCGCAACACCGCGCTCGACCGCACCCGCATCAACGAATTTGAAAATCGTGTTCTTGGCGGCGCATTTGAAGCGCGCAGCGGGTTCAAAACCGGCAGCATCGACCACACTTTGCTTTACGGCGGCGACTATTCGGTAACGCGGCAAAAGGGGTTGCGCAACGGCACTGTCCCAACGCCGCCCGATGTTTTTCCGACACGCGCCTTTCCGGTGACGGACTTTACGTTGTCGGGCCTCTATCTGGCCGACCAGATCGTCTTTGGCGATGGGGTCGTCCGGCTGTTCCCAGCGCTCCGGTTCGATTATTACAAGATCAGCCCGCGCCAAGACCCATTGCTTCCGGCATTTTTTGTCGGGTCGGGGCAAGACGGATCGCGGCTGACGCCCAAATTTGGCGCGGTTGTGAAAATCGCCAACGAGTGGAACGTCTTTGGCAATTATGCGCGCGGGTTCCAAGCGCCAAGCCCAATTGAGATCAACCAGTTTTTCGATAACCCAAGCGCCTTCCCATTCGCTTACCGGACGCTGCGCAATCCTAATTTGCACCCCGAAACCAGTGAGACGTTTGAGGGCGGTTTGCGACTCAACAGCAAAGCCGTTGATTTGAGCGTCACCGCTTATTCGGGTCGCTACCGTAACTTCATCAGTCAGGTGCAGGTTGGCGGCACTGGCACTGCCGCTAACCCCATCCTATTCCAATATCAAAACCTCAACCGCGTGAAGGTTGAGGGGATTGAGGGGCGTTTTGAAACGCGTACGGACTGGGGGCTGACGGGAACGCTGGCAATTGCCTATGCCAAAGGCGATCAGTTCGACCAAGCCAATGTCATAACACCGCTCCAAACGATTGATCCGCTAAAACTCGTTATGGGCCTTGGTTACCGCGCGCCAGACGGAAAGTTTGGCGGGCAGATCATCATGACTCATGCTGCGCGCAAAGAAGAGGATCGCGCGCCGGGCGTCTTCCGCCCAGGTGATTACACAATCCTTGATGCGACGGTGTTCGTGCGGCTTGCCGAACGCTTCACGCTGCGGGCGGGCGTCTTCAACCTGCTCGACAAAAGCTATATCGAATATGCCGATGTGCGAGGCCTTGGGCCGACATCCACCATCACCGATGCTTTCACCCAGCCGGGGCGTAATTTCAGCGCCTCGTTGTCGGTCAAATTCTGATAAACTCGTTTAGGAGAAATCACATGAAATTTACGAAAATCAGCCTGTGCCTTGCCTTATCCGCAATGTTGTTACCCACGTCCTATGCGTTTGCGCACGGCCCAATTGCTGTAAAGCCCACAGCGCAGGAACAAGCCAAATTTGATGCCGACCGTGCCAACATTCTGGCGATGACAGGCAACTTCAAAGTCAAGTTTGATTTTCAGGAACAGACGAGCTGGCAGCCCGATTACACGCCAATCGCGCCAAAAGTTTCGGGCGGGCATGAAGTTGTCCGCGTGATCGAAGACACCGGCACCCATATCAAGCTCCAACATATTTTGGTGATTGAGGCGGAGGGCAAGACTTTCCTCGTCAAGCATTGGCGGCAGGACTGGACCTACGCGCCGGAATCCACGCTCGTTTATGATCGCGCCAATCACTGGAAGGTCGAAACCGTTCCCGAAAAAATGCGCAACGGGCGCTGGTCGCAGACTGTTTGGCAGACCGATGATAGCCCACGCTACGCAGGAGTCGGCGAATGGTCGAACGAAGGGGGCGTCCCGCGCTGGCGCAGTGGCTGGACATGGCGTCCGCTGGCGCGTCGAGATGCGGTGCGTAAACCCGTTTATGATCGCTATATGGGTATCAACCGCCACAGCCCCACGCCAACCGGCTGGATTCACTGGCAGGACAACATGAAAATGGGGATGAAGGATGGCAAGCTCGTGCCGTTCGTGCAGGAAATGACGCTTAATACCTATACGCGCTTTGATGGGTTCGAGGCAGGGCGCGCTGATGCTTATTGGGCAAAGACCAAGGATTATTGGGCCGCTGTCCGCGCAGGCTGGGATGAAGTTATCAAACGCGATGGCGGAATTATGGTTCCAGAGCTTGCCGACACTGGTTCCGCATCAGGCGAGCGGTTGATGACTTATGCTGACGAGGTTGAGGCGGGCGAGCTAACAAATGATGAGGCAATCAAAAAGGCGCAAGCGGTAATCTTTGAGGTGACCGCGACAAAATAGATTTGGCGCATATCATTTTGCCCATGCGCGTGAGAGCGTCATTGTGACGATTTCGCCAAGGGCTGGAATGTTGGTGGCAAGGCTGGTGATGGGTAGATCACCCGCTATCAGCTTTGCGCAGGCGATTGAACCGCCGTGCGCGACGACGACAATGCACGACGCGTCAGCAAGCCCCGCCAATGCACGCTTGATGCGAGCGATCAATTCAAGTGTTGTTTCTCCGCCGCCCGGGCGAAAATACTCCGGGTCATCAATCATGCCGTCCATCGCGTTGCCGGTTGCGCGGTAGATGGCGTTCCAGGTCTGACCCTCCCAATCGCCAAAATCGCGCTCGCGCCATTGGCGGTCAGCAATATGATTTAGTCCAAGGCGCTGAGCCAATGGATCGGCAATGGCCCGCGTTCGCTTCATGTCGCTGTGGATAATGATGTCGGGTTTGAGTGCCGCGAGTTGAACGATCAGCGGTGCGACCATCGCCATCCCTTCACGCGACAGGCCGGGATCACTCTGTCCGTAGCAGCGTTTTTGCCACGCCTTGGAAACCGTGGGGTGACGGACAAGGTGCAGGATCATGGGAGGGTGGCGTTGGCAGCGAGTAACATCAGCAATTGGCCGACATAGACGCCAAAGCCCAAGCAGTCGCCCGTCACACCACCAAGATGCCGCAATAGGAAATGCCGAAACCAGAAAGTGAAAATCAGAGCAGCAACGAACGCGGCAAGCATTGGCAGAGGTGTCGCTGCGACCAACGGAACCGTGAAGGGAAGGGTAAACAGGCTAGCCGCCAACCATTGTCCGAAGCCCGCCTGCGCGCCGACGTCCTTGGCAAGACCGCTTGCTTGCGCGAACGGTGGCACTAAAGCCATAAGCAATACCGCTAGATAACGCCCAAAACTTGCAGATGCGATCAGTGCTGGCAGGATAAGCGTGTCGGGCAATGCAACAAGCAAAGCAGCGCGCAGAGTAACAGCCAAACCCATGCCGAGTGCGCCATAGCTCCCAATACGGCTGTCTTTCATGATCTCGTGAATGCGTGTCGGCGTCATGCCGCCGCCAAAGCCGTCGCAGAAATCAGCGACGGCATCTTCGTGAAAAGCACCCGTCACCCGTGCCTCGAGAATCAGCGCCAGGATGACGGCAACAGCGCGCGGCCAAATTGTATCGGCTGCAATCAGCGTCGTAGCGGTAATTGCACCGACAAGCCCGCCAACGACAGGGAACCAGACAATGGCTTTGATAAGGCCGGATTTTGCCGTCTCTGGCGTGATGGCATTAAGCCACGGCACCGGTATTCGCGTTAGGAACTGCACCGCAAGTAAAGGCGGTATCCACCAGCTCATCCCATGATCTCGGCAAGCGTCGCGACATCGCTTAGCAACGCAGCAGCGGCATCAAGCAAGGGAAGCGCCGTCAATGCACCTGTTCCTTCACCAAGCCGCATGTCCCATTCCAATATAGGTTCGAGCCCTAGGATATTCAGCGCGGCGCGGTGACCGGGTTCTGCGGAGAGATGCCCCGCGATCATTTGCTGCGCTGTACCCGGTGACAAATGTTCGGCGATGAGGGCTGCGGCGGTAGTGACATAGCCATCGAGCAGGATCGTCACCCCTGCTTGGGCAGCAGTACCATAATATCCCGCCATTGCAGCAATCTCGAAGCCGCACAAGGCAGCGATCGCGCCTTTGGGATTAGCCTTCAACACAGGGCGTTCGCGCTCAACGGCCCGTTCAACAATGGCTTGTTTGTGCGCGCGCATTGCATCGTCTGCTCCGGCCCCTTTACCAGTCGCCGTGGCGCCGTCGATGCCGGTGAGCAGCATCGTCAGGCACGCGGCAGCGGTGGTATTACCGATCCCCATCTCCCCTGCGATCAGCACACGGTACCCTTTAGAGATAGCTGTCCTTGCAGCGTGCGCGCCCACGGCCCACGCCGCATCAAACTGAACTTCAGTCATTGCCGGACCATGCGCTAGGTTTTGGGTGCCCGCTGCAATCCGTTGATCGGTTACAAAGGGCGGGAGCGGTGCAGATAGCGGCGATATACTGCCCACATCAATCATGCAAAGATCACAATTGGCGGCGCAGGCAAGCGCACTGCTGCTCGCCCGTCCGTTTGCAATCGTCGCCATCATTGCGGTGGTGACGGCAGACGGCCATGCCGATACTCCGCTTTCTACAACGCCGTGATCGCCCGCAAACAAGGTGATGTGCCGCGGATGTGTTTGCGGCGTCAGGCTTTGTTGCGTAACCGCCAGCCGAGCGGCAATCTCTTCCAACCGACCAAGGCTGCCTTGCGGCTTTGCGAGCGCATCCAGATGAGCGTGCGCGATGCCTAGGGTAAGTGTCATCGTATGAACCTCGTTGTTTCGGGATCGATCCGCGCTTGCCAGCCGCGACGTTCTAACTCTGGCACATCGTGCATTTCGATCGGATAGCCCAAACAGAGATAGCCGATCAAGGTCCAGTGCGATGGTACGTCGAGTATTTGCGCAACCGCCACAGGATCAAGGATTGACACCCAACCCATGCCAACCCCGCGCGCGGTCGCGGCCAACCAAAGCGTGTGGATCGCCAGCACAGCCGAATACGCCAACGTCTCAGGCATACTTTGACGGCCAAGGCCGCCGCCTTCTTGTGGTGTGGGATCGCAGAAAACGGCGATATGTTCGGGCGCTTGTTCCAGACCGTGCAGTTTAAGCGCATCATAAGCGGTGCGTGTTTCGTCTTGATAAAGCGCCGCAGCACGGACGTTTTCGGCTTCGACATGTGCGACGATGGCGGTGCGCCGTTCTGGCGTAATAATGCGCACCAACCGCCAGGGCTGGCTGTTGCCAACAGACGGCGCGAGGCTGGCGCGATCAAGCAAGGTATCTAACAGTCCGTCTTCCAGTGGGCGTGTCTCAAAATGCCGGACATCGCGTCGCCAGATTAGGAGGTCGTCAAGCTGGTCGAGGAAAGCAGGGCTGAATTGAGGCGTGGTCATGCGGCTTCCCTTGCAATGGCAATCAACCGATCAATGGCAACAACTTTTTCCAATTCGGTTGCCAATTCATCAAGTGCTGCATCCACTATGACATCATGGTGGATGCCATTGGACGAACCATCGAGCCAGTATTCCCGCTGTTCGCCCCGTGCGAATAACCCGTGGATATAGCATCCCGCGATGCGCCCATCCGCGCTCACCGCGCCTTCGCCGCGTCCATCATACATGCGTAATAACGGCGCTGCGTCGCCACTGGTCGTGCCGACATGAATTTCATAGCCGTCAAAAGGCGATCCATCGGCTATGCTTGTGCCGCTCACTGACCGCAAAGTCTTATCTGCGCCCATAACCGTATCGACAGGTAGCAAGCTAAGGCCTTGGACAGTCTCAGGCGGGCCTTCGACGCCAAGCGGATCGGATATGCTGCGACCCAGCATCTGATAGCCGCCACAAATGCCCAATACTCGTCCACCGCGCCGCACATGCGCGGCAATATCGATGTCCCAACCCTGTGCGCGCAAAAAAGCAAGATCGGCGATGGTCGCCTTTGTGCCGGGGATGATGATGAGCGAGGCTGATGCAGGAACCGGCGAGCCGGGCGGCACCATTGTCAGGCGCACGCAGGGTTCTTGTGCAAGCGGATCAAAATCGTCGAAATTGGCGATACGCGACAGCATCAAAACGGCGATTTCGGTTGAGCCTTCGCCGCTTGGTCCGGGAGTTTGCAGCGTAACTGCGTCCTCTGCGGGCAAACGGCGCGCAGCGGCGATCCACGGAATGATGCCAAACCCTTCCCAGCCTGTCCGCTCGGCTATGGCGGCATAGCCATCTTCAAACAACAAGACATCGCCGCGAAACTTGTTAATCAGAAAGCCCTGGATCATGGCGGCATCGGCGGGTTCAAGGACAGCCTTCGTGCCGACGATGGATGCAATCACGCCGCCGCGATCTATATCGCCAACAAGCACTACCGGCACGTTGGCGGCACGAGCAAAGCCCATATTCGCGATGTCTTTGGCGCGCAGATTAATTTCAGCGGGGCTACCAGCGCCCTCGACAATGACAATATCGGCTTGTGCGCGCAGGCGGTGGTAAGATCCCAGAACGGTGTCAAGCAGGTAGCGTTTCTGTTCCCGAAAATAACCGGTTCCGGTATTACCAACGACCTTGCCATGCACTATAATTTGTGAGCTACGGTCCGATTGTGGTTTTAGCAGCACCGGGTTCATATCGACGTGCAGCGGCGCACGGCAAGCGATAGCCTGCAGCGCCTGTGCCCGGCCAATCTCTCCGCCATCCGGCGTGACCGCGGCGTTGTTCGACATATTCTGCGGCTTGAACGGCAAAACTTTCATGCCGCGATTGGCAAGCGCGCGGCATAGCCCGGCGACAAGCACCGATTTGCCGACATCAGAGCCGGTACCTTGAAGCATTAGAGCAGCCATATGATCAGCCCCACGATCAACCAAAGTGCTAAACATGCGCGGCAGTAAATGCCGAGTGCGCGGAACAAATCTGTCGGCAAAGGCCTTGGTCCGTCTCCCAGTTGCGCGCGGTCGATCCATTCGCCGTCGTATGCTGCGCCGCCGCCGAGTTGCACGCCCATCGCGCCCGCCATTGCACTTTCCGGCCAGCCCGAATTGGGCGACAAATGCTTGGCCGCATCGCGCCACATCACGCGCCATCCGCGTCCGCCAGCGATGCAAATCAGTGCGCCGGCAATCCGCGCGGGAACCAAGTTCATGACATCATCAGCACGCGCACTGGCCCATCCGAACTCACGGTAGCGATCATCCAGATGACCGATCATGCTGTCGGCAGTGCTGATGGCCTTGAAAGCGAACAGTCCCGGAAGCCCTAGGATCAGGAACCAGAATGCCGGGGCGACGACGCCGTCGCAGAAACTTTCCGCAAGTGTTTCGGTGGCCGCCGATGCGACTCCCGCCGAATCCAGCGCCGCAGTATCGCGGCCAACGATCATAGCAACTGCGTCTCGCGCTGTTTCAAGATTGCCCATACTCAACGGTTTGGTAACGGCGCGGACATGATAGTATAGGCTGCGTTGCGCCAACCCGGTGGTGGCGACAAATATGACAATGATTGAGCCGGTCAAGCCTGTGGCAATGTGTTCAATAGCAAAGCCAGCGCCAAAGCCGAGGGTGATTAGGGTGAACGCGACCAGCACGCCCAATATTCGGCGGTGCCCCCCTGTGTTCCATTGTCTGTCGAGCTTTGCGATCAGCCATCCCGCGCCAGTGACCGGATGGAACAACCGCTTTGGATAACCCAAAGCCGCTTCAACAATTAGCGCTGCTAAAAGCTGTTCGGGCCGGTCCAGTATCATGTCGCCCGGCTGACCGGTGTTATGATCGGCGCGCCCATGTCGTCGCTGCTGATATGCACGGAAACGCCAAATGCCGCCGCCAATTGGTCTTGGGTCAGCACTTCGCCAGACGATCCTGATGCTTGTATGCGACCTTGCTTCATGATGATGAGATGATCGGCAATCCGTGCCGCTTGCGTGAGATCATGGAGCACCAGCACCACGCCTGCACCATTCGCTGCTACATTTTTCAGGCAGGCTATCGCGTCCATTTGATGCGCGGGATCAAGATTGGCGAGCGGCTCATCGGCCAGCACCCAGTCCGGTTCACCCGCCAGCACCCGCGCCAGCAGCACCCGCGCTTGTTCACCGCCCGATAAGCGCAGTGCTTTGCGTTCGGCAAATTGGGCGCAATCGGTTTGCAGCATGGCGCGTTCGATTGCGGCTTTATCGGCAGCAGTTTCGCCCCCCCATTTACTGAAGCGCCCTTGATGCGGCAGCCGCCCGAGCGCCACGAGTGCGCGCACGTTGATTTCCCAGTGAATGTCGGCCTGTTGCGGCAACAAGCCTATGCGGCGCGCGCGATCTTGATCGGAGAGGCCGGACAGTAATCGATCCCCTAACAGTATCATACCGCTATCCGGGGTTCGCAACCCAGCAACGCAGGACAGCAAACTGCTTTTCCCCGCGCCATTCGGGCCAAGGATGACCGTGACTTTTCCCTTTTGCAAACGGCCCGATACGCTTTGCAAAATAGGGCGACCACGCAAATTGAGTGAGAGTGTGTCGAAAGAAATGTCCATCATGCTATTTCCCGGCGCATCTTGAACAACAGCAGCATGAAGAAGGGCGCGCCGAGCACCGCCATCGCGATTCCCAAGCGAAGTTCCGAAGCGCTCGGTAAAATCCGGACGAAACAATCTGCCAGCACGACGAGCAATGCCCCCGCCAGCGCCGAAGGGATCAGCAACGCCGCTGGCTGATGCCCGACAAGCGGTCTTACTAAATGGGGAACCACCAACCCGACAAAACCGATAATCCCCGCCACTGCGACCGATGACCCGACACATAGTCCAACGCCCAGAACGACCAACCATTGCAAACGTGTCATGTTCACACCCAATGACCGCGCACTTGTCTCCCCCAATGTTAGCGCATCGAGATTGCGGCCTGCCGCTAACAAGCACGCCATGCCGATGGCGATGAGCGGCAGGGCGAGCGTCACATCATCCCAGCTTCGGTCCATCAATGCGCCCATCAGCCATGTGACGATTTCGGACGCGGCAAAGGGCGTCGGTGCAAGGCTGATCAGCAGGCTGGTGAGCGATCCGGTGAGGCTCGACAGAATGACACCCGCCAGCGTGAACAGGATAAGACTGCCCGAACGCCCCGCAAGTAAAGCAAGTG
>JAYUPB010000105.1:0-8437 GCA_043760405.1 Sphingomonadales bacterium
TGGTCGCGGCGGGGACCAGTTTTTCCGCTTCGCGCAGGATTGCATCGGGACGGCGCGACACGAGATCGCCGCGAATGCTGGGGATGATACAGAAGGCGCATCGGTGGTTGCAGCCTTCGCTGATCTTCAGATAGCTGTAATGGCGCGGGGTTAGTTTCAAACCGCCTTCGGGGACCAAGTTGATAAAGGCATTGACCGGCATTGGGGCGGCGGCGTGAACCGCGCCGACGACGTCTTCATATTGATGAGCGCCGCTGATCGCGAGCACTTTCGGGAAGCGCGCGCGGATCATTTCGGCTTCTTTGCCAAGGCATCCGGTGACGATAACGCGGCCGTTTTCAGCCAATGCTTCCCCAATTGCCTCGAGCGATTCTTCCTTCGCAGAATCGAGAAAGCCACAGGTGTTGACCAAAACAACATCTGCACCTTCATAATCGGGTGACAGGCCGTAGCCGTCACTGCGCAACTTTGTCAGAATGCGTTCGCTGTCCACCAGTGCCTTAGGGCAGCCGAGCGAGACCATGCCGATTTTCGGCGCTGTAGGAAGTTTTGTTGCCATGATTGGGCAAGCGCATAGGCGTGTTTGCGCGAAAAGTCACCCGCGCTTTGGCAGGTATTTGATTGGGTCAACAGGGGTCCGTTTTTGGCGAAGTTCAAAATGGAGCGATGGCGCTGCGCCAATGCCGACGCGTCCGATCGCTTGTCCGCGGAAAACAGATTGGCCGCGGGACACCGATGTCCCCGCAACCCGGCCATAAGCAGTGATCCAACGTTCTCCGTGACGGATTAATATGACCCCGCCATAGCCAGCGACATTGGTTCCAACAAAAGCAACAACGCCGTCTGCGCTCGCAGCAATTGTTGTGCCGCCTGAAACTGCGATATCGATGCCATCATTGACCGCACCGGCCCCGGCTGGACCAAAACGCTGCGTCACGCGCCCTGCAACGGGCCAGATAAATGTCGGATCAAAGCGCGCTGGCGTTTCCACGACCGCAGTTTGGGTGTCGGTCGCTGGATCTCCACCGGTCAAAATATCATCAATATCCAGTCTGAAGGCAGCCGCGCGTGTTTCCAGCATATCCTGTGTCTTCTCGGCAATGGCTGGAATTGTTAGGTGTTGGCCAACACGGAGAATGAATGGCTCTTGCAGTGCATTGGCGACTATGATGGATGCCCACGGCACACTGTAGGCACGCGCAATGGCTATGCCGCTCTGGCCTGCAGCAACCTTATGATAGCGGCCCGCAGGAATGGTGATTTTCTGGCCAATGCGCAGCAAATAGGGCGGTTGTAGCGCATTAAAACGTGCCAGAGTTTCAGAGCCAGCACCAGTCCGTTCGCCAATCGCGCGCAGTGTGTCACCGGATTGGACACTATATTCGCTGCCATCAATCGTTCGGGCGTTGGCAGAAATGGGTTGCGCCTCCCACACGGGAAGCGCTTTGGTCGTTCCACCTTCAGGATTTACCACTTCAAGCGACACAGCGGGTGGGGATCGCGGAATACAGCCCGTGACAATGAACATCAGGCCGAGTGGCAGAACCTTAAACAGAGGCCCCATGTTTAAGCTTTGGTGAAACAAGCCGAAAGACCGACCAGCGCCTGATTGCTCCTCAGACGGTGCAACAACCCAGATGTCGTCTGAAATTTCGCGCGCGATAGCTTCTAAAATGACAAGGCCGGGCGCGTTGATACCGTCATCATTGGTCGGCAATATCCGCATCAGGCAGGTGTCAAGAGTGTCATCCCGCCCATATAGGGCAGCAACGCGGTTGGTACTGTGACACTGCCATCTGCTTCTTGATAATTTTCCATCACCGCGACCAACGCGCGCCCGACCGCAAGCCCAGAACCATTCAGCGTGTGGACAAAACGTGTGCCCTTTTCACCTTCTGGGCGATAGCGCGTGTTCATGCGTCGCGCTTGAAAATCACCACAGTTGGAACAACTGGAGATTTCGCGGTAAAGTCCTTGTCCGGGCAACCAGACCTCAAGATCGAAAGTCTTTTGTGCGGAAAAGCCCATGTCTCCTGTGCAAAGCAACATCCGGCGATAGGGAAGTTCGAGCCGGTCAAGCACGGCCTCCGCGCAAGCAGTCATCCGTTCATGTTCTGCATTTGAGTCTTCAGGACGGACGATTGAGACAAGCTCAACCTTGTCAAACTGATGCTGGCGGATCAGCCCACGTGTGTCTTTTCCAGCAGCGCCGGCTTCCAAACGGAAGCACGGTGTGAGCGCGGTAAAGCGGACAGGAAAGGCCGAGTCGGCAAGAATATCTCCGCTTACAATGTTTGTAAGGCTGACTTCGGCGGTAGGGATAAGCCAGCGGCCATCGGTTGTTTTGAACTGATCATCTGCAAATTTTGGAAGCTGCCCAGTCCCAAACAGCGCCTCGTCACGCACGAGCACGGGCGGGGCGACCTCCTGATAACCAAATTCAGTGGTGTGCAAATCAAGCATGAACTGGCCAAGAGCACGCGCGAGCCGGGCAACGGGCCCGCGCAAATACACAAACCGTGCGCCGGACACTTTCTGGGCCGTCTCAAAATCAAGGCCAAGCGGCGCACCAATGTCAAAATGCTCACGCGGGGTGAAGGCAAAATTGCGCAGTGTGCCAGATGAAGAGACAAGCACATTGTCTTTCTCATCTGCTCCTTGCGGAATATCCTGTTCAGGCAAATTTGGAATCGCTGCAAGCATGGCCTCCAGCGCGAGAGAGGCCATCGCTTCATCCGCTTCTAAGGCAGGCAATGTTACTTTGAGAGCAGCAACCTCTGCCATTAATGCAGTGGCAGTCGCTTCGTCCTTGGTCGCTTTGGCCTGACCAATCGCTTTGGAAGCGTCATTGCGACGAGCCTGCGCTATTTGCGCTTCTGTTGCACGGGAACGACGATGCTCATCAAGGGCCAAAAGCTGTTCAGCATGTGCAGCAAAGCCCCGCCGTGCAAGCGCGGCATCAAATGCTTCAGGGTTTTCGCGAATATATTTAATATCGTGCATAGTGATGGGCTATGACGGCTGCGGACAAGTGCTGCAAGTCAAACCCTAACGTCACGCCCTGTATTCAGGCGTGACGGGGATTGATGCTTATGCGTCTTTCTTCGTTAATCGACGCCGCGCAACCAAACCGGCTGCTGCTGCGCCGAACAACAGGATCATGGGCGGGGCAGGGACATCCGTGCCGCTGCTGGATGTCGTGGTTGACCCATTTGATGATGTTCCGCCATCCGATGACGATGTCGTCGTTGATGTCGTTGTGCCGCCAAAGCTGGATGATGTGCTTGAAGATGTTGATGATGATGTCGATACGCCGCTAGACGTACTGGTCGACGTCGACACACCGCTGCTGGTTGACGATGATGTCGACGAACCGCCGGTAGATGTCGATGTCGATGAACCACCGGTTGACGTTGAAGTCGATGAACCGCCTGATGATGTTGATGACCCACCAGTGGAAGTTGAAGAACCACCTGTCGACGTCGATGACCCACCAGTGGATGTTGAGGATCCACCTGTCGACGATCCCCCCGTTGAGGTTGATGAACCACCCGTTGATGATCCACCAGTTGAGGTCGATGATGTGCTGCTTACGCCGCCCGTTGAAGTGCTCGAACCGCCCGATCCGCCAGACCCCCCAGAGGATGTAGATGTGCTGCCGCCAGACGTTGATCCGCCGCTGCTGGTGGATGATACAACAATCTGTCCACCGCCGCCGCTTCCGCCGCCGCCAAAGCCGCCGCCGAAGAAACCGCCGCCACCAAAACCGCCTGATCCACCAACCAACACTGGAACCCCGCCGCCGCCGGAAAGCATTGGCCCGTCCTGTGGGTAGGGAATGGGAGCCCCTTGGCTTGTGATTGTAACAGCTTGTGGTGCGCAGGCCATTTGGGTGGTTGTCGTGGTAACACGACGAATCCGCTTAACAATGCGACGCGGTGCCGCCCGCTGTGCAACCCGTTTACGAACGATTTTGTGAACTTTTTGCTTGGACATTTGTGCATTGGCTGCACGTGGCCCTTCTGAGACATGCATCGCACCGCCGCCAATGATGGCACCGCCGCACGCACATGCGCATAATTTTGCTAAAGCCAACCGAACGGACATGATTGCTTTCTTTCCTCTGGTATCCTGCGCTGTTCAGACCATTCTGTGAGCAAAGGTTATTCTTTGTCCTTGCAGATGCGCAGACGTGACGACCGCCTGCAAGCAGATTAACCTTGAATCTGACATGAATATGTAACGACCAGAACCATTTTGACGAAAAATATCGGTTAATGTGCCAATCTGGGTCAGAATTCTGCTAAAAAGTGAACAATATCGCGCTTGGATTAACCACAAAAATTCCCGTGATACGTTTCCGCCATGTGATTCGTCTGTCGCCCTAACAGTAAGTTCCAGAAATAACCTATGCCCGCTTGTGCCGGATAAGTGGCATCGTTATAGGCCCGTCAAACGCCGCTAAAACACCAAAATAATTGGTAAAATGCTGCTAGGAGATCATTATGGCCAGCGTGCTGCCAAATAACAATGCTGCCAGAGAATCCTCCATTTTAGAGGATGACCAATATCATGCGGTTGCGGGGGAAGCGTTTATGAACCCCCAGCAACTTGATTATTTTCGGAACAAGCTTCGGGCATGGAAAGACTCAATTCTGCGTGAGGCGCAAGACACACTCAACACGCTTCAAAATGAACCCCTTCGTGAACCCGACATTACTGATCGTGCCTCAAGCGAGACGGATTGGTCAATTGAGCTGCGCACCAGAGACCGTCAGCGTAAGCTTGTTTCAAAGATTGAAGCGGCTCTGCGCCGCATTGATGATGGCGAATATGGCTATTGCGAGGTCACCGGCGAACCCATTTCTTTGGCGCGATTGGAGGCGCGCCCCATCGCAACAATGACTGTCGAAGCACAGGAACGCCATGAAAAACAGGAAAAAATTTCTCGCGACGAATAAAAATGTTGGGTGTTTACCAATTCCAAGGATTTTGCAGTTATTCGCGATTCTATGGAATTGTCTAACAAATCACAATTTGAAGTCGCACAGGCGCTTGCTGGTGGAAAGCGTTCCACATCGCGGGACAGCCTATTTTTCCTTGGAAAATTAAAATATCTCGACAATCAGTCGGTTCACAATATCCGAATCCGTAATTTATCGCCGACTGGCATGATGGCGGAATGTGCTGTTTTGGGCGCTATCGACCAGTCCGTGGAAATCGAAATTAAAGTTGTTGGTGTGATTGCTGGCAAAATTGCATGGATCACGGATAAACGTATGGGTATCGCTTTCGACAGCCCAATAGATTCAAAGGTTGCCCGGCTACCCATCGGTACAGGGAAAAAGGAACAGACGGGACTTTTCAAGCCTGTAACTGGCCGCCGATCAGGGTTAAAAATCCCCTGAATCGGCGCGTTTTTGTTAGAAGTTGATCAAGGCTTCCTTTGCCCGTAATTTTTGTCTTTTAAGATGCGCTAAGGCAACTGTATCGGGAAGCGGGCGCCGCATTTCAGCGATAATCTTTTGTTCAATACCGGCGTGTTTTGATTCGAGCGAAACGAAGTGGCTATGTTCCATATGCGACTCTCCATCGGTTAAGCAGAATGAGTAAATCACCAAATTTATTCTTTGTCTTTAAGAAGATTACAATTTTGCGACAGAGTGTGCGCTGATGCGATAAAGCGTTCTTATGCGTGACAATGGGAATAAGAGATGCATAGGTTTTTTGATGAATGAACAGGAAACGACCCAGCGATTGACAAATGTGCGGCTTGAGCACCGTGATCTAGACACGGAGATCGATGCCTTGACGCGAGATGGTGCACCGGACCAGTTGCAACTGGCGCGCCTTAAAAAAAGAAAATTGGCGCTGCGCGATGAAATTGCCGTTTTGGAAGCACAACTCATCCCTGATATTATCGCATAGGGCGCGTCAACCATCTTTAATCTGTTTTCTAAAACCATGCTGTGTCATGCAATGAATATGTCCACTTCACTTTCATCGACCAGACTGACTCATAAAGTCATTGATACGCTTTATGTTGAAGCCATGGTGCTTGCTGACGAAGCGCGCGCTTATTTTGACGATTTTAGCGTCGATGAACGTCATCATATGGATCCGGTTATCCGTGTTTCATTCTCTTGCGAATCGTTGAAAGTCACGACACGCCTCATGCATGTGATGGCGTGGCTTTTGACGCAGCGTGCCGTGGTTGCAGGAGAGATGGAGGCCACGCACCCTCATAATCCGTCGCTGCGCCTTGGGCCGGTTGTTCAAACCGATGTTGATGCCCTAAAACGGCTTCCCCCGTCTGCACAGACCATTATCACCAACAGTATGGATCTGTTTTTGAGAACGAAGCGGATCGACGCCCAATTGCTTGCGCCCGAAACGGGAACCAGCCCCGCACGGGCGCTCATGCAACAATTGGAACGTTCTTTTTAACGCAAACGTGTTTTTGCAGTCAGTTCAGCAACAGCCTGACGATATTCGGCCTCTAAACGGTCAACGCGGTCAGCGACGCTTTCGACTTTTTCAACCGCACCAATACCCTGGCCCGATCCCCAAATATCCTTCCATGCCTTTGCGCCAGTGTTGCCGCCCGAACCAAAGTTCATCTTGGTCACATCGCCTTCTGGAAGGTTGTCAGGATCAAGCCCTGCACGTTCAATCGATCCGCGCAGATAATTGCCGTGTACGCCTGTAAAAAGGCTGGAATAGACGATGTCAGATGCGCGACCTTCAGCAATACCGTCCTTATAGGCTTGATCTGCATTGGCTTCGGATGTCGCGATCCATGGCGAACCAATATAAGCGAAATCTGCGCCCATCGCTTGTGCAGCAAGGATCGCATGACCGTTGGCAATGGCCCCTGACAAGGCGACAGGGCCGTCAAACCACTGGCGAATCTCTTGCATGAAAGCAAAGGGAGACAGCGTCCCCGCATGGCCACCAGCGCCGGATGCTACGGGGATCAGGCCGTCAGCGCCCTTTTCAATTGCTTTACGTGCAAAACGGTCATTGATAACATCATGAAGCGTAATACCGCCCCAAGCATGTACGGCCTGGTTCAAATCTTCGCGAGCGCCCAATGACGTGATTGTGATTGGCACTTGCCATTTGGCACAGGTCGCAATGTCCGCTTCCAACCGATCATTGGATTTATGAACGATCTGATTCACCGCATAGGGAGCCGCTGGGCGGTCTGGATTGTCACGGTTCCACGCCGCCAATTCCTCCGTAATCTGATGAAGCCATTCATCCACCATCGATTGTGGCCTGGCATTCAGCGCTGGAAAGGAACCAACAATTCCTGCCTTGCACTGGGCAATGACCAGTTCGGGACCGGATACAATGAAGAGGGGAGAACCAATGACAGGAAGTCGAAGGCGGTCGAACAGGGGGGATGGCATAGACATATATCTGTCCTACACAATGAAAAATGGCTGTAAAGCGTGAAGTTATCACTGTTCACATGACGCTACGTCGCGGCGGGCCTAACAGACCACTTTTATGTTCAAGACAATTATTCTGTCTGCAAAAAAAGTGGCTCCCCGGGACGGATTCGAACCATCGGCCGTCCGATTAACAGTCGGATGCTCTACCGCTGAGCTACCGGGGAACACGGTATCGAGTGCGGGCCTATGCATGGGTCCAGAATGAATTGCAAGCCGTTCAAACGGCAAATTGTTCCATGGTGATGCGTTCATCAAGGGCATGCTCTGGATCGAACAGCAAAGTGAGCGCGGCAGTGCGATCAATTTCAACACTGACCGTGGCAACATCACGCACTTCTTGTTGGTCCGCAACCGCGCTAACGGGCCGTTTTATGGCATCGAGAACGCGAAATTCGACCTTTGCAGTGTCGGGTATCAGCGCGCCGCGCCACCGTCGTGGGCGAAACGGGCTGATCGGTGTTAATGCAAGAAGGGAGGAGCCAAGCGGCAAAATTGGGCCCTGCGCTGATAAATTATAAGCGGTTGATCCCGCTGGCGTTGCCACCAATATGCCGTCGCACACCAATTCGGGAATCACGATACGACCGCCAAGTGCGACTTCGAGCTTTGCTGTCTGACGGGTTTCGCGCAACAGAGAGACTGTCGACAAAATTCCGGGTGCCATCACAGTGATATCCAAAGAGGAAGTCGCGCACACGCTCGCGATTACGGACGACGCGACTGCGGTGCTGGCGCGGTCGGTACCGGGGTACGCAGAATCGTCCCAAGCGATGAGCAATACCGGTGAGACGTTGCGCGGTCGCATTGCATTGCGTATGTTTGACGGCATCCCGCAAACATCGCCGCTGCGTGAAGGCAACCGATCCGGCTCCTTCACCGACATGGACGTTATCTCCCGCATCGAGGTCATCAACGGTCCTTCGGCATCGGAAGGTATTGGTGCGTCCGGCGGCATCATCAACTACATCTCTAAAGTG
>JAYUPB010000106.1:0-2904 GCA_043760405.1 Sphingomonadales bacterium
GTGAACAGGATAAGACTGCCCGAACGCCCGGCGAGTAGTGCAAGCGCAGTCATTCCCATTGCGGCACCGGCCAGTGCGAAGATGGGTAGAAGATATGCCGACACCGCATAGCCGAAATAAAGCGAGACGACGGCTCCCAAGGCCGCGCTTGAGGACACGCCAAACAAGCCGGGATCAGCGAGCGGATTGCGCAAATAGCCCTGCATCGCGGCCCCCGCAATGCCAAGGCCCGCACCAACAAGCGCCCCGATACAAGCGCGGGGCAGGCGCAGTTCCATAACGATCATCGACCGCAAATCGCCCGATAGCCATTCGCCAAAAGGTATCCATGCGCGTCCGGCCATCAGCGAGGCAAGCAGCACGATCAGCAACGCGGAACCAAGGCCGAAGTTCAGCTTCATCGTTTTGCCTCCAGCGATCTGCGCACTTCGACCAGTCGCGCCACTGATTTGATGATGATCGGGCCACCACAGTGCAGCAGGCTCGACGGATAATGCGCCACCTGGATGCGCGCGCCGACTTTGCGCAGCACGGGGTGCGATAACATACGGTTCGCATCAGCATTGCCCGCGCCCATATTGGCTTGTCCGGCAAGCAAGACGACAGGCGGCGCGGATAAGAGCCGTTCGAGCGACACGATATCCCATTTTTTAAGGCCGAGAGCGGCGCTGAGATTTTGAAATCCGGTGCGGGTGAGGAGCTCGTCGGCCAGCGTTCCCTTACCCGGAACCAGCCCACTGCCTTGCCAGATAAGCGCCGGTGTCGCGCGCGAATTGGTGTTCGCTTTAGTCATTGCCGCGTCAATCCGGGCATTGAGCAATGCCCCCGATTGCGGCTGTCCGATCCGCGCGGCGATGTCGCTGATTTGGCGTTTGCTTTCGGCCACGGTTTCGGGAACCGCAACCTGCATCAGCGGGATACCCAGCCGCTTCAGGGCGGCGATGGTCTGGATTGATACATGCGGTCCCGCAATGACCAGATCGGGTTCGGCCGCGATAACGTCTTCTGCGGCACCTGAAACAGCGGGATATCGTTTTGCCCATTGCAGCGGCACCGATGTTGCGCGCGGGTCGTGCGAATAATGGCTGATCGCGGCGATTTGAGCGGGCTCTGCCACCTCCATCAAGATTGTATCGACGCATGGGTTCATCGAAACGATCCGCAGCGCCACTGTATCTTGCGCTTGCGCCGCCGGTCGAGCCTGGACACATCCCGACAGCACCAACAGGGAAATAAGGGCGGCGCGTGTCAAAACTCGACGCCTTTTTGTGCTTTGAAACCGGCCTTGAACGGGTGCTTTACCTCGTTGAACTCCGTCACCAGATCGGCAATTTCGATCAGCTCGGGCTTTGCATTCCGCCCGGTGATGCAGATATGTTTCTCCATCGGCCGCGCTTTGAGGAATGCGACGACATCGGCAATCGGCAGTGTTTCGTCGCGCAGCACAATGTTGAGTTCATCGAGAATTACGAAATCAATATCGGGATCGAGGATCAGCGCTTTCGACCTCTCCCACGCGGCGCTTGCAGCGGCAATATCGCGCGCGCGGTCCTGCGTTTCCCACGTAAAGCCTTCGCCCATCACTTCCCATTGCAGCAGATCAGGGCGGTCGGCGAAAAACGTCTTTTCACCCGTCTCCCAATTGCCTTTGACATATTGAAGGATGGCCACCCTCATCCCCCAACCAATCGACCGAATCGCCATGCCAAAAGCCGAGGACGATTTACCTTTGCCGTTGCCGGTATGGACAATCAGCAATCCGCGCTCGATGGTTTTACGCGCCTGGATTTTGTCGCGCGCGATTTTCAGGCGCTTCATCCGTTCATTGTGGCGGCTGTGATTGATGTCATCGCTCATTGAGATTTCCAGTCTGAAAGGGCAGCAGCCAAGCGATCGAAATCGGGGTCGCTGCCGGGGGTGCCGAAGCGAAGCCAGTCGGACTGATCCGCGAAGGGCCTCGTTAATATGCCTGCCTCAGCCAGATGCGTGAACAGCGCCGGTGCCGCAGCGTGACGGGCAAGCTGAAAGAGCGGTGTGCCGCCGACAATACCCAAACCGGCGTCGGTCAGCATCGCCATGAGCTGGCTTGACGCTGTGTTCAGGCGCGCCCTCTGGGCATTCTGCCACTCGGTATCGCGATAGGCCTTTGTCCCGATAGTCAGGGCCGGTCCTGAAATCGGCCAATCACCCAGAAGGGTGCGAAACTGTTTCGCAAAGGGCCTATCCGCCACAACAAATCCCAGCCGCAGGCCTGCAAGACCATAGAATTTACCAAAAGACCGAAGGACGATTGCTCCATTGCGGTGGGGCAACAGGCTGTGCGCGGGTACAGCATCGGCAAAAGCTTCATCGACAATCCGCAGGTTCCGCAAACGCTGAAGCTGCGCCCTCGGAATTACAGTACCATCCGGGTTGTTCGGGTTGGCGCATACCAGCAGATCAGCCCCGCGTGCTTTCGCAAAAGACAATGTTTTCGCGTCTGGCCACGCTGATTGATATGCGCTGTAGGTCGGTCCCACGATGCCGACACGATCCGTAGGTAAAAGCTGCGCTAGCAAACGAATTGCAAAATCTGTCCCCGGAACGGCGACAATCTGGTCAGGGCTAACGCCGCCAAACGCGTTTGCTGCCGCCATTTCAAGCTCAGCCAGATCATCAGTCGAGGGCAGATTCTGCCAATCGGCCGGATCGATCTCATCGACCGGATAGGCCCACGGGCTGATCCCGGTCGATAAATCTAGCCACGGCTTTGGCGCAGATGGGAAACGCGCAGCCGCCACAGCGATACGCCCTCCATGGTGGAGCAGCGGATCGGCTGTGGCGGCCATATCCATGCTTAGAAACTTAGCCGCACACCCGCATAAGCGGCGCGGCGCGGCGTTCCATAACGGAAGATCGTTTCAT
>JAYUPB010000107.1:0-8175 GCA_043760405.1 Sphingomonadales bacterium
CCTTGATTGCAGGATTGGTGATTGCTGAGACGGAATACCGCGAAGAAGTTGAACATGTTACAGCTCCCTTTCGCGGACTGGCCCTTGGTATTTTTCTGATCAGCGTCGGCATGTCGCTTGACCTCATGATGATTGCAGAGAATTGGCCCCAAATTTTGAGCGCTGTTGCTGGCGTTGTTGTTATCAAAACACTGGTCACGACACTCTTACTACGTCTGGGAAAGGTGCGCGCTGGGGTCGCCACAGAAGTTGGCCTCCTGATGGCCAGCCCCTCAGAAACGACCCTCATCGTGCTGGCGGCGGCCACACAAGTTGCGCTTATTTCTTCGGAAACCGCCGCATTCTGGCAGATCGTTACTGCGGTTGGCCTCACTATAACGCCGCTGCTTGCCCGGATTGGCCATGATGTTGCACGCCGCATTGAATGGCGTCACGGGGCTGCGGTGACGGAACAGATGCCGATTGACGGTGCTAGAACCATCATCATTGGCTATGGCCGTGTTGGTCATATGGTTGCCGATATGCTCGATACACACGAGCAGTTATGGGTCGCGATTGAAGCAAACATTGATGTTGTTACAGAGGCAAAACGTCTGGGAAAACCCGTGCGGTTTGGCGATGTTCGCCGCGCGGCAAGCCTTGATGACCTCTCGCCACAAACCGCAAAAGCCGTGGTTTTGACAATGGATGATCCGGTTCAGGCTGTTCAGCTAACGCAAAAATTGCGGCAGGACTTTCCTGACCTGACACTCATTGCGCGCGCACGTGATCCCAATCACGCTGCCCAACTTTATCGCGCGGGGATCAGCGATGCTGTTCCCGAAACCCTCGAAAGCTCGCTGCAATTATCAGAAGCGGTTCTTGTTGATTTGGGTGTTCCGATGGGACCGGTTATCGCATCCATCCATGAAAAACGCGATGAATTGCGCGCCGCCATCATGGTGCGCGGACGCATGACCCACAAACCCAAATTGGGAACGTCCAAAATGGGGATTAGCGGATCATAGCCTTGATCGCGGCAATCGCATCGGCGGCCTTTGTTCCATCAGGCCCGCCGCCCTGTGCCATCTCGGGCTTACCGCCGCCACCTTGCCCGCCAAGCGTTTCCACACCGACGCGCACCATATCGACTGCATTGTTTGCAGATAAATAATCATCGGTAACGGATACTAAAATGGACGCACGCCCATCATTCACTGTAACAAAAGAAAAAATCCCAGAGGTATGTTTGGCCTTCGCGGCATTGGCCAACCCGCGCAATTCTTTTGGATCCAGCCCTTCAAACGCCTGTCCTAGGAAAGTAATGCCGCCGACATCTTCAGGCTCAGCGTCTCCGCCCGAACCACCGCCTAAGGCCAGAGATTTTTTAGCTTCGGCAAGTTCTTTTTCAAGACGCCGAACCGACTCTGAAAGCGCTGCAACGCGTTCAGGTACATCCTCTGGGCTGGTCCGGAGCGCCGCTGCGACCTGTTTCAGCCCGTTTTCACGCGCAGTCAGCCACAGTCGCGCGGCTTCCCCGGTCATCGCTTCGACCCGGCGAACGCCGCTTGCCACAGCACTTTCAGAAATAATCTTGAAAAGCCCAATATCACCCAACGCATTCACATGCGTTCCGCCGCACAGCTCAACCGAAAATGCCGATGAATCTGCATTTGGGCCCATGGTGAGAACGCGCACTTCATCGCCGTATTTTTCACCGAACAGTGCGAGCGCACCCGCGGCAACCGCATCATCGGGTGTCATAAGCCGAGTCGTGACCGCCTGATTACGCCTGATTTCTGTGTTCACTTCTGCTTCAACGACAGCAATATCTTCTACAGTCATTGCGCTTTGTTGAGAAAAGTCGAACCGCAGACGGTCCGGCGCAACAAGGCTACCCTTTTGCGTAACATGCGCGCCGAGACGGTTGCGCAGCGCCGCGTGCAGCAAATGAGTTGCACTATGGTTTGCGCGGATATGGTCGCGGCGTTTAGCATCGATCGACAAATGAACAGTATCGCCCACCGAAATCATACCCGACCCGATGGTGCAGTGATGCGCATGAAGGCGGCCAAGCGGCTTGCTTGTCTCAGTAACAACCGCCGCGAAACCATCATCATCAGTGACTTTGCCAGCATCTCCCATCTGGCCGCCGCTCTCGGCGTAAAATGGCGTCTGATTTGTAAGAATGATGACGGCTTCACCCGCCGCTGCGCTGTCGACCCTCTGGCCGTCACGGACAAGTGCCACAACCTGACCATCTCCAGCGGTGCTGGAATAGCCTGTGAATTCAGTACTGCCTAATTCATCCGCAATATCATACCAGATGTCGCTTGATGCCTGAGCACCAGACCCTTTCCACGCAGCACGTGCCATTGCCTTTTGCTTAGCCATGCCTGCATCAAAACCGGCGCGGTCCACACCAAAATTTTGCGCGCGGAGCGCATCTTCGGTTAAATCATAGGGAAAACCATAGGTGTCATAGAGTTTGAAGGCGACATCACCAGGCAGTGTGTCACCTGCAATCATTGTACGCGTCGCATCATCAAGCAGCCGAAGCCCCTTGTCCAAAGTTTGGCGGAAGCGCGTTTCTTCTTGCCGTAACGTTGCTTCGATCAAAGGCTGCGCGCGAACGAGTTCTGGATAGGCAGCACCCATTTCCGAAACAAGCGAGGGAACAAGGCGGTGCATCAAAGGATCCTTCGCCCCTAACAAATGGGCATGACGCATCGCGCGTCGCATGATCCGGCGCAGCACATAGCCGCGCCCTTCGTTTGCAGGCAAAACACCATCTGCAACGAGAAAACCCGATGCACGGAGATGATCGGCAATAACGCGGTGTGACGATTTCATATCACCGGCTGGATCGCTTTTGGTGAGTTCGCCCGATTCCCCGATCAGCGCTTTGAATGTGTCGGTGTCGTAATTGTCATGCACACCCTGCATCACTGCCGCGATGCGTTCGAGCCCCATGCCTGTATCGATGCTGGGCTTGGGAAGCGCTGTGCGTGTGCCATCAGCCGCCTGATCAAACTGCATGAAAACAAGATTCCAAATTTCAACGAATCTGTCACCGTCTTCTGTCGGGCTGCCGGGTGGGCCACCAAATATATGGTCGCCGTGATCGTAAAAAATTTCACTGCACGGCCCGCACGGGCCCGTGTCCCCCATCGACCAGAAATTATCCGCTGTCGGAATGCGGATGATCCGCTGTTCGGGAAGGCCAGCGATTTTGCGCCACAGATCGAAGGCTTCATCATCAGTGTGATATACGGTGACGGTCAGGCGATTGGGGTCCAACCCCCATTCTTTGGTAAGCAGCGTCCATGCCTGTGTAATTGCACGCTCTTTGAAATAATCACCGAATGAGAAGTTACCCAGCATCTCAAAGAAAGTGTGATGGCGTGCTGTATAGCCAACATTATCAAGGTCATTGTGCTTGCCGCCGGCTCTTACACACTTCTGGCTAGACGTCGCCGTGGTGTAATTACGGTTTTCAAGGCCGGTAAAAACGTTTTTGAAGGGTACCATCCCAGCGTTGACGAACATCAACGTCGGATCATTATGTGGCACAAGCGGCGCAGAGGAGACGCGTTCATGCCCCTCCCCTGCAAAATAGTCTAGAAACGAGCGGCGAATATCATTGGTCGATGTCATAGATTTTGACTTAGGCGAGGGTGACCTTTCAGACAAGGCTTGGTGACGCGTAAAAATCACGCCCAAAAGGCCCGTCACGGGGAGAGTGACGGGCCTTCTCGTTGCTTGAAACGAAACGCAACCTAAAGGTCGTCGTCCGCTTCGGGTCCGGTCATCATCACTTCGACAACCTGTTCGGTCTTGCCGCGAATGGCGCTTTCAATCTTTTGCGCCACATCAGGATTTTCATTCAAAAATATTTTAGAATTCTCACGTCCCTGGCCAAGCCGCACTGAGTCATAGCTGAACCATGCGCCGGATTTTTCGACGATCCCGGCTTTAACACCGAGGTCCAGAATCTCACCCATTTTGGAGATTCCTTCGCCGTACATGATGTCAAATTCAACTTGTTTGAAAGGCGGTGCTACCTTATTTTTGACAACTTTCACGCGCGTGGTGTTGCCAACAATATCTTCGCCACTTTTAATTTGGCCTGTGCGCCGAATATCGAGACGGACAGACGCATAAAATTTAAGTGCGTTGCCACCCGTCGTGGTTTCTGGCGAGCCATACATGACGCCAATTTTCATACGAATCTGATTGATGAAAATAACAGTGCACCTTGACCGGCTGATCGAACCGGTGATTTTACGCAGAGCTTGGCTCATCAAGCGGGCCTGAAGCCCGACATGCGTATCACCCATTTCACCTTCGATTTCAGCGCGCGGGACAAGTGCTGCAACTGAATCGATCACCAACACATCAACCGCATTTGAACGCACCAATGTGTCCGCAATCTCTAGCGCCTGTTCACCAGTATCTGGTTGCGACACAATCAGGTTGTCGATGTCGACACCCAGTTTTTTGGCATAACCAGGGTCAAGCGCGTGTTCGGCATCGATAAATGCTGCTGTTCCGCCAATTTTTTGTGCTTCCGCAATAGCGTGGAGCGCCAGCGTTGTTTTTCCTGAACTTTCTGGCCCGAAAATTTCAATCACGCGTCCGCGCGGCAAACCACCAATGCCAAGCGCTATGTCAAGGCCGAGCGACCCCGTCGAAACCGCCTCAATCTCCATCGCCTCACGACTGCCCAACTTCATTGCTGAGCCTTTACCAAATGCGCGATCAATTTGTGCAAGCGCTGCTTCGAGTGCTTTTTCTCTGTCCATATTTCCCGTATTTCTTTCGGAATTGATGACTTTAAGCTGTGCCGCCATGGCCGTTCCCCTCGTAGCTTTCTCGCGCATTCCGTCAATGCGTGATCATTATGTATATGCTTTGTTCCAAAAGAACAAGAGCGGAACGAATATTTTTTGTCTTACCCTTCTAATGTGGCATGGCCTTCCGCACAGCTTCAGCAAGTTGTTGAACTGAAAAGGGTTTCGGCAGAAATGCAACGTTATCAAAGGTGATTGATTTGCGCAATTGCTCCTCTGCGTAACCTGACATAAACAGGATTGGCATTTCGGGAAACCGTTCCCGCGCATGTTTTACCAATGTTGGTCCATCCATTGTTGGCATAACAACGTCGGATACAAGAACATCAATGTCCGAACGTTTTTCCAAAATTTCAAGCGCCTCTTCGCCGTGCGCAGCCGTCAGAACTTGATAGCCATGGCGTGTCAATGCGCGTTCGGCAACAGCACGGACCATGTCTTCATCCTCCACCAGCAACACGATCCCACTGCCCCATAATTCTCCGGCTTTTTCCTTGGGTGCGCTCGGTTTGGTAATAACTTCTCCCTCCCCAACGTGGACAGGTAAATAAATAACAAAGCTGGTGCCGCCAGCAGGTTTCGAATCAGCGAAAATAAAACCACCTGATTGTTTGACGATACCGTAAACCGTCGACAGACCAAGCCCCGTTCCTTTGCCAACTTCTTTTGTTGTGAAAAAAGGTTCAAAAATCTTTGACAGCAATTCAGGGGCTATCCCTGTTCCTGTGTCAGCGACACTAAGCGCTGTATAATCGGCAATGGGCAGAATATCACTGTCCAGTTTCTTCACAGAGGCGGCCGTCACGCCGTAAGTCTGAATGGTGAGCGTACCACCACGGGGCATGGCATCGCGTGCGTTTACGGCGAGGTTGACGATGACCTGCTCTAACTGCCCAGGATCCGCACGGACAGCCCCCAGATTACGGCCATGCTTAACTTCTAATGTAACCGTTTCCCCCATCAACCGTTTGAGTAGATTTGAAATTTCCGAAACAACATCGGGCAGCTGCAAAATTTGTGGCCGCAGGGTTTGTTGCCGCGAAAAAGCTAGCAATTGCCGCGTTAATCCTGCCGCACGATTGGAATTATTCTTTATCTGTTGAATATCATCATAATCACTATCGCCCGGGGTATGGCGCATCATCATCAAATCACAGTGGCCGATGATCGCGGTAAGGATATTATTGAAATCATGAGCGACGCCGCCCGCAAGCTGGCCCACAGCCTGCATCTTCGTTGCCTGCGCAACTTGTTTTTTAAGCCGTGACTCTTCGCTCGAATCCTTGATTGATAAGAGCACTGCCGCATCACCCAACCCGCGCGCGCCAGCAATCGTCAATGCCACAGGCTCTTCTGGCTGATGAACAAGGCGCACGGCAATATCGCCAGTGAGCGGTTGCCCCATGGCAAAACGGCGCACCGCGTCTGCAACAGCTGCCTTATCCTCCCGCACAACCAAATCACCGGGATACACAGGCTTAACGCCGGGTTCCGTGCCCACAGCGCGACTGAAAGCATCATTGAGAAACAAGAAACGTCCATCACGGTCAGCAAGCGCAAGGCCCAGTGGCAATTTTGCTAGCAGCGCTTGCATACTGGTGGTGACACTGGCCCCGCCGGATGCGCGGTCCAAATCTTCATCGATCAAAAGGATCAATGTGGCACTTTGCGGGTTATTTGACTCAACGGGGATTTGGAGCAAACGCAGCGGCGTCCCGGCGCGCCCTTCACGCGTAAACCGCAGAACACCAGTTTTTTCGGTTTCAAGTAACGTGACAAATTCACGCCCTTCAATTTCATGGTCAATGCTACCCATGGACCGCATCACAAAGACGGGGTTGGCCATCCGGATACGCCCTTCGGGACCAATCAAGACCGTCATGATGCCCGCTTCACCCATACGGTCGCCAGCGGTACCTTCGATCAGGCGACGAGCTTCGGCTGTCAGATCAAATGTCAGTGCGGCTCGAAACCGCCACACCAGATGATTTTCGCTACGCCCGCTGCGCACAACATCGGCATCAAAGACCATAGCATCTCGGCGCAACCCTTTTGCTTGACCACGGCCATCACGCCACGCGGTTTTTCCAGCAAGTGTCAGAACCGTGACGTCGGAAGCGCCAAGTGCCAACGCGGGAGGCGCTACAGGACCGCCAAACCAACTTTCATGCAATAAATTTGCACACACCAGACGGCCCGCCCGATCCGTAACTGCAATGGCGACATCGTCATTATCAGCAGCATCACGCACCAATGACCAGTCAAAGTCATGCTGAGCGGCGACAAGAGGCGGGTGCAGCTTTCGCACAAAAAGGAGCAAAGCGGCCGTCGCCATGACTAAAGCCGAAAAACCTGCAGCAATTGCTGGATTTCCCGCAAGCCACATCAACAAACCAGCTGTCATTAACGCCACAATGCCAACAAGAATTAATAACCCACGTTCGCTCACATGGTTCAGCACGGAACCGCGCGGGGTCGCAGCGCTGGAAAGCAGTTTGGAAAGAGGTTCAATCATCCGCTTTTACAAAGACAACGCGGCCATGCCCGCGTGCACGCCATTTGCGGACAAGCATCATTCGCCAGATAAAAGCTGATAAAACATAGCCTATTGCAGCTGCAACCACGGCGATGATCGCAAGACCGAGTAACAATGCGGGTGCTGCGTCGGAGACCAACCAATCGATCCATTCGACAAACGACGCATGTTTTTCGATCAGCACTGCAAATTGCCCTATATCAGCGCCTATATTGAGGATTGAATTACCCACATAAAGCGACCCGGCAAGAATGAAGGGGGTCGTTGCCGGCATTGATAGAAAAGTCATTGCCGCAGCAAGGGGAATGTTCGCCCGCACGGGCAGTGC
The DNA here is from genome assembly GCA_043760405.1 of Sphingomonadales bacterium. Taxonomy (GTDB): domain Bacteria; phylum Pseudomonadota; class Alphaproteobacteria; order Sphingomonadales; family Sphingomonadaceae; genus Aquisediminimonas. The sequence continues at coordinate 7,697 of JAYUPB010000107.1, forward strand.
CAATATGGCAGCTCCAACGATTTGAATGCCTGGGATCAGAAGAAAAATACCCACAAGCAAACCCAAGGCAACACCGCGTGGTACCGATCGACGCGTAAAACGCCAGAGTGCGGGGACAAAAATACGCTGTGCAAAGGGTCTTAGAAAACGGCTATTTTCAAAGCTTTCGCGTGTCGGCGCTTGTGCCTTTATCCATTTACCAATTCTACTCATCCGCGATCCCTCAGGATACGGCCGGCTTCACGTTTCCAGTCCTGTTCCTTCTGATGCGCTCGCTTATCAGGAGCATTCCGTCCCTTGGCAAGCGCCAGTTCCACCTTTGCCCTGCCCCGCCCATTAAAATAAATAGACAGCGGCACCAACGTCATCCCTTGGCGCATTACAGCGGCATGGAGTTTGTTGATCTCCCGTTCGTGGAGCAACAGTTTTCGCGGGCGTTTGGGTTCATGGTTAAACCGGTTGCCGTGGCTGAATTCTGG
>JAYUPB010000108.1:0-2848 GCA_043760405.1 Sphingomonadales bacterium
AACGCGCGCGATCTGGCCAAAGCGATTTCGGGAGGAGCAGCATGACCGGCGCTGCACCCGCAAAGCCGCATGGCGGCGTCACCTTCGCGCTCGATTTCGGGCCATTGCTTGTCTTTTTCCTAGGCTCGCGTTTTGGCCATTCGGACACTGATCCGGTGCAAGGGCCATTAGCAGGCACAGCGGCATTTATGGTCGCAATCATCATCGCTATGATCATCGCCAAGCTAAAACTGGGCCGCATATCGCCGATGATGAAAATGTCGGCGGTGTTGGTGGTTGGTTTTGGCGCGCTGACGCTTTGGTTCCGCGATTTTGGCTTTATCCAGCACAAGGCAACTGCGGTATATCTGCTGTTTGCAGCGATCATCCTGATCGGCTGGCTGCGTAGTAAACCCGCGCTGAAATACCTACTCGAAGCTGCCTATGACGGACTAACCGAAAAAGGCTGGTTAAAGCTGTCGCTGAATTGGGGATTGTTCTTTTTGGCTCTGGCGGCCCTCAACGAAGCGATGATTCCGTTGCTGTCCGCCGATCAGTATATCACCGTCAAAACATTCGGTCTGCCCGCCCTGACATTTGTCTTTGCCATGGCGAACATACCGATGTTGCTGAAAAATGGGCTAAACCTTGGCGATGGGCCAGACGTTCCACCTAAGGGTTAGGCATCCGTTTCACGCGAAGATCGGAAAGATTTTTAAGTTGGCGGGTCTTAGCCGATCCCGCAGGGATCAATCTATCCTAAGATAATGGATTGCGCTGCGCGCGAACTTTGGAGTGACCTCTTAAAAATCTTTGCGCCCTTTGCGTGAAACGATTTGATGGTCCGGTCCTCACCGCCGGTACTGCATCACTGTCAAAACCTACTGGTCGGCCCTTTCGGCGCCTTTGCCATCAAGGTTCTGCGCCACAAATTCCCAGTTAATCGCATTTTCCAACAGGGCCGTTGCATAATCGGGCCGCGCGTTGCGATAATCGACATAATAGGCATGTTCCCACACATCGATCGTCAACAACGGGGTCATATCATGCACCAACGGGGTGTCGGCATCGTGCAGCGAAGTGATTTTCAGCGCATCTTTATCAAGCACCAGCCAAGCCCAACCACTGCCGAAATGACCAACAGCTTCGGCCTTTAACGCTTTGACCAATTCAGCCTGCGATCCAAACGCATCGTCGATCATGATTTTCAACTTGCCCGTCGGTGCTTGCGCCTCGGGCGAAAGGCAGTGCCAGTAAAAACTGTGGTTCCAGATTTGCGCTGCGTTATTGAATAACGGCTTGTCGCCCTTTTCCTTGGCTGCGGTAATGACCGCGCTTAGCGCTGCGCCATTCAGCGTATCGTCGCTGGCGATCAGCTCATTGGTTTTGGTGACATAGGCGTTGTGGTGCTTGCCGTGGTGGAAATCAAAGGTTTCAGCGGAGATCAGATCGCCAAAAGCGTCTTTGGCATAAGGCAGGTCGGGAAGTGTAAATGGCATATTGGGTCCTTTTAGTCATTTGTCCCCCTTAAATTTGCCCTCTACCCACGCCGATACACAGCATTGCCAAAATTTATGTGACAACGCAGATACACCGGTTTAGGCCCTCCGTTATTAAATAGGGGCAATCGCGTCGCATTCAATAAACAGGAGGAAATATGGCTAAATTCTTTGGAAATCTGCACCTGGTGCTGCTGGTCGGGTTGCTTGCATCCTTTGCCATTATGTTCGGCGTTGATGCCGATGGCGTCACGGCACAATCGATCACGCGCTGGCTGCACACATTTGTCGGCACTGTCTGGATCGGTTTGTTATATTATTTCAACTTCGTACAGATCCCGACCATGCCGAAAATCCCGGCTGAATTAAAACCTGGCGTGTCAAAACACATCGCTCCGGCTGCATTATTCTATTTCCGCTGGGGCGCGGCGCTGACAGTTTTGTTCGGCCTGATTATTGCCTATCAAGCCGGGTACGAGCGCGAAGCATTGATGCTAAGCGGTGATTATAAGCTGATCGGCATTGGCATGTGGCTGGCACTGATTATGGCGTTCAACGTATGGTTCATCATCTGGCCAAACCAGAAAAAGGCTTTGGGTATTGTCGAGGCGGACGATGCGACCAAAGCAAAGGCGGCGACCACGGCGATGATGACATCGCGGCTAAACACATTGCTGTCGATCCCGATGCTGTACACAATGGTGACCTTCAACGGCGGCTGATTTGCTGCCTCGACGATTTGAGGAAAAGGGCGGTCATTTGGCCGCCCTTTTTCGTTTAACCCAATAAGTCGTGCTTTTTCAGCGAATGCCGCAGCTGGTCATAGCTTAAATTCAGCGCCTTGGCGGTTTGCCGCTGGTTAAAGCGGTGCTGCGCCATGGCTTGTTCCAGCAACGCCTTTTCAAATGCCTCGGTCGTTGCTTTGAAATCGCCGACTTTGATCTGCACGTTTTCGATCGCAGAGAAATCGGTTGAATGTCGGGATGGAGCGTCGGTGCTATCGCTACCGGTGTTTTCGGCCTTGCTGTCGTTCGCAGGAGTGAAAGTGGAAGCAATCGCGATCCACGGGCTTTCGAACGGGTCGAACTGGATGTAATCCACCGGCTGCGACGGGTCGTTCCAGCGATAGACCGCGCGTTCGACAACATTGCGCAATTCGCGGACATTGCCCGGCCATTGGTGGTTTTCCATCGCGCGCTGCGCCAACGGGCCAAAGCCGGGCCAGCCATCCCATTCCAGTTCATTTGCCATGCGGCGGCCGAAATAATCGGACAGCACCTCGATGTCGCCTTCGCGCACACGCAACGGCGGCAATGTAACGACTTCAAAGCACAGCCTATCAAGCAAATCGGCGCGGAACCGGCCTTGCT
>JAYUPB010000109.1:0-24633 GCA_043760405.1 Sphingomonadales bacterium
CAGCCCGGATGGCGTAAAAGATTGACGCACACAGCGCCTGATAAATTGCACCCTTGCGCGCGCGCCTCAACGCCCATTGCGCGACCAATCCGATGTTCCAAATCAACATCCCAACTTGCTCCGCGCGCCATTGTGCAGGGGAAACACGTTGAATTCCCGCGCGCAACACCGCGCGGGCCATCGGTAAACCAGAGTGCGGGGACATTCAGTCGTTCACAGCCGCCGCCCGCGCGGTAGGGCCGCGCCGCCCAAACACGGCCATCCTCAACATAGGCTTTATAAAAGCCGCGGCCGGACATCATTTCAACCTTCTCTGCCAAGGTAGCCTCAGCCAGAAAAGCACCAATGGTGCCGTGGATGTCAGCAGTGGTCATACCCTTTGCCGGTGCGAAATCAGGATTTTCAGTGGTCATATGTTGGTCATGCCTCAAAGCGATTGAGTGAGATAGCCCCTTGCGCGAGAAGCAATAACGCGCAAAAGACAGTTTACGCAAACGTAAAGGTAAAGGATACCCCTCATGGCTGAAGCATATATCATTGACGCTGTGCGCACTCCGCGCGGAATCGGTAAGCCCGGCAAAGGCGCATTGGCACACCTCCATCCGCAACATCTTGCTGCAACAGTTCTAAAAGCACTCAAGGACCGCAACGGTTTTGATACAGCGCATGTTGATGACGTGATTTGGTCAACCAGCACCCAGAAAGGCAAGCAAGGCGGCGATCTGGGCCGCATGGCAGCCCTTGATGCGGGATATGATATTAAGGCCAGCGGCATGACTCTAGACCGCTTCTGCGGCGGTGGCATCACATCGGTCAATCTTGCAACAGCATCGATCATGTCCGGCATGGAAGATTTGATGATCGCGGGCGGGACTGAAATGATGTCCTACACATCCGCAATGATGGCGGAAGAATCAGCAGCCGGGATCAAACCGGTGGGCATGGGATCAGGCAATATGCGCCTGATGATGAAACACCCCCAATCCCATCAAGGTGTGTGCGGCGATGCGATCGCAGCCAGAGAAGGGATCACACGCGCCGACGTTGACGCACTGGGATATGACAGCCAGCAAAAGGCCAAAGTCGCGATTGCCGAAAACCGTTTCGCCAAAAGCCTGATCACCGTTTACAATGATGACGGCTCAGTCGCACTTGACCACGAAGAATTCCCTCGCCCCGAAACCACGATGGAGGGTCTTGGTGCCTTAAAGGCGTCGTTTGACGGGATTGCAGATTATGATCAGGGCGGGATGACATTCCGCAAATTGATCCAGATGAAATATCCAGATTTGAATTGGACAGGTGTTCATCATGCGGGCAACAGTTCAGGCGTTGTTGACGGCGCAGCAGCTTTGCTCATGTCGTCAAAATCCTATGCAGAAAAGAACGGCCTGAAACCGCGTGCGCGCATTATCGCTTATGCCAATCAGGGTGATTGCCCCACGCTGATGCTCAATGCCCCGGTTCCTGCCGCGCAAAAAGTTCTCGCCAAGGCAGGTCTGACGCCTGACGATATTGATCTGTGGGAAATCAATGAAGCCTTTGCCGTGGTCGCTGAAAAATTCATCCGCGACCTCAAACTCAACCGCGATAAGGTCAACGTCAATGGCGGCGCTTGTGCGCTTGGCCATCCGATTGGCGCGACGGGTTCTATCCTGATCGGAACGGTTTTGGATGAACTTGAACGTCGCGACCTCAAGCGCGGATTGGTCACCATGTGTGCTGCCGGTGGCATGGCCCCGGCCATCATTATCGAACGCGTGTAGGAAGGTATCGCCCATGTCTGAAGTCTTGACCGAAGTTCGTGACGGTGTTCTGATCGTCACCCTCAACCGCCCTGAAGCCAAAAATGCAGCCAACCGCGCTTTGGCTGAAGGCGTGGCGGCGGCGATGGATCTGCTCGACAATGATCCCGCTTTACGCGTTGGCATTCTCACCGGCGCTGGCGGCACATTTTGTTCAGGCATGGATTTGAAAGCATTTCTGACTGGCGAATTGCCGGTGGTGAAAGGCAGAGGCTTTGCCGGCATAACTGAGGCACCGCCAAAGAAACCCCTGATTGCGGCGGTCAATGGCTATGCTTTGGCAGGCGGGTTTGAACTTGCCCTCGCGTGCGATTTAATTGTTGCCAATAAGGGTGCCAAATTTGGCATTCCTGGGGTCAAGCGCGGGCTTGCCGCTGCCGCTGGTGGACTAGTACGCCTGCCGCGACAAATCAATTACCGACTGGCAATGGAACTTGCATTGACGGGTGATTTCATTTCGGCGCAGCGCGCTTATGACGTCGGCCTGATCAATCAGGTCGTGGACGGCGACGCACTGGATGATGCGCTGGTGCTTGCTGCAAAAATCTGTGCCAATGGTCCTCTTGCTGTTGCCGTCTCCAAACAGGTTGTCAAACAACAAGAGGACTGGTCATCGGGCGAACTTTACACCAAGCAGAATGAAATTGCGGGTGTCGTCTTCACCTCAAATGATGCACGTGAAGGCGCCGCTGCTTTCGCTCAAAAACGCGCACCCAATTGGACTGGCACTTAAGGCCGCAGGGAAGGAAGCTCTGCATCAGGCAGCGCCACACCCATGATCAGCGCCAATGTTGGTGCAATTGCGCGCATGTCGATTTCACCAAGGTTACGGGCTTTTGCCACGCCGTTGCCCATCATCATAAAGCTGGATCGCATTGCCGGAGTCGTGGGGAAATAACCGTGCGTGCCTTTTGATACGGCGGCACTAACGATTTGCGCTTTATCGCCCGTGAAACCACCTGCAAGCGCACCTGCCGCTAAGTCTATATAGAATGAGGCTTCGGGGTTTGCGCGCATCGTGGCAATGTCGCTTCGCGAAGCGATAGTGCCGATAAGATTTTTCGGGTCGGCCTTCAACTGATCCAGAAACATCCTAACGCGCGCCACCAAAGCTGTATCCTCTGGCTTGCGCAGCATCACTGCAATGGACCCGCCCGATGGCCACGGCATTGCATCCCATGATTTAACTTTCCCAGCTGGATCAAGCGTGATCAGCCCATCTTTAATGAAGGCGCTAAACAGATTTATCTCTGTGCTGGTCGCTGCAAAGCCGTGGTCACTGACCACCGCAATCACAGAATTTGGGCGGGCCGCCATTTGCGCTGATATAAGACTTCCAACAACAGCATCAATCCGTTCGAGAACCGCATAAGCGGGTTTGGTATTTGGACCCTTTTCATGCTGTTCATGATCCAATGCCGTCAAATAAACTGTCGTAAAGTCGGGCTTTTCGTGTGCGATAAGGCGTGCTGCAAAAGCACCGCGATTTTCATCGCCCGCGATGCTTTCATCAATGCCAGGGGCGTAAGGACCAAGGTCTGCCTCTAATCCTTCAACCAAACCAGGCGTGGACAGCGCCTTGACCAACTTTGCATCATCAGCGTGCCCTGTGCGCCAGATTTGCGGGATATTCCATCGGATTGACGCAGCATCAACACTGACTGGCCAATGAATATTTGCGGTCGTTAGGCCCGCCTTTGCCGCAGCATCCCAAAGCGTTGGCACTTTGATATCGCGCGCATACCAATACCACCCACCCTGATTGATTTGCAGCGGATCAAAGGTCGTGTTGTTGATGATACCGTGTTTTGCCGGGCTTGTTCCTGTTATTAGCGTCGCGTGGCTGGGATAGGTAACCGTCGGCAAAACGCCAACAACGCCGCTGGCATAGCTGCCTTCTTTCACAAAGCGTTTTAGATTTGGAATATTAATACCGCGCTTATCGGCCTCAATCACATCGGCAGGTTGTAACCCGTCAATTGAAATCAGCAAAACGGGGTCAGCCATACCCTCACTTGGCAGTGCGCCAAAAAGGAGCGCACCGCCAAGTAAGATATGTCGCATCTTTAAAATCCAACCTTCACTGTGGCGAAAATCTGGCGCGGTGACCCTGCCAATAGTGTTTGGTTATCACCACTATTTCCAAAACCGTTTGATCCAACTGTCGCAACATATTTTTTGTCCAACAGGTTGGTGGCATTCAACTGCAACTCAACGGGAGCGCGCAGACCGAGGTCAAAGCGGTATCCAAGTGTTGCATCCAAGAGGACGCGAGCGGGCACGGATTGATCATTCAAATAAGTGAAAAACCGCTTGCTCATATAATTTGCGCTGATCCGCCCAAAAACCGTTTCACTGTCATAAGCCACTTCGCCGCGCAGCAGGTGTTTTGGTGTGTCGACAACGGTTTTGCCTTTTGTTGCAATAACAGTCGAAGGGTTTCCAGCAACAGCCGGCGGTATAACCACATTATCGCTGTAGGATGCGTCGGTATAGCTGTATGACGCAAACAGGCTGAAGCCATTGCCGATCTTCAGATCCCCTGCAGCTTCAAATCCGAGTGAGCGTACCCCGCCGACATTTTGCAAGATCGCAGGATTTCCGACAATCCCTGGCCCTGTTGAAATCCCCAAAAGGCGGTTGCGGAAGTTCACATAATAGACGCCGACAACCCCGTTAAAGCGGTTGTCATTATAACGCGCGCCAAGTTCATAGGTGTCGGAAGCTTCCGGTTTCAATCCACGAACCCTAAGCGCATCAAAGCCAGCTTGTGTTGTTGAAAAAGGTCCAGACGTCGTGGACGATACGAAAGCACGCGTGACTTGGGTAAAGCCGCCAAAAATTTCGGTTTTATCGCTCACCTTATACGCAGCACCAACATGGGGCTGGAACCAATCCTTGGATTTGATCTTGCCTGTCGCACGGCCACCTTGGACAACGGGAATGGCTTCGTTGTCAACTTTATAGCCCTTCCACCCCAGACTGATTGTCGCGTCACCCAGTGTGATTTTATCCTGAACATAATATTGCAGAGTGTTGGTGTTAAAATCCATATCCCACTGTGTGAAGAAAGGATTCCGTTGGAATTTGCTGTGATCTCGGCCTGCAACTGTCAGGCTTGTATAGGCATAAAAGCGGCGGGCTTGCCGAAAATCATTCTTTTCATACCACCCGCCAACTGTCAGATTATGATCGCCGAGTTCCGCATTTAAGGAACTAAAAACTCCGCCGCGCTGAATATCATATTCGGTTGTGCGCACTGAGAGCGGAACGCCAGTGGGGCTTGGGACATAGGGGGTGCCCCATGTGCCCTGACCGGTATTGTCGTGATAATAGGCTTTGACCTTGAATGTTACGCCATCGCTTAACGGCGTCGTGAGACCAAAGGAGCCCAGCGTATCCTTTCGCAGGCCGGATGCATCATAATATGCGTCGTCAAGCGATGTTATGGGTGCAGGCCGTGCCCCCGACGCCACAGCAACTGCCGTTGCATAATCTGGGAAGAAATTGTCCCAATTGTAGCCCAGCCGGCCAATCATTTCGAGGCTAAGATCTTGATAATCCTGCTCTGCGCGGTCTGAATAACTGAAATAGGCATCAAATACGGCATCGCCCACGGGAATAAGCGTTTTTGCATTGACCATCCAGTTACGCTGATCACCGCCACCTTTCCACTTTTCGGCATTGTGATAAACGCCAGAAACGAAACCTCTCACGCCGTCTTTGCTGCCAAAATTAACGCGCGCAAATCCACGGATCGTATTTTCCGAACCATAGGTCAGATTGGTATCGACACCCAGTTCCCCCTTGGGGTCGAGTGACATGAATTCCAGAGTCCCACCCAGATTGTTGGTCGCCTGTGTGCCAATGGAGCCAGCACCTTGCGACACCCGCGTCACGCCGATATTTTCAGATGTAATGGCGCGGCTGATGTGAAGCCCATTGTTATTTCCGTAGGTACCGTCGCCCAACGGAATGCCGTCCAGCGTAAAGCCAAGCTGATTCTGGTTAAACCCACGGATCGAAACCCGTTGCGACCATTCATAAGTGCCAAAAGGATCCGCTGACTGAAAATTGACGCTTGGCAGTTTTTCAATCGCTTTAAGTGGGCTTGTCCCTGGTGCGAGGATCGTCAGATCCTTTGTGTTCAATTCTTGTACTTGGCGCGTTTCGCCGCGGCCAAAAACGACAATTTCAGCCGCCTCATTCGCGTCAGCCTCAACGGCGTCGGCGGCTTGCGCAAAGGCTGGCATTGCACTGAAGGCTGTGCTGGCCAGCAGAAATACAGAAAGTGCGCGCATGATATTTTCCCTTTTCGATCAGTTTCGAAGTGGGACCTAGGCGGCGCATATGGCGGTTTGATGTGGAAAATGTTGCAGTGCAATGAATCTTCAAAGACTCAATTGCAATAAAGCATCGACATTCAAATTGGCGCGCCCGACAGGAGTCGAACCTGTGGCCTCAAGATTAGAAGTCTCGCGCTCTATCCAGCTGAGCTACGGGCGCGCGCCATATACAGGATCAAAGAGGCGCAAAGCGACGGTCCGAACCTGACTATAAATTGTCCCTAGCGTGGATTGCGTCAAAACGAAACCACGTTAGTTTGTGCACATGAATATCCCATCTCCAACCGCTGTAAAAGCGAACGCAGTCCATCAATTTCGATATTTTGATTTCGTCATGGCAGCGTTTGTTTCGATCCTGTTGCTCTCCAATCTGATCGGCGCGGCAAAATTAGCGACGCTGGGGGGATGGACATTTGGTGCGGGTATTTTGTTCTTTCCACTTGGTTACGTCATTGGCGACGTCCTCACTGAAGTTTACGGCTATGCACGCGCGCGCCGCTGTGTGTGGGTGGGCTTTGTCGGTCTTTTGTTCATGGCCTTCATGTCATGGGTGGTGGTCAGCCTGCCTGCGGCTGATGGTTGGCCCAATCAGGCCGCATATGAAACTGTGTTTGGGAATACGTGGCGGATCGTTTTTGCGTCGATCACAGCATTCTGGGCGGGCGAGTTCGTCAATTCATACGTCCTGGCCAAGATGAAAATCTGGACAAAGGGCAAACACCTCTGGAGCCGCACCATCGGTTCCACGATTTTCGGCCAAGGGATAGACAGCCTGATTTTCTACCCCCTCGCCTTTTACGGCATATGGGAAACGCATCTCGTGCTGACCGTAATGATTACCAACTGGGCGCTCAAAGTCGGATGGGAAGCGGCCCTGACCCCCGTCACCTACGCTGTTGTTGGCTGGCTGAAGCGCCGCGAAGGTATTGATGTGTTTGATGACGGCACAGATTTCACGCCGTTCAGGACACAGATATAAATCACATATGAAAAAGGTTGCCGGAGCTGTTCGCTCCGGCAACCCCTGACATGGTCAACGATCGGCGTGTTTCCGATACGCGGGAGACCATGGGCAGCACTAGGTTACCCTAGGCGCACATCCCCCGAACGAACTTGTCCGATCTCGTTGCTGAACCATGAGACATCGGATCACCTCCTTTCGCTAGTTGAAGAACTTGTGACTTCTCAGCCACCCGCACAACATGAGTCATTCTGATGTTTTGATCAAGTCTTGAAATAAAAATAAATTGGCGTCATAGATGAGGCTTCGCGTTTCAAGGTTCAGGCGCGGCAATCCTCGATCACTCGGGTTAATTCTGGCCACGCCGGAACGACAAGATCAGGAACCCCTTTTACCGACACGATGAAACGACCCCGGCTAAAGGCCATTGCGTCAAGCTGCGGGTCTGTGGTCAAGAGTTCTGCTGCGGTAAAGGGGGGTATTGCGTTGCTGTTGACGAGCGCATAGCTTTGCATCGCGGTGCTGGCACGCACGGTCATACGACCGCTTTCCCCCACAGCGAAATTGCCCGCGCGTGAGAGATAGATGCGGCCCTTTGCAACATCACAGCGCACGACAAAATGAGCATCCCGCCCCAGAGGTCCAAACAGCGCCAGCGAACCTCGGGCATCGCGACGATAGACCCAATCTCCCGGCGACAGCGGCCAATCCCGCCAATCAGGCCCCAAAACTGGCGCCGCTGCTGGAGGACGCACCGGCACAATAATGGGTCGTGGCACAGGGGTTGTGCGGTCAATTGGAGGAGGAGGCGGGCTTACACACCCATAAACCACCGCCAAATTCAGCAAGACGGCAAAGCGTGAGGGGGAAGAGAAATTCATCACCCTCCCTTAAGCAAGCACCTGATCAAAACAAGCCCTAGGGTCAGGACTAAATGCCCTTGATTGTCGTTCGGTGAAGCAACCGGTCATATCCATCATAGCCGCCGGTCGCGGCGTGCAACACCGAACGATTGTCCCACATGATGAGCATGTCCTTTTGCCACTTGTGGCGATATTGGAACCGCTCCTGCCCTTGCCACTGATAAAGTTCCATCAGCAGTGGTATCGCCTCTGCATCCTCCATCCCTTCAATCCCAATGATATAGCCAAAACAGCTGAACAGTCCCTCTCGACCCGATTCTGGATGGTTGCGGATAATTGGATGCAGCTGGGTCGCCTCAGCACTGCGTGAGGGGCGGATGTCCATTGACCTTTTGGCTTTATCACCAGCCCCGTAAGCCCCGTCGGGTGCATATCCGCGTTTGGCAGAATGGATCGCTTGTTTGCCTTCTATCCGCACACGCAGGGCATCAGGCATGGCCTCTAATGCCATATGCTGGTTGGCGAACAACGTGTCCCCACCCATGGGCGGGATCGTAATCGCGTAAAGACAGGTTCCAGCGGGCGGAACCGCTTGAAAACTCCAGTCGCTGTGCCAGTTTTCAGCGAAAAGGGGTGATGTCTCATCAGCTTTGCGTTGTACCGCGATGATGTGATCACGGCCTGCGATTGGGGCGATATAGGGATCATCCCCAAAACCGCCAAACGCCAGTGTAAAGCGTTCCAAATCATCATCGCCCAGATGTTGGTCCGGAAAGGCAAGCACATGATGCTCTAACCATAATGCCCTGATTTCGCGAACAGCATCGCCGCTCAGCTTTTGTGTGAAATCAAGGCCGGTTACAGTCGCACCGCATGCTTGACCGCTGATGCGCACTGTAACCGATAAAGCCATTATATTTTGACCAGCATTTTCCCGGTATTGGCCCCTGAAAACAGGCCAAGGAAAGCATCAAATGTGCTTTCGATCCCTTGATTGACCGTTTCCTTCATCGTCATTTCGCCCGATGCGACCAAAGGCCCGACATCGCCCAAAAATTCACCCATATGCTGGGCATAATCGGTAAAGATGAAGCCCTGCATGCGAATGCGCGCGGGGATAGTGCGGATCAAATATTTGAATTCATGGCCCGGGTCAGTGTCATTATATTTGTCAATCATGCCGCAAATTGCAAAGCGGGCCCAATCCCGTGCGACCGCGAAAGCAGCGTCCAAATGTTCACCGCCGACATTGTCAAAATAGACATCAATACCCTTGGGAGCTGCGGCCATAAGCTGCGGCAAAACTGGACCTGCTTTGTAATCAATGCAGGCATCAGCGCCCAATTCCTTGACCCACGCGCATTTTGCAGCGCCACCAGCCGAGCCGATCACGGTCATGCCCTTTTTCTTGGCAATTTGAACCAATGCAGAACCGACCGCCCCCGCAGCTGCCGATACAAAAACAATGTCCCCTGCTTTGGCTTCGGCTGTTTTAAGCAATCCAAAATAGGCCGTTGCGCCCGTTAATCCCAAATTGTGCAGGAAGGTTTGGATGGGCACACCAATTGGGGGCAATTTTTGCGGATCGGTTGGGCCACTGCCTATGATGTCGACAATGGATTCATCGCGCCACCCCATCATGTGCATAACTTTATCGCCCACGGCATAACCATCCGCCGTGGATTCAGTCACTTCGCCGACAGCACCGCCTGACATCGGTTGATCAACCTCAAACCCGGCGACATAGGATTTTGCCGTGGTCATGCGGCCGCGCATATAAGGATCGACCGAGAGATATTCGTTGCGGACACGAATTTGGTTCGCCCCAAGTGAGACAACAGGCATTTCCCGCAGCGCGACGTTGTCGAGCGTCGGGAGACCTGTTGGGTTTGAAGTAAAATACCATGCACGTGCCATTTTTGGATCCTATCCATTTATCAAATCATCTGAAGTGACGACTCAGTTGAATTGAGTTGTATAAGAAAACTAGGTTGGGGCAAGAGGATTACCCCAACCAAAAGTGATTGAAATTGCAGACACTTGCTGCGGGGCTTTAAGGTTAAGACCTCTTAAATATGCGCTCGCGACAAAGTTAGCGTTGCGATTCCGCTCAGCTCACAAACGGGGCAGCAATTTTCACTACTGCCCCACAGGTATTGGAAAATTATTTGTCTGGGCCGCCGCCTTGGGCACCGTCACCTGAACTTTCAGTCGCATTATCAACAGTCGCTTCAACAACATTAGCAGCGTCTTCAGATACGATGTTTTCAGTCACTTCTGGGACAACAGTTTCAACCGCCGCGGGTTCATCTGCTTTTTTTTCGCAAGCAACCAACAGTAAAGGCACCGCCGCCATCAATCCCAATTTATAAATCGTGCGCATGTCATTCTCCCTCTGTTTCAAAATGAATCAAAAAAATTACGCAAAGCCTACACTTACTAAAAGACGCGAAAATCTGGCGTCGCTTCGCAACGGATCTAACAGTGGATCCGTTAGAAGATAGATTAACCCTGAGTCTCCGACCGACCTTGCCTTTTCTAACGTCGTAAGTGCGCCCGTCAAATCGCCCCATTGGGACAGCACCAGCGCCTGTTGATAAAGCGCGCTATCGCCGAGGTCGGCGGTCATCCTCGCCATGGCATTGCGAGCTTCGTCTTTATTACCCAGTTTCCATTCGGCAGCAGCAAGTCCTGGCAGCTGCGACATGGCTCTTGGTTCTGCAAGATATGCGGTGCGCGCCTCTTCTGTGCGGCCCAACATGTACAGCGCGTCACCGATCAATGCATTGGCATTATTCATATTTGGCGTCATCGCCAGGGCTTGCTTTACAGGAGGGATCACCGCTGCAAATCGACGGGCGATATAATGGACCCGCCCGACACCGCGGTGCGCCAACGGGTTGAGAGGATCGAGTGACAAGGCGATATCAATTGCCCTTTGTGCCTCTGCATCCCTCTTATTCAGTGCGGCATAGCGTGCAAACCGTGCATTGATGGTGGCTTCGCCAGCGCCAAGCGCAAGCGAACGATCAAAGGGTGCGCGTGCCCCCTTCATATCGAGCAGAACACCGTGGAGCACATCACCTAGCGCTGAATAGCCCTCCGCCATATTGGGGGCCAATGCGATGGCACGCTGGGCCGCCGCCAAAGCCGCTTGGTTGAGCGCAGCAAGTTCTTCAATTTTTCCGTACTGCCCCGAAAGGATCGTCAGCGACCGCGACCTTGCTGCATGCGCGGCGGCATATGCTGGATCAGCGGCAATCGCAGCATCAAATTGATCGAGCGCACCGCGATCATCGCTCTCCCCCGATCCATAAGTGTAAAGGTTTTGACCCCGCAAATAAGCATCAAAGGCAGACACGCTCGTCGTTCCGCCAATTCTTGATTTTTCGCTCATCTTCATTGTCGATTGCGCCTGCGCAAATCCTCCGACTTGTGCCGTCAACGCAGCGGCAACGGCATTCGCAACCTCGCTCTGCAAGATGAAGATATTATCTATCTTTCGGTCGAAACTTTGCGTCCATCCACTAAATCCGGTTTTTCCGTCAACCAACGATGCTGCAATCCGCACAACATCGCCCGAACGTCGCACGCTTCCTGTAAAGAAGAAGGACACTCCCAATTTCTGCGCAATGACCTTTGCATCAACATTGCTGCTTCGAAAAATATTGGCCGAGGTCTGCGCAACAACCTTAAGTGTCGCGTTGCGGGCAAGCGCGGCGCGCACTTCTTCTGAGAGTCCCTCTGAAAAATAATCTTGCGCCGCATCACCACTCATATTCTTGAACGGGATCACGGCAACGCTCGTGCCGCTAACCGAGGACGCACCGCCAATGCCCTTTTTCCATAAAACCAACCCAGCCCCGGTGGCAGCCAAAACACCACCGCCTGCGATCAAGAATTTTCGGCGTGAAGGCCCTTTTTTTGCAGGCAATCGTCCGGCAAACGCCAATTGCCCACCAGGGTGAGCCGCAGTTGCGCGGATCGCCCGCTCCAGCGCGACGATTTCGGGGGCATCGGGCTTGTTTTGCCACTTTGTAAGATCAAGATACTGGATTTGCCTGAAACCAAGGGGCGGTTCTGATCCATCGATTGAAACGGGAACCATACACCCGCGATCACGGCCACGTGTGGCTTCATCACGCACCCAGTGTGATTGAACAGATTTGGCAGACCATAGAACCACCACAGCATGTGCATTTTCAAGCGCAGTTTCAGTGGTTCGTGCAAAAGCAGCACCCCCTTCAAGCAAACCGTCCCACCACACATTAAATCCACAGGCTTCGAGCGCTTTGATAAGTGGTGTTGCGCGCGCAATGTCATCACGCGAATAACTCAGGAAAATCGATATGGGATCACCGTGATCGGCGACGCTTAGTGTCATCTTTTACGTCGCACCCCCTGCAGTAAAAGGAACATGACTCCCTACACACAACTTTACTATTTTGGCGCATCGTAAGCCCTTTTATGGCCAGCACAACCGTTTCCGTGGCGGGTATATACCCAGAAGCCCTTGTTCTAAAAGGCAGCACGGCTATGCTCAATCTGCCTGCGGTGTATTGCGGGATTTTGGTGCGACACTTGAAAGCATAGATTCAATGACCCAAAAATCCGGTGAAACAAGTGAAGCACTTGCGCTCCCGCCTATCGGCCTCAGCATCGGCGTCACCGGTCACCGTGATGCCAATCCCGCTTTTGCTGCCAATCGTGACGCCATTCAAAAAACACTATCAGGCATTTTTGACGCTCTTAATGCTTCTGTTCGATCCCATATGCCATTCCCAGAAAGCACACCGCGCACAAAAACGCGGTTGCATACGCTTATCGCGGACGGTGCAGACATCATGTCCGTCGATCTCGCCCTTGCCCGCGGTTGGGAAATTGTTGCGCCTTTACCTTTTGGTCTTGCCCTCAATGTTGCCATAAATGCGCATGTCGACACGGTGGAGGATGCCGAGGCGCTTTTGAATGAGCATGAATGCTTGGACACAAATGTTAACGCGCGGGCAAAACACATTCGCGCAGTTGCGTCACAAGCGAGTCTTTTCGCCCTTGCCGAGCAAGATGAAGCGATCACTGGCTTGTTTTTGGACATGCTAAAACACCCTGACAGTTCAGCCACAGCAATGGCATTTGCATCAGCAGCATCTGAACGCGCCGCCATTGCCGGTCAGGTGATGATCGAACAATCTGACATCATTATCGGGATTTGGGATGGCACCACGCGCGGTGCGATTGGTGGAACGCGCCATATGATCATGACTGCGCTTGAATTGGGCGCGCCGGTTATCTGGATTGACGCACGTGCGCCCAAGCAATGGCACATTCTTCGAACACCAGAAGCTTTAGCGATCATAGCATCAAACACTAAGACGCCGAAAGATTATACGGCATTGGTGCCCCTTGTTGAAGAAGCCCTTGGACCGGCCTCCCCAGAAACGCAGCAAAGTGCACATATACATGAAATGCAGGGGGCGACCACGCTGCACGCTGAACGATGGCGCCCGCGCAGCAACCCCTTGTTTCAAGCCTATCGCCGAATCGAAGCGGTTTTCGGTGCGGAGGCGGGCGCAAACCTTGCTGTCGCCGCAGTCCGAAGCCTGCGCCAACGCTACGAAACGCCGCAGTTGATCGGAACTGGGACTGGTGCAACTTTGCTGATGGCAGGCCGCGCGCTGCCAGGCGGAGATGCAGCGTTTGTGGAACACATCGAACATGACGTTTTGCGCCGCTTTGCGTGGGCTGACGGCGTTTCAACCTTTCTATCCGATGCGTATCGCGGCGGCATGGTTACAAACTTCTTCTTGTCGGCG
Organism: Sphingomonadales bacterium; assembly: GCA_043760405.1. Lineage (GTDB taxonomy): Bacteria > Pseudomonadota > Alphaproteobacteria > Sphingomonadales > Sphingomonadaceae > Aquisediminimonas. The sequence goes on from JAYUPB010000109.1 coordinate 13,789, forward strand.
TTCGCGATTATTGGCGGCATTGCATATTTGCCCTTTGCCGACAAAGGTGACAAATGGCTTTTCGCGCTGTTTGAATTGCTGCTGTTATCGGCAATTCTGTTAATCACATATTATGGGAGAAGACGGCGTTGGCATGGGCGCTGGTTTGAAACGCGCCGCGTCGCTGAATATTTCCGTCACGCCCCAATCCTTTTGCTTCTGGGGGTCGCGCGCGCGCGCGGGCGGTGGCCGCGGGGGGCAGAGACGTCATGGCCTGAATGGTATGCGCGCAATAGTTTTCGTGCGCTGGGCCTGCCGCGTATCACCGTTACTGCCGCTTATCTGCGCCAAGCGCTGACGACATTGTTGGATGTCCATATTGTAACCCAGCGTGATTATCATAGCGCCAAGGCAAAACGCCTAACCACTGTTCACCGGAACATCGACACCTTGTCAGAACGGGCCTTCATGCTCGCGGTGATTTCGGTCATTGCCTATCTTGGCTTGAAGGGTGGCGGCACGCTTGGAATATTTCCGCATCATCTCGCCGATGATTTGTCGAAAGTCTTCACCTTTTTCGGGGTTCTTTTGCCTACCTTGGGCGGCGCACTTGCCGGGGTCCGCTATTTTGGTGATTTTGAACGCTTTGCAGCAATCTCTGATATTACAGCTGAAAAGCTCGACGCTATTGACGTGCGCACCCGGATGCTTCTTGCGGCACCAGATCAGGAGTTAAGTTTCGCGCGTGTTTCAGATTTGGCCCATGCCGTCGACGATGTTGTGGTCAGTGAAATCGAAAACTGGCAAGCGGTGTTTGGCGGCAAACATATCACGGTCCCTGTGTGATGAGGGGCTAAGTCGCAGAGTCCACTTGCTTTACTTCGGTAATCGCAAAAAGTTTTTTGAGTATTCTGCGCACCGTCATCAGCACAAAAACCGCCGCGATCAGCAAGAACACAGCAACCACCACTGCGGCCTCTGGATTGCTCAGGGCCAGAAATAACAACCCACCCGTTGCGACATCCTCGCCTGTTGAAACAGCAATATTACTGAATGGTTCGGGACTGGCGTTGACGACTGCGCGCGTGCCCGCTTTTGCGCCGTGGCTCATCAAAGCAGCGCCGCCGCCGAGCAGCAAGCTCACCACCTGCCACGTTGGTTCAGACGGATCGACAATCGCCATTGCGAGCAAAGCGCCGCCAATAGGCCGGATTGCCGTGTGCACGGAGTCCCAGAGAGAATCCAGCCAAGCGACTTTGTCAGCGAAGAATTCTGCGAGCAGCCCAACGCCCGACGCTCCCAATACCCAGGGATTGGCAAGAACAGCAAGTCCCTGGAGATGATCTGGCGTCTGGATCAATCCGTAACGCATCGCCAACCCTGTACCAAAGACACACAGATACATCCGCCATCCAGCAAGCAAGCTGACGCTGCCTGCGACCCCAAGCAATTCAACGATACCCATGCCTTGCCCCCCCTATACTTCCGTGTTGCAAGCTGCCACGCCTGTTTGCAGAGTGCAATGATAAGCTTAGGGACGAGCGCATGAACAAGAGTGATACAGCCGACATGGTTCCGGCATCGCCCGCAGCAACGCTGGTCCTTTTTCGCGACCGAATTGGTAGCGCGCCTGAAATTCTGATGGTTGAACGTTCATCCAAAATGGCGTTTGCAGCGGGAGCGATTGTGTTTCCGGGGGGCAAGGTTGACGTGGATGATCATCTGATCGCCGCACGTTATGCGGGTTACGAGCGTGAATGCGCCGCCGCGCGCGTTGCCGCCATCCGTGAAACGATTGAGGAAAGCGGCGTGCCCATCGGCCTTGCGGAAACGCCGCATGCTGGCTGGCTTGAACATGCGCGCACCAGCCTCCATGCGCGGTTGCCGTTCAGCGCGCTGCTCGATGATGCTAACCTGACCCTTGACCTAGACGCTCTGATCCCCTTTGCCCGCTGGCGTCCAAATTTCAAAGAGACGCGGGTGTTTGATACACGTTTCTATATTGCCCGCGCGCCCAATGACCTGCCCGATGCGATTGTCGACGCGACAGAGAATGTGCGCACATTCTGGGACAGTGCGCAGGCAACGCTTGATGCGGCGGATCGCGGCGATGTGCATGTTATCTTTCCAACCCGGCGCAACCTTGAACGCCTTGCGCTGTTTGGTGATTACGACGCCGCGCGCGATCATTCACTGACCATTCCGGTCCAGATGGTGACCCCGTGGATTGAGGACCGCGACGGTGTCCGCCATCTTTGCATCGGTGACACCCACGGCTATCCGATAACGACCGAATCCTTTGAAACCGCAAAGCGCGCCGGGGATTAACGGTTCCGCAGCGCGGTGATGGTCGTGCCTGCTGAAATACGATCCGGATCGGTCTTCAAGTGAAGCATCCTGACACCCTTTTTCGCCATCGCACGCGCGAGTGCTGGCTCAAAATCAGCCGTGACCTCAACCGTTTCAGCCCAGCCGCCATAGGCCCGCGCTAGCGCCGCAAAGTCGGGATTGTGTAACGTCGTGCCACTAACCCGGTTGGGATATTCGCGTTCCTGATGCATCCGGATCGTGCCGTAAACGCCGTTATCAATCACCAGCACCAGCAGGTCGCAGCCATATTGGATCGCCGTCGCCAATTCCTGCCCGTTCATCATAAAATCGCCGTCACCCGCAAGGGCCACAACACAGGCGTCGGGCCGACGCAGGCAAGCGGCAACCGCAGCGGGCGGGCCATATCCCATTGCCCCAGCGGTCGGGGCCAATTGCGTCCCCTGCCCTTCATAAGGCCAATAGCGATGCCACCAGCCCGAAAAATTGCCCGCACCATTGCAGATGATGGTATCAGCGGGGAGCATTTTACGCATCGCAGCAACACAGAGACCAAGGTCAACGGGCGTATCAAAGGGCACTGGCGTGTTCCATTCTAGCCAATCCGCATGCGCACTTGCTCCGCTAACAAACGGCAGGGGCTCGGCAACCAGAATACGTCGCTTTTGATCGGGTACAATCGAAGCCAAGGCATGCGCGGCAAATTGTTCCATCCCACAACAAATCGACAGGTCAGTGCGGTAGACATGGTTGAATTCATCGGGATCAGGATGAACATGCACCAGTTTCTGCCCCGGATGATCGGGGGTGATAAGCGTATAACTGTCCGTCGTCGCCTCTCCCAAACGCGCACCAACCGCGATGATCAGGTCCGCTTGCTTGATCCGCAGCGTCAATTTTGGATTGGGGCCATAGCCAAGATTCCCTGCCCAGATGGCAGAGCTGTTCGCAATGGCATCTTGCCGCCGAAACGCGCCCGCGACCGGGATCCCCCATTTTTCTGCAAAAGCCTGAAAATCCAGCCCCGCCTGCGCGGTCCATCCAGCACCACCAATAATCGCCACTGGAGCTTTCGCGTCATGGAGCAACTGTTCAAGCGCGGCGAGACGAGAGGCAGAAGGCGCCTGCCAAATATCATCAATTCTCGGTCGGTCCATTGCCTCCACAACATCGCACAACATATCTTCGGGCAAAGCGATCACGACAGGACCAGGCCGACCCGACATCGCAACAGAAAAAGCCCGGGCGACATATTCCGGTATCCGCGCGGCATCCTCAATCCGCGTTGCCCATTTGCACAGCGGCGAAAACATCGCCGTAAAATCAACCTCTTGAAAGCCTTCTCTATCCCGCATCCCGCGATCAACGTCGCCGATGAACAGGATCATCGGCTGGCTATCTTGCATGGCAACATGAACGCCAATCGAAGCATTGGTCGCGCCCGGGCCACGTGTGACAAAAGCGACGCCAGGGCGGTTGGTGAGCGTCCCGTCCGCACAGGCCATAAACGTCACGCCGCCTTCTTGCCGGCACACCACGGTCTGTATCTGCGGTGTATCATGAAGCGCATCAAGCACCGCGAGGAAACTTTCCCCTGGCACGGTGAAAATACGGTCAGTGCCTTGGAGAACAAGTTGATCAACAAGGATGCGACCGCCCGTGCGGGCTGCTGAACGTTTAGTAATGAGGTGATCTGTCATAATGGCCTTATGCCAGAACTGACGGGTAATTGAAGTAGATACAGCAACCCAAAACGAACAAATTTCTCGCCACGAACAAATTTATCAGCGCCAATATGTGTTCGAAAAACGTGACGCTGGATCGCCATTGCGCGCGTGCCCTCACCGCTTGTCATCCCAATGTACTAGTGCACCACCGTATTTGCGGACCACCACCAGCCCGATTAGCGTCAGATCAAACGCGGAGTATGGTGCAGTGGTGATCAGAACAAATATTAGACAATTGCGAATGTGCGCCGCTCTGATGCTGGGCTTTTTATTGAGCACCGCAGCCTTTTCCCAAGGGCATGATCCTATTCCGATGACCCAGAACAGCCCGACGCGGGCGGCGGACGCCGCGGTGCCAGTTTCCAACATAGCCGAAGAACTTTACCAGCGCGGTCATGACGCCCTTAACAGCGGTGACAATGTAGTGGCGACGAAGGCATTCACATTGTCATGCGACGCTGGTAATTATAAAAGTTGTCATAATGTCGCACTTTTGATGGAAAGACGCTTGTCGGGGCAGCCAAAAGACAGTCCTGATTTCAAATATGTGTTGTCCTATTTCAATCGATCATGCGCAGGCGGGTTTAAGCGGGCATGTGTCTCTGCCGCACATTATTATCGGTCCTCAAAATATGGGGTTCAAGATTCAGCGCGCACAATGGCGCTTCTGACGTCAGCGTGCGATGCCGGCGAAACCTCTGGCTGTGAAGATATTGCAGAAATTCTTTATCTTGGCGACGGCGTTGCTGTGGATTTGGCACGCGCAGCCGCGTTGTTCAAAAAAGGCTGCGACGCGGACGGCCGCGCGCTAAGCTGTTTCAACTATGGATTGATGCGCAGCAAAGGACAGGGCGTTGCGATCGATAAGAATATGGCCTTCGAATATTACAGTTTAGGCTGTCGAAAGGGATCTAACGAAGCATGTATCAACCTTGCGGTGGACTATAGCGAACATGGCACTGTGCCAGGTGACAAGAATATTGCGCGCGGCCTGTTGCAGCAATCCTGCACCAAAGGCGCGATGACAGCCTGTGTAAATCTTGGCCAGTTGATCCGCGACGATAAACCCACAGCTGCCGAAAACATAAAAGCGGCGGAACTGTTTCGTAAGGCCTGTGACAGCGGATACGGGAAAGCCTGTCGCTCTTTGGGCAACATGGCGCAGGATGGCATCAAGGCTGCGGGGACAATGCGCCAAGGGATCAAATATTACATCAAGGGCTGTAACCTGAACTATGCCGATTCCTGCTATAATGTTGGCCTCGTCTACTGGACCGGATACCGCGTCGCCAAAAGCCCGCGCACCAGCCTTTCTTGGCACGGCAAAGGGTGTAACCTGGGTTCGGCCTCAAGCTGTGTGGGCGCTGCTCTCGCAGCATTATCGCTCAAAAAAAGTGATCCGCTTGGCGGAAAGGACATAGCGAAACGGTGGTTCAACCAAGCCAAAACGATTGACCCTGAAAATAGTCTGGTGAAATCAATGGGTGATTGGCTGGACAAACCGGAAAAACAAACTCCATCTTAAGACGTTGATCACCGGCCATTGATTGCATTAATATCACGTAGTCCAGAATCACCATCTGCATCGATTGGCACCCCTTTTAGCGAGAGCCAGTCCACCACAACGTTTCGCCCTTTGCGTGTCTGGTGGTTCAGCAGATGATCCTTCGTCATAAAAAGATAGCGTTGGAAGGTCTGACCCTGATTGTTTAGCGCCGTTGGCACGGCGCCTGCCTGTAACAGGCCCAATACACGCCAAGGTTGGTTAATTTGTCCGGCAATATGGAGTGGGGTGTTGCCCACAGTGTCGACAAGATTAACATCAGCACCTGACTTTATAAGGAATTTGAACGGCGTATCGCGCCCTGCCATCAAGGCCGTTGTCAGGGGCAGCCGTCCCGACACAGGGTTTCGCACATTCATATCCCCACCCTGTTCAAGCAGCAATTTCAACCATTTCACATCCTTATGCCTTGCCGCATCATGGATGACGGTATCGCCTTGGGACCCAGGCTGCATAGGATTGGATCCCGCTTTGAGCAGGAAAATCATCGCGTTTCGCTTATGATGACGCAGCGCCCATTGCAGCAAGGTTCCCCCTGCACTGTCCTTGACGTCCAGCGATCCACCTTCATCCAAAAGGCGACGGAAGGATATACTGTCGCCATGCTGCGCCGCTGTTAGGAGCGCCAGTTCAGCAGGGCGAAAATGACCAGCGCCTCTTGGCTTTGCCCACACTGGGGCAACCGCCATCAAATTCAGAATTGTAAAGACAATGTAGCCGGTTCTGAAATGCATTCAGCGCCCCCAATTTATAGTCGGTTTGTAAAAACCGCAGTTCTTGAGGTCGCTTATCCTAGCACAGTCGGCTTTGCCCAACATTTCAAAGCACTAGCACACCGTATTTAACGATAATTAAAACTGATGCTGATCCTATCGGATTTCGCGGCACCCTGCGGCACTTCATGGCGTAACCAGCTTTCCCAGAGGAAGATCGTGCCAACCTTTGGCGCGGCATAGTGAAAGGACTGTGCGTCCTCTGGCGCATCCTCGCTCCGCAAAGGTGCTGACATCATCAGCGGCAGGCGCGGATCTTCTAACTTGAGCGCCCCTGCCCCTTTTGGCACGACGATATAGACAGTGCCCGAAATTGCACTGTGCGTGTGGATATGGCCGCTATGCCCGCCACCGGGTTTCAGGATGTTGACCCACAGGCTATCCAGTTTCGGCTTTCGCCCAAGATCGAGAAATGCCTGTGTCGCATATATTTTAACATGTTTGTCCAGCGCGCGGCGCAGATCTTCAAATGCGGGGTCGCGGTAAACCAGATCGTTCAGCGATGCATAGGACGTATAGCCCGGATATCCATGTTCTTTTGACCAATTCCGTCCCGCTTTATCATCACGCGCCAGCGACCGGCACGATATTTCCAGTTCAGAAATTAGCGCGGTATCATCCAAAGCGGCTTCATAAAACCGGGTGACGAACAGCGTGCGGATGGTCATGCCTGATGTACCGCTTTGGTCACATAATATCCGTCGAGCCCCTCTGGCCCGCCCTCACTCCCAAAACCAGATTCCTTGATACCGCCAAAGGGGGAGTCGAGCGCGCTGACCGCGAAACTGTTGATACCGACCATTCCAGCTTCTAACGCATCGCCAAGCAGATTGGCGCGCCTGCCATTTTCGGTGAAGGCGAACGCAGCGAGACCAAATGGCAGACCGTTGGCTTGCGCAATCACTTCATCAAAAGTTTCAAAGGGTCGCGTCACAGCAACCGGTCCAAAGGGTTCGTTTGACATGATGTCAGCTTCCAAAGGAACATCGGCCAAAAAAGTTGGTTGGAAATAAAAACCGCCCGCACTGGGTTCGCCGCCCGCAAGAACGCGCGCACCCTTTGCCCGTGCATCCTCAACCAAGGCCCCAACTGCCGAGGGACGGCGCGGGTTGGCAAGCGGTCCCATCATCGTTGCAACGTCCATGCCATTGCCCATCTGAACTTTCTTCGTGCGCACAGCAAAGCCATCAACAAAGCGGTCATAGATGTTCTGCTGCACATAAAAACGTGTGGGCGATACACAGACTTGCCCAGCATTGCGGAATTTCTGTGCGACAACCATGTCGAGTGTTTTTTCCAAATCGCAATCATCAAAAATAAGGACGGGAGCGTGACCGCCCAGCTCCATCGTCATCCGCTTCACCCCGTCAGCGGCCAGCCGCATCAAATGTTTGCCGACCGGCACGGATCCAGTGAAACTGATCTTGCGGATAAGGGGCGATGCGATCAGATGGCGGCTAACCATATCAGGCACGCCGAACACCAGCTGCGCGACACCAGCGGGCAGACCCGCATCCTCCAGACAGCGCATGACCGCCGTTGTGCATGCGGGCGTTTCTTCAGGCGGTTTTGCGATCACAGAACATCCAGCGGCAAGGGCCGCGGCAAGTTTCTTTGCGAGCAAATAGACCGGAAAATTCCACGGGCTGAACGTCACAACAGGGCCGACAGGTTGTTTAATGATCAGCGCGCGTTGTCCGGTTGGCCGCACCAAAACGCGCCCGTAAACGCGCTTTGCCTCTTCGGCAAAATAATCAAATTGAGCGGCGCTTGAAATCACCTCACCGCGCGCTTCGGCGATAGGTTTTCCCTGTTCCATCGTCAAAAGAGTGGCAATCGCCTCTGCACGTTCCCGCATCAAGGCAGCTGCTTTTCGGAGAATGGCTGCACGTGCATCCACATCGGTTTTACGCCACAGATCAAATGCCTTTGCAGAGGCCGCCAGCGCCAAATCAAGGTCAGCTGCAGTGGCCAACGGGACTGCGCCCAATGCCGCCCCCGTTGCCGGATTGACAACATCGTGCACATTGCGCCCTTGCGCACCATGCCAAACACCGTCCACATAGAGGCCAAGGTCAGTTGTGTAGCTGTGAGTCATGATAACATCCTGCAGTTTGATTGTTGCGCAGTCTTAGTGAAATATCATTGCGCGCGCGACCCCAAAAGGAGAGAGAAATGGGCAATTTCACCGAAGTCACTTCTGGTCTGCGTTTTCCCGAAGGCCCTGTCGCAATGCCGGACGGTACGATCATCCTGACCGAAATTGCTGCAGGACGGATCACGCGTGTCCACCCCGACGGCCGCAAAGAAACCGTGGCGGAAACAGGCGGTGGCCCCAACGGCCTTGCCGTTGGTCCTGACGGGCTGCTCTATTGCTGTAACAATGGTGGCTTTCAATATGTTGAAAATGCAGGATATCTGGCTCCGCACGGTATCGCCAAAGATTATTCAGGCGGGCGGATTGAACGCATTGACCCGACAACCGGCGCGGTCGAGGTGCTTTATAAATCAGGCGATTTTGGATGCGTGCTGCGCGGTCCCAATGACATTGTGTTCGACGAACACGGCGGATTTTGGTTCACCGACCACGGCAAACAAGACTTTGCCAACCGCTGCCATGATATTGTTGGCATTTTCTATGCCAAAGCGGACGGCAGCCATTTGGAGGAAGTCATTTTTCCGTCGAACAACCCCAACGGCGTGGGCCTGTCCCCCGATGGCAAGCGGCTTTACGCAGCAGAAACATATACCTGCCGTTTGATGGCGTTCAACATTACGGCCCCAGGCAAGGTAGATGACGCCGCAGGGCCCGGCGGCCCCGGCATTCCGATTTACCGCCCGGCAGGCTATAAATTCTTTGACAGTTTGGGCATGGAAGCTGGCGGCAATATCTGTGTCGCAACCATCGGCGAATGCGGAATTTCAGTGATCTCTCCTGCCGGAGACTTGGTAGAATTTGTCGCGACTGATGATGTTTTTACCACCAATATCTGTTTTGGCGGCGCTGACATGATGGATACGTGGGTTACCCTGTCGGGTAGCGGAAGGCTGGTCAAAACCCGTTGGACAAGGCCAGGGCTGAAACTCAACCATTGACGCTAGGGCAATCAAGGCTTGCGCTGTATGTCCAATGCGATACCTTAATCCCATTCGGCAACCACCGGATACATAACAGGAGGGTAAGTCATGCAAAGTCCATTTGATTATATGAAAATGCCGTTGCAGCGTTATGCCGATTTTTCCGGACGTTCGCGCCGGATGGAATATTGGATGTTTTTTGTTGGAATCATTGGTGCGTCGATTGTTGCTAGTATCGTTGACACTGTTCTGGGAATGAACACGATGGTTTTTGGCATATATGGGCCGCTCAGCATTATCGTTATGCTGGGAACAATCATTCCTTCACTCGCATGCGGCGTGCGGCGATTGCATGATCAGAACCGATCAGGCTGGCTGATGTTGTTACCAATCGTGCCCTATGCGTTGGGTGGAGCACTCATGGCATCAGGCAATCTTGCAATGGGTGGTCCTATCTTGTTGGTTGGCGCGGTTTGCGCGCTCGTGCTTCTTGTCTTCATGTTTCTAGAAGGCACCAGCGGCGATAATAAATATGGTCCTGATCCAAAAGCGGGCTGAACCGTTCAATTGACCTTGGCCTTTTCCCGCGCACCAGTTTATGGCGCGGGAAACGGCCAAGGGACTCTCTCATATGAAAAAGATTTACGCCGATGCCGCCGCCGCTCTTGAAGGTGTGCTGCGCAATGACATGCTGATTGCCAGCGGCGGATTTGGGCTTTGCGGTGTTCCTGACAAGCTGATTGATGCCATTGTCGCTTCGGGTGTCACAGGCTTGACGGTTGCATCCAACAACGCTGGGATTGACGGCGAGGGTCTCGGTAAATTGCTCCGCACACGTCAGATCAAAAAAATGATGTCATCTTATGTCGGTGAAAATAAAGAATTTGAACGCCAATATCTCAGCGGTGAGCTTGAAGTTGAGTTTTGCCCCCAAGGCACGTTGGCCGAACGCATGCGCGCGGGCGGCGCGGGCATCCCGGGATTTTATACAAAAACTGGCGCTGGGACGCAGGTCGCCGAGGGCAAAGAGGTGAAAAACTTCGACGGTCAGGACTATATCCTGGAACGCGGAATCGTGGCGGACCTTGCGATTGTGAAAGCATGGAAGGCGGATGCCACTGGAAACCTTGTGTTCCGCAAAACCGCACGCAATTTCAACGCACCTGCTGCCACATGCGGCAAAATCTGCGTGGCAGAAGTTGAAGAAATTGTGCCGGTGGGCAGCCTCGACGCGGATAGCATCCACATCCCGGGCGTTTACGTCCAGCGCCTGATTTGCGGCGCACCTTATGACAAAAAGATTGAATTTCTAACGGTCACCGAAAGGGAGGCGGCATAATGTCTTGGTCCCGCGATCAAATGGCCGCACGTGCGGCACTCGAATTGCAGGATGGTT
>JAYUPB010000110.1:0-61598 GCA_043760405.1 Sphingomonadales bacterium
GAGATCATGGTGCCGTTCGTGCGCACGGTGCGCCAGGCCGAGCGCGTGGTGGCGATGCTGGCCGAGCGCGGCCTGGCGCGCGGCGTCGTTGCTCGGCAAAGACGCGCCCTATGTGCCCGGTTGGGATTGCCACGGGCTGCCGATTGAATGGAAAGTCGAAGAGCAATACCGCAAGAAAAAGCTGAACAAAGACGAAGTTCCTGCCGCCGAATTCCGCGCCGAATGCCGCGCCTATGCGCAGGGCTGGGTCGATACGCAGCGGGAACAGTTGAAACGGCTGGGCATCAACGGCGATTGGGACAATCCCTATCTGACCATGGATTTTGACGCCGAAGCGACGATTGTCACCGAATTGATGAAGTTTGCCGAAAGCGGCCAGCTGTACCGCGGGGCCAAGCCGGTGATGTGGTCGCCGGTGGAAAAAACTGCGCTCGCCGAGGCTGAGGTTGAGTATGAGGACATAACCTCAACGCAAATTGATGTGGGGTTTGAGATTGTCGAAAGCCCAAGCGACGATTTTGCTAGCTGGCTGGCTGTTGCAAAATCCGAAGGTGCCAAAGTACGCGCTCTTATCTGGACGACGACGCCTTGGACAATCCCGGTCAATCAAGCATTAGCTTACGGACCCGATGTTACTTATGTTTTGGTCCACGTGGGTAGCGACTATTTGCTTATCGCCGAAGAACTTATAAACGATACTCTGGAACGAATTTCGAAGTCTCCGTGGCTCAGCCATGGCTCTGGTTGGTATATATCGTGGGTAGGCAAAGGCTCCGACCTAGCCGGAACCATCGTCCGTCACCCGATGCACCACCTCGGCGGCTTCTTTGCCAAGCCGCGCCCGATGCTCGCGGGCGCCTTCGTCACTACTGAAACCGGCACTGGCCTTGTCCATATGGCCCCTGACCACGGTGAGGATGATTTTGATCTGTGCAAGGCAAACGGGATTGAGCCGGTGTTTGCAGTGCAGGGCGACGGCAAATACCGCGCCGATTGGGCGTGGCTTGGCGGGCAAGGCAGCGTCATCAACAAACCCTTTAACTCGCCATTAGGCCCAATTTGCAATGCCTTGCGAGAAGCCGGCGGGTTGTTAGCAGCCAGCGAAAATTACAATCACAGCTACCCCCATAGCTGGCGGTCTAAGGCCAAGGTGATTTACCGCTGTACGCCACAGTGGTTTGTGCCGATGGATAAGCCGCTAAAGCCCCTCCCCTTCAGGGGAGGGGTTGGGGTGGGGCCTGTCGATGTTGCGCTAGCGCCTCTTGGCGAGCAGACGCTCGCCCCCACCCCTTCCCCCTCCCCTGAAGGGGAGGGGCTTATGACCCTCCGCAACACCGCCCTTACCGCCATCGAACAAACCCGTTGGGTGCCAGAAAAAGGCCGCAACCGGATCAATGCGATGGTGGCGGGACGCCCTGATTGGGTGATCAGCCGTCAACGCGCGTGGGGCGTGCCGATTACGTTGTTTGTCGACCGTAAAACCGGCGCTTATCTCTGTGACCCTGCGGTCAATGCGCGGATCATTGCGGCCGTGCGCGAAAACGGTGTGGATGCTTGGGACGCGGCAGCGGCGCAGGGTTTCCTTGGCGACGCTTACACCCTTGCTGATTATGAACGGCAGACCGACATTCTCGACGTGTGGTTTGACAGCGGCTGTACCCATGCGTTCGTGCTGGAAAGCGGCAAATGGCCTGATGTCATGCGTCCGGCGGACCATGTTGGCCCGTGGGCCGACCTGTATCTGGAAGGGACCGATCAGCACCGTGGCTGGTTCCAATCCTCCTTGCTCGAAAGCTGCGGCACGCGCGGACATGCGCCGTATAAAGCGGTTTTGACCCACGGTTTCACGATGGATCAAAAGGGCATGAAAATGTCCAAATCTTTGGGCAATACGATCAGCCCGACGGATTTGATGCGGGATAGCGGCGCAGACATTTTGCGGCTGTGGGCGCTGTCGGTGGATTTCACCGAGGATCACCGCATCGGCAAAGAAATTTTGCAGGGCGTGTCGGACCAGTACCGCAAATTGCGCAACACATTCCGTTACCTGCTCGGCGCGCTTGACGGTTTTTCGGACGCGGAAAAGGTCGCTGTGGCGGACATGCCAGAGCTGGAACGTTATGTGCTGCACCTGTTGGCGGACATGGACGCCAAGCTGAAAACAGCGGTGAATGATTTTGATTTCAACACCTATGTCCGCTTGCTGACCGATTTTGCGAACAATGATCTGAGCGCATTCTTTTTCGATATTCGCAAAGATTGCCTATACTGTGACGCGGCGACGAACCCCAAGCGCATGGCGTATCGCACAGTGCTCGACATTTTGTTCCACGCGCTGGTCCGTTACGCCGCGCCGGTGCTGGTGTTTACCAGCGAAGAAGTGTGGCAGACGCGCTTTCCTGATGCGGCGGAGTCAGTACATTTTCTGGATTGGCCGGAGGTTCCCTACAGACGTCACCCCGTGCTTGACACGGGGCTTGGCCTACCGTCGGCAGAGCAAAGCCAAACCCCGGATCAAGTCCGGGGTGACGAGTTTGAGAGTCGTTGGGAAAGTGTGCGTTATCTGCGTAATGTTGTGAACGAAGCGATTGAACCTTTGCGCAGAGAAAAAATTGTCGGCTCTGGATTGGAGGCTGAAATTGAACTCTTCGCTCTCGAGTCAATGCAATTGCGATTGGCTGGGCTTAATCTTGCTGAGCTATTCATCGCATCGAGCGTGAAGCTGACAACTAAGTCAGACACAGAAGCGTCAACCGCCAAACCAACCCGTACCACCCACCACAAATGCGGCCGGTGCTGGCGGCATCTGCCCGAAGTCACCGAAGACGGCAGTCTGTGCGGGCGGTGTGAGGATGTTGTGAAGGGACTTGCATTATGATCGCGAACCGCAAGCTGGGCATCATCATCGCACTGACCCTGTTCGCGGCGGACCAGATTTTGAAATATATCATCATCGGGCCGCTGGCGCTGGAATCGGTCGGCAACATCCAATTTCTGTCCTTTTTTGATTTCACATGGACCCAAAATTACGGCGTTGCGCTTGGCATGTTTAAGGCGGGGAGTGAGACGGCGCGCTGGGTTTTGGTGGCTGTGACCGCCGGTATTGCGGGCTTTGTCATCCATTGGCTGTGGCGCGAAACCAACCGTAGCGATGTGGTTGGGCTTGGCCTGATCCTTGGCGGCGCGTTGGGCAATATCCTTGACCGTGTGCGCTTTGGATATGTCGTTGATTTCCTTGATCTGCATTTTGGCACCTTCCGACCCTTTTTGATCTTCAATTTGGCGGACGCTGCGATTACGGTGGGTGTATTGATCCTGCTTGCGCGTGCATTTTTGGTGCGTGAGCCAAAGCCTGAGGCGGAGACTGAATAATGCGTACCTTAATTGTGATGGGCCTCCTTGGCGTGATGGTGACTGGTTGTGCGAGCGGAAGCGGCCTTTCTGGCCGGAAAAGCCCGGATGAATTTGCGGTGTCGCGCGCGGCGCCCTTGATCGTGCCGCCTGATTTCGCGTTGAGCCCACCTCAGGCCGGCACACCGCAGGCGCAGGCATCCGATTCGAGCACGCAGGCATTGGAAGCCATGTTTGGCGGTTCGGCAGCGCGCAGTGCAGCTGAAAAAGGCGCGCTGACACAAGCGGGCGGTGCGCGGGCAGCGCCCGGCATTCGTTCCAATGTTGGTGATCCTGCAACCGATGTGGTCGATAAGGGCGCGGTGACGCGTGATATTATTGCAGCACCAGAAGGGCCGGGTGCTGAAGCTCAGGCGGCCACCCCACAGTAAGTCTTAGGGCGGGGGGATGCTGACGCTGATCCTCTGCCGTTTGGGGACCGCGATCCCGACCCTGTTCGCGGTGATATTTCTGTCATTCGTGTTGATGCGTGCCGCCCCCGGCGGGCCGTTTGACGGTGAACGCCCGCTGGACCCCGCCACGCGCGCGGCCTTGACCAAAGCATACGGCCTTGATCTGCCAATCCATGAACAATTTGGCCGGTATCTGGCAAGGGTGGCGCAGGGCGATTTTGGGCCGAGTCTGGTCTACCGCGATTTTACCGTGACCGATTTGGTGGCAAAGGGATTGCCGATTTCACTGACGCTGGGTGCGCTGGCTTTGCTGTTGGCGCTGGCGATCGGCATCGGGTCGGGATTGGTTGGTGCGACCAATGCGGCGCGCTGGCCCGATAAAATCATTGGCATGGGTGCGACGATCCTGACCGCACTCCCCAGTTTTGTAACCGCGCCGCTGCTGGTGCTGGTGTTCGGGCTGTCGCTTGGCTGGTTGCCGGTGTCGGGATGGAATGACGGCGCGCTGCCCAATGTGATCCTGCCGGTGATTGCTCTTGCGCTGCCCTATGCGGGGGCGATTTCGAAATTGACGCGCGCGGGGTTGGCGAGCGCGCTGGCCGAAGATCATGTCCGCACTGCGCGGGCACGGGGCCTTGCGCCGATGAGCGTGCTGTTCCGCCATGCGCTGCGCCCTGCTTTGGTCCCGGTGGCAAGTTATGTCGGGCCAGCTGCGGCGGGATTGCTGACCGGCGCCGTCGTGATTGAAACCGTGTTCGCATTGCCGGGGCTGGGGCGCTATTTTGTGCAGGGCGCGCTCAACCGAGATTACCCGCTCGTGCTCGGCGTGGTCACGCTGTATGCGGGGTTGATCATCCTGTTCAATCTGCTCGCCGATCTGGCCTATGGCTGGCTTGATCCCAGGGCGCGGGGGTGAACAGGCCGCTTATCCTTGTCGCGGTGATTGTCGGGGCGGCTATGCTGGGGCCACTGCTGTTGCCCTGGCCCTATGATGTGATTGATTGGGATGCAGTGCGCGGCGGGCCATCGTGCTCGCATTTGCTTGGCACTGACAGTGTCGGGCGTGATCTCCTCACGCGGACATTGGTGGGCACGCGTGTGACACTTAGCGTCGCGACCGCCGCGGCCTTGGTGGCGCTGGTGATCGGCGTTGCCTGGGGTGCGGTGGCAGGCTGGGTCGGCGGCAAGACCGATGAGGTGATGATGCGCGTCGTCGATGGCCTGTACGCCTTGCCTTTCATGTTCGTCGTCATCCTGCTGATGGTGGTGTTCGGGCGGTCTATCCTGCTTGTTTTCCTCGGCATCGGGGCGGTTGAATGGTTGACGATGGCGCGGGTGGTGCGCGGTCAGGTGATCCAGTTGAAACAGCGGCCCTTTATCATCGCAGCAGAGGCGGCCGGTGCGTCGCCGCGCGCGATCCTGATCGGCCATATCCTTCCCAATGTTGCGGGGGTGGCGACAGCCTATCTGCTGCTTACTGTGCCGCAAGTGGTGATGGTGGAAAGCTTCCTCTCCTTCCTTGGGCTGGGCGTGCAGGAACCGCTGACCTCGCTCGGTATCTTGGTGAAGGAAGGCGCGGACGATATGGATTTATCCCCGCTTGGCCTGTTGGTGCCCGGCGGGATTTTGGTGACGGTGTTGGTGTGCCTGACACTGGCGGGCGAAAAACTGCGTGATCGGTTCAGCGCGTGAGTGTTTATGCGGTTGAAAATCTTTGTGTCGCAATTGACGGTGTCTCGATTGTCGAAAACATCAGCTTTGCGATTGCGGCGGGGGAATGCGTCGCGCTGGTCGGCGAATCGGGGTCGGGCAAAAGCCTGTCGTGCATGACGCCCTTTGGCCTGTCGCCAGGTGTTGCGTCGGGATCTGTGATGCTTGGCGGAACCGAGCTTTGCGGACTGGATGAGCGCACAGTTCGGCCACTGCGCGCGGCGGGTGTGGGGTTTGTGTTCCAACAGCCACTAACCGCGCTGACACCGCATTTGAAGGTCGGCGCACAGCTGATTGAAGCAGCGATGCAAGCCGGTGCGCCAAAACCCAAGCGCAGTGATCTTATCGCGATGCTCGAACGTGTCGGTCTGCCCCGTGCACCAGAAAAACTTGATCAATATCCCCACCAACTGTCGGGCGGGCAGCGCCAGCGGGTGATGATTGCCGCTGCCACCGCGCATAATCCCCAAGTGCTGATCGCAGATGAGCCGACCACCGCGCTTGATGCCAGCCTGCGCCATGAGGTCATGGATCTGATCGATCGCCTCCGCGCGGAACAGGGGCTGGCGGTGCTGCTGGTCAGTCACGATCTGGCAACCGTGCGCGGTCATGCTGACCGGGTGGTGGTGATGCAGCACGGTCGCATGGTGGAAAGTGGCTCGGCGGAAATACTCCTCGCCCACCCGCAACAAAAGTATACGCAAGCCTTGGTGGCGGCAGTGCCGCTGCTCGATGGTCCAGCACCGCATTTGCCGCCGGTTGGCGCCCCCTTGCTGGCGGTTTCAGATATGACGGTCACGTTTCCGCGTCCAGGCTGGCGGCGTGGCCGGTTTGTGGCAGTGGACGGCGCGACGCTAACAGTGGCGGCGGGGGAAGCGCTGGCGCTGGTCGGAGAATCAGGATCGGGTAAATCGACGTTGGGCCGTGCCATCGCCCGCCTTGGCCCGTGTGATGCGGGGACTGTGACGTGGCTGGGGGACGTGCTTCCTGAACGCGCCAGGATGACGCGCGGCCACCGCCGTTTAATTCAGCCGGTTTTTCAAGATCCCGTGGCGAGCCTTGATCCGCGGTGGCGGGTGGCGGATATTATCGCAGAACCACTCACACATTTGATGCCGGATATGACCAAGGGTGAAAAAGACGCGCGTGTTGCAGCGGCGTTGGTGGATGTTGAACTTACCCCCGATATGGCGGGCCGCCGTCCCGCAGCACTTTCTGGCGGACAGGCACAGCGCGTCGCGATTGCCCGGGCGTTGATCGCCGAACCGCAGATGCTGTTGCTTGATGAAGCAACGTCAGCACTTGATGTTTTGGTGGCCGCACAAATTGTTGCGCTTTTGCAAAGGCTCCAGCGCGAACGCGGACTTGCGATTTTGGCGATCACCCATGACCTCGCACTCGCACGGCAGCTGTGCCACCGTATTGCGGTCTTGGACGCAGGGCAGATCGTTGACATTGGAAAGGCGGAAGATGTGATTACATCCCCCGCCCATCCGGTAACACAGCGGCTGGTTATGGCCAGCCGACGTTAGCGTGTTTAGAATGCAAAGCTGAGCGAAGCGACGAGGCCCGCGTCGACATTTGGCAAATTGCCAAGGTCGGTATCAACATATTGCAAACCAAATGTCAGCGACTTCCATGTCGCAGTCGCACCAACGGCCCATTCAGTATAGGTTGCTGGTCCCAGATCCTGTTGACCCAAACGCGCGGTAAGCGTGATTGGTGTCTTTGGAATGGTATAGCCAAGCTGCCCATAATAATAAGTGAAGTTGTTGTTGCCGGTTGCTGCTTGTGATGGTGCCCAGTTGACACCAGCCTTTGCAGTGACAGGCCCAATGGTGTGCGCGATGGAGACATAAGGCTCAAAATAATCGCTCGCACCTGTGCCGTCTGGATAATAATAATAGACAGCGGCCACATCAACCGTCGTGCCAGAAGCGATGTCGCCGGTCCAACCCGCATAAAGATCAACTTCAATGTCGCCGTAAACGGGTTCCAGTGAATTGCCGAGGTTTGATCCCCACAATCCAGCATAGAAACCGCTTTTATGCGAAATGGTGATGGTTGGCTGGATCGCAAAATCTTCATCAGACAGCGAAACACCGCGGAAACGGTAATCAGAAACAGCGGTGATGCTGCCGCTAATCGTGATCGCTTTTTCGGCTTCAGCAGCTTCTTCTTGTGCGAATGCAGGTGTTGCAACCAGCATAAGGGCCAAAGCCGTTGTGCTGGCTTTGGTTAGGTTTTTAATCGACGTGCGCATGGGATACCCCTTTATCAGTTAATTGCGTCGCCCCGCCTGCGATCTCGTTCCTTGCCTCTCGAACGCGAGCAGCGCGGGGTTCAGATGACGAAACAATGGTAAAATGACGTTAATTGTTGCGACGCACAACCGTAAATGACAGTGAAACTGACTTATTTCAAAGAGTGTTGCGCTTACGCAACAACTTAGCGTGAGGGAATTAGGGTCTTATTCCGCTTCCGTTTGGTTCGAGATTGTCGAGAACGGTGCGCTATAAAACAGTTCTCGACAAGCTCGAACCAAACGGGGGTAAGCGCATATTTTGTTGATTGTATCTGCGTTAACGCAGTGCGTCACAGGCGGTTTTGATGCGGGTGCAGGCTTCTGTCAGCAACGCTTCTGACGTCGCATAGGAAATGCGGAACGCAGGTTCGAGGCCAAATGCACCGCCGTGCACCGCCGCCACCTTGGCTTCATCAAGGAAATAAGTGATCAACGTTTCATCACTGTCGATCAAAACGCCGCTTGGTGTTGTCTTGCCGATCAATCCACTCACATCAGGATAGACATAGAATGCGCCTTCTGGGCGGGGGCAGTGAATGCCATCAATTTGATTGAGCATTGCGACAACCAAATCACGACGTCCTTTGAAGGCTTCATTGCGGCTGTTGAGAAAACTTTGATCGCCGTTCAGGGCCGCTGTGGCGGCCGCCTGCGCAATAGAGCAGGGGTTTGATGTCGACTGCGATTGCAGTTTCGCCATGGCTTTGATGAGCCAAGCGGGTCCACCTGCAAAACCGATCCGCCAGCCCGTCATTGAATAGGCTTTTGAACAGCCATTCACGGTCAAGGTGCGATCATAAAGGGCAGGTTCAACCTGTGCGATTGTGGTGAATTCAAAATCATCATAAACAATATGTTCGTACATATCGTCTGCCATCACAAAGACCTGCGGGTGGCGCAGCAGCACATCTGCAATGGCGCGCAATTCGGAACGTGAATAAGCAGCGCCGGTCGGGTTTGAAGGCGAATTGAGGATCAACCAGCGCGTGTTCGGTGTAATTGCGGTTTCAAGCTGTTCAGGCGTGATTTTGTAATTTTGGGCCGCGCTCGCCTTGATGATGACGGGCGTTCCGCCGGCAAAATTCACAATGTCGGGATAGCTGACCCAGTAAGGCGCGGGAATAATAACCTCATCCCCAGCCTCAACCGTAGCGACCAGTGCATTGAAAAGCGTATGTTTTCCGCCGACATTCACGCTGATTTGATTGGCTGTATAGTCCAGATCATTGTCACGCTTAAACTTTGCAATAATCGCCGCTTTGAGTGCGGCGGTCCCATCAACATTGGTATATTTTGTCTGGCCAGAACGGATTGCCTCGATCGCGGCTTCCTTGACGAAATCTGGCGTGTCAAAATCCGGCTCACCAGCGCCCAATCCAATGACGTCCACACCCTTTGCCTTAAGATCAAGCACCCGGCTGGTCATGGCGAGCGTCGCCGATGGCGTGATGCGGTCTAGGGCAGCAGAGGTCGTGCGCATGGAATGGGCCTTTGGGAATGTGTTGCGGTGCAGCGTGCCTATAGCCTAACCAGTTGCGCGGGCAACAGGCCGCGCGATGCATTTCCGACAAAAAAGCCATCTTTTAAGCAATTTTCAGTCAAATCCGCCTCAACCGCGATCGCGCGGTCGATCAGTTCGCCGCGCATCACGCCGGGAAGGAGGCCGCGTGACAAGGGCGGCGTGAGCAGTTGGCCGTCTCGTTTTACGAAGATAGTGGTGAAGCTGCCTTCGGTCAGAAAGCCGTCTGTGTCGATCAGGGCAACTTCAAATGTGCCTGCGTCGTTGCGCGCCTTTGTGTAAAAGGCACGGTCGCTGGTTTTGTGGCGCAGGCGAAAATCGGATGGAGCGACGGGCAGGGGCATGATGGCAACCCTTACGGGGTCAACCGGGGTTGGATGCAAGGGAGAGATTTCAATTGCCATTTTGCCTGTGCGTGACAGCATCAATCGCACGCGGCGCGATTGGTAAATACGAAATGTTGCGGCTTGCAATTCGTTGCGGGTTGCGTGGCGATCAAAGGCAAATCCCAGCGCGTCCGCGCTCGCTTTCAACCGCTCCAAATGACGTTCGAGCAAGGCAATGCCGCCCAGCGGGTCAAACCGCATGGTTTCAATCAGATCAAATGAACGTGGATCAGCCACAAATTTCCCCTTGGCGAAACATTCGTCCCATTCCTCCGCCAACTTGCTATCAGCAACAATGCCGCCGCCCAATCCCAAAGTGGCGGTGGTTTCACCGGCGCGCAAATGAAGGGTGCGAATGGCCACGTTAAACGCCGCGTCGCCGTTCGCATCAATCCGGCCAATCGACCCAGTATAGGCTCCGCGCGGGGCGGTTTCGACCTGATGGATGACTTCCATCGCGCGGATTTTTGGTGCCCCCGTGATCGAACCGCAGGGATAGATTGCTGAAATGACTGCCGTTGCATCCAAATCGGGACGGATCGCTGCCGTTACCGTCGATGTCATTTGATGCACTGTGGGGTATGTTTCAACCTGGAACAGTTCGGGGACCATCACGCTGCCAGCCTCTGCCACGCGGGACAGATCATTGCGCAGAAGATCAACAATCATCAGGTTTTCAGCGCATTGTTTGGGGTCAGTACGCAAAATATCGATCGCACGCTGATCCAGTACGGGGTCCGGGTTTCGCGCGGCAGTGCCCTTCATCGGCTTGGTCGTCACTTTGCCGTGGCGCATGGCGAAGAAGAGTTCGGGTGACAGCGACAATAGCCAGTCTTTGCCCGTCCACACTATACCGCCATAACCTGCTTTCGCGCGGTCGCGCAGGCCGGCATAGAGCGCGAGCGGATCACCTGCCGTTTGGACATCACACGGAAATGTGAGGTTCGCCTGATATATATCACCAGCATCGATATAATTTTTGATCGTTGTGAACCGTGACGCATAGTCTTCACGCGTCAGTCTGGGTTTGGGGGCGGCAATCCACCCGCCTGCGGGATCAGGCAAATCCGCGGTTGAAAAGGGTTCAAAACGGTCGAACACACCAAACCATAGCAACGGTAAGCGTGGATCGGAGGATGGCAGTGCGCTTGCCTTTAGCTTGGGTTCAAGGGCCAGACCTGCCTCATAAGACAGAAAGCCTGCCGTGTGGAATCCCTCTTTCTGGGTATCGGCAAGGGCATCTAGTGCTGCTGGCACATCTGATGTGCGATAGGCTTCGATGATGCGCACAGGGTTGCGGTAAAGCCGCGCAGGTGACGCCCCCTGCGCACGTGCATCATCCAGCAGGATAAAGGGGCCATCTAAAGGGAGGTGTACCATATCGCCCCTATAGACGCATCACCTTGCGGCTTGCCAGCCCCCGCAGAAATCGTCATGAAGCCGCATGGTTGCAAGTGTATTTGATCTTTTCAAGATCGGCGTCGGGCCTTCAAGCTCACATACGATGGGGCCGATGACGGCAGCTGCGGATTTCGTCGTGCGGTTGGAAGCGGCGGGCGTTCTCGCCCAAGTCTCGCGCGTCGACACTGCGCTGTTCGGATCACTTGCGCTTACAGGGAAAGGCCATGCAAGCGACCGTGCGATCTTGCTTGGGCTTTCTGGGGAACGGCCCGTCGATAGCCACCCCGACCGTGCAGACTCTATCGTCGCAGACATTCGAGCGCGGGGCCGTCTATCGCTTGGCCAGACGCATGACATAATGTTTGATGAAGCGCGCGATTTGCGCTTTTTGCAGCGCGAACGCCTTGATTACCATTCAAATGCAATGCGTTTCACAGCCTTTGATAGCCAGGATAGCGTGTTGTTGGAGCGCACAGTTTATTCGGTCGGTGGCGGAGCTATTGTCGATGAGGCTGATGTCGCGCGCAATGCGCCGCCAGAAGGCGCGCTTGATCTGCCCTTTCCGTTCCGGTCTGGTGATGAATTATTGGCGATGACCGAACGCACCGGCCTGACCATCGCGGAAATCATGCATGCCAATGAAAGCGTAACATTGTCAGCTGACGCCATCAGCGCGCAGATTTTCGCGCTAAGGGATGTGATGTCTGCTTGTATTGACCGGGGGATTGCGGCGGAAGGCATTTTGCCCGGCGGTTTGAAAGTGAAAAGGCGCGCACCCGATATTTTTCGCCTCTTGATTGAACGGCAGGAGCGCGCGCTTGCTGATCCTTTGACGGTGATCGACTGGGTCAACCTTTGGGCGCTCGCGGTGAACGAGGAAAATGCAGCGGGTGGACGTGTTGTGACGGCTCCAACCAATGGTGCTGCGGGCATTGTTCCAGCGGTACTGCGTTATTACGAACGCTTTGCGCCAAGGGCCTGCCGGGACGGGGTTGAAACCTATTTTTTGACCGCCGCTGCGATAGGGTCTCTGTTCAAGGAAAATGCATCAATATCGGGGGCAGAGGTCGGGTGCCAGGGTGAAATTGGTGTGGCCTGTTCGATGGCGGCGGCGGGGCTTGCCGCTGCGCTCGGCGCGTCGCCTGCCCAAATTGAAAATGCTGCTGAAATTGGCATGGAGCATAATTTGGGCCTCACCTGTGATCCCGTTGGCGGGCTTGTGCAGGTGCCGTGTATTGAACGCAATGCGGTCGGATCAATTAAAGCGATTGAGGCCGCGCGTCTTGCGATGCTCGGCGATGGCACACACCGTGTCAGTCTGGATCAGGTGATCGAGACAATGCGCAAGACCGGGCTCGATATGTCCGAACGCTATAAGGAAACGTCGCTGGGCGGGCTGGCGGTTAATGTCGTTGAATGCTGATCCTTAACGACGTGCTTTAATGGCTTCACCGGGATGATCACTAAAGACACCGTCAACGCCCAGATCAAGAAAGTGGCGGATTTCTGTGGCCATATTGCCAAGTTGCGATGGGCTTGCACTGCTGCGCAGCGGGATGGGCAGAAAATAATTTTCCGCGCGAAATGTCCAGCTGTGAACAAGCAAGCCCGCTCTGTGCGCGTCCGCGATCAAGGAGGTCGGCTCTATCCACTTTTGATCAGCCCCGCGCGGCTGGATCAGGGCTTTGGCAGCGCCGATACCGTTGGCATAGCGCGCAACCGCGGCAAGCCCTGAGGGTTTTACCATATCCACGTAGAGCAGATCAGGGCGATCCGCGGGACCGCCTTCATCATCAATCAACTGCACCAGCCGCAGCTTGGTCTGTTTGCGGAGCGTCTGTAAATTTTTGACTTCGAACGACTGGATGAAGATCGGGTCGCTCACTTTTCTATATCCATTGGCTTTTAGAACGGACAGCAGCTTTGGTTCCAAAGGCAATCCAATTTTCCTGAAATAGCTGGGGTGCTTGGTTTCTGGATAAAGGCCAATCTGCCGTTTGTCGGTTTTTTCACGCGCCCGCACCAGCGTGATGGCTTCCTGAAATGTAGCAATGTCATAGCGACCATCTTGCGCGGCACTCCCCGGCCGCAATTGAGGCAGGCGTTCGCGTGCGCGCAATGTTTTCAATTCTGCCAGTGTGAAATCTTCGGTGAACCATCCCGTGACAGCGTGGCCGTCAATCGCTTTGGTCGTCCGCCGCACGGCAAATTCAGGATGCGCGGCAATGTCCGTCGTGCCAGAAATTTCATTTTCATGGCGGATGATCAGAACGCCGTCCTTTGTCATCACCAGATCGGGTTCGATATAGTCAGCGCCGTCATCCATCGCTTTGGCATAGGCCGCGAGGGTGTGTTCAGGGACGAGGCCACTTGCGCCGCGATGTGCAATCACAATGGGGCTTTCAGGGGACGGGGCCGCCGCCATAATCATGACTGCTAAAAATGTAATACAAACCAACCGCATTGTTCAAACCTCATTCTACCCCTTGTCAGCGCCATCGGGCATCGCCATGTCATTTGTATGACACAAAGCCCCTTAAAAGCCGCTATTATTCCAGTGACCCCGTTGCAGCAAAACTGTTGCCTGATTTGGTGCACACAAACCATGAAGGGTGCGTTCACTGACCCCGGTGGAGATTTGCCGCAGTTAAAGGCGGCAGCGGCTCAGCACGGGGTGACCGTCGAAAAGATCCTTCTGACCCACGGCCATCTGGATCATTGTGGCCAATCCGGCATGTTGGCGAAAGAATTGGGTGTGCCAATTGAAGGGCCCCATGAAGCAGACCGATTCTGGATCGCACAGCTGGGCGATGATGGTCAGAAATACGGAATGCATGCAGAAGTGTTTGAACCGGATCGCTGGTTGGTCAACGGCGATACTGTGACGGTCGGCAATCTGACACTGGATGTTTATCATTGCCCGGGGCACACACCGGGGCATGTCGTTTTCCACCATGCGCCTTCAAAATTGGCGATTGTCGGTGATGTTCTGTTTCAGGGGTCGATTGGCCGTACCGATTTTCCGCAGGGAAATCACGCGGATCTGATCAACGCAATCACCACGCGGCTATGGCCACTGGGCGGTGAAACGGCGTTCGTGCCCGGGCATGGACCCATGTCCACATTCGCCCACGAACGCCGCACCAATGCTTATGTTGCAGATGATGTACTGGCTTAACCTTGCGGTAAAACCTCCGCGTCCTGCATGTCAGCTGGTGTGACCTGCTGGGCTGTACCAGCCGTCAAATACGGGATGGACAGCGCATAAAGCCCCAGCCCAAGCAGGGTCAGCATATTGATCAATGTGCCAATCATCCGGCCTTTGCCGAACTTGCCATCATCCATCCCAATACAGTGGGCGACGCGACCAAGGAAGTAGAGTGCGGTAACGACCCAGAGCCATGTTGGGGCAGGGCCGCTGTTGTTCGCCAATTCAATGGCAGCAATCAGCAAAACAAAAAATGGCGCATTTTCAATGTAATTGGAATGTGCGCGCATGCGCCGAATGACGGCATCATTGCCACCATCACCAATTGACACTTTTTCGCGCGTCCGCACTTGGCCAACGCGAATGGAAATCCAGATGTTGATGAGGGCGGCGAGACCTGCTGCTGTTAAAGTTACTGGCAAAATCATATATTTATCCCCTGCTCTTGTGGAGATGCTTGGTGGCATGATGTGCGCACGCTTGCAACTGTTCGTATTATCGCTATACGCGCGGCTTGCTTGCGTGTCCCTTCAGATTCGGCGCTTGTCTGTCCTTCTACGGATGTGATGATTGGCGATGACGTAAACTGGGATGTGCGGTTTGTGATCCTATATTTATACAAGGTGCCGAAATGGCTGTTCCTAAACGAAAAACATCACCATCAAAGCGCAACATGCGGCGC
This sequence comes from Sphingomonadales bacterium, assembly GCA_043760405.1. GTDB lineage: Bacteria > Pseudomonadota > Alphaproteobacteria > Sphingomonadales > Sphingomonadaceae > Aquisediminimonas. The sequence continues at coordinate 15,015 of JAYUPB010000110.1, forward strand.
AGCCATGACTCTTTGACCGTTGCAGCATTCCAAGAATGTTCAAATTGCGGCGAACTGAAGCGCCCCCACAATATGTGCAGCGCGTGTGGCCATTATAATGGTCGCGAAGTCATTTCAGTCGCAGGCTGAACCTCATAAGCTGACCAGAGGAGATCGGCCAAGTGGCTGACGCGCCACGAATTGCCATCGACGTGATGGGGGGTGACGTAGGACTGGCAGTAATGCTGGCTGGCGTTGCACTTGCGCGGCGGCAATGGCCTGGTCTGACCTTTGATCTGGTGGGTGATGAAGCGGCCATTCGCGGCGCGCTTTCAAACCATCCCAATCTTTCCGAAGCTTCTGAAATTATTCACGCAGCTGAAGTGATTGCGGGAAGTGATAAGCCGTCACAGGCCATTCGCCGTGCCAAAACCACCAGCATGGGCATTGCCATTGATGCCGTAAAACAGGGACGCGCGGGCGCTGCAGTTTCTGCGGGAAATACCGGCGCGCTGATGGCGATGTCGAAACTGGCATTGCGGACGATGCCCGGAATTGATCGTCCGGCGCTTGCAGCATTGCTCCCCAGTCTTGGCGATAATGACTTTGTCATGCTTGATCTTGGCGCAAACACTGAATGTGAAACCCGTAATCTTGTGGAGTTTGCGGTCATGGGCGCGGCCTATGCCCGGATTGCTTTGGGCATTGAAAAGCCGCGTGTGTCTCTCTTGAACATCGGCACAGAAGATCTCAAAGGCACGGATGAAATTCGCGATGCGGCGACCTTGCTGCGCGATAGCAACCACCTTCACATGAGCTTTGAAGGTTTTATCGAGGGCGATAAAATCTCACGCGGGTTGACCGATGTCGTGGTGTGCGACGGATTTACTGGCAATATTTCGCTCAAAACCATGGAAGGGACCGCGCGGTTCGTCACGGACCTTTTGCGCCGTGCCTTTACCAGTTCGATCCGGTCGAAATTTGGATTTTTAATTTCGCGCCCAGCAACCGAATTGATGCGGCATCATCTTGATCCCGACAATCATAACGGCGCGGTTTTTCTTGGTCTTAACGGTGTTGTGGTGAAAAGCCACGGCGGAGCAAGCCCCAAGGGTGTTGCCAATGCCGTTGGTGTCGCCGCAAAACTGGTCGCCAAAAATATTACCGCGCGGATCACTGACGATCTCGCGCTGATCAAGGCCAATGCTGCGTGACATTGCGCTCTGTCATTTTGGGGACGGGGTCTGCGCTTCCCAAAAGATGTGTTTCAAATGCTGAACTTGCACAAACCGTTGATACGACTGACGAATGGATTGTCGCACGCACAGGCATTCGGTTTCGCCATATCGCAGGCGACGGCGAAACAACGGCGACGTTGGGTGCGGATGCGGCGCGGGCGGCGATGGATGCGGCGGCGGTTGTCGCTGCTGATATTGATCTGATCATCCTGGCGACTGCGACGCCGGATCAAACTTTTCCGTCAAGTGCGACCAAGGTTCAAGCGATGCTTGGCGTTGATGATTGCATCGCTTTTGATGTTGCTGCGGTTTGTTCGGGCTTTCTTTATGCGCTGTCCATTGCCGACAACATGATTCGCGGGGGTAGCGCGCGGACGGCACTGGTGATTGGGGCCGAAACCTTCAGCCGCATTCTTGATTGGGAAGACCGCACGACCTGCGTCTTGTTTGGTGACGGGGCGGGTGCTGTTGTGCTTCAGGCCGCAGACGGAGATGCGGGAATATTGACATCACGGCTTCATGCCGATGGCCGTCATAATGGCCTGCTTTATGTCGACGGTGGGCCGTCCACCACAGGAACCGTTGGCAAGGTGCGGATGAAGGGCAGCGAAGTGTTTCGCCACGCCGTTGGCAATCTCGCCTCTGTCATGGGGGAGGTGCTTGCCGCTGCGGATTTAACCGTTGCTGATGTCGATTGGGTCGTCCCGCATCAGGCCAATGCCCGGATATTGGACGCCACGGCGCGTAAACTTGGTCTGCCTGGATCAAAGGTTGTGATGACTGTTGATGTGCACGCCAACACCTCTGCAGCTTCTGTTCCTTTGGCATTGGATCGAGCGGTCCGGGACGGTCGCATTCAGCGCGGAAACATCATTGTATTAGAAGCAATGGGTGGGGGTTTTACCTGGGGCGCATCGGTTGTCCGCTTTTGATCGATCACGCCAAGAATTGACCTTCGCCAACAATAGGATAAGAGGGCGTTGGTTGTATTAACCACAGTAACAAAGGGGATTGCGTAATGGCGGGAGATGGCACCTTAACAAGAGCCAGTCTTGCTGATTCTCTTCACCGTAACATTGGGTTGTCACGTGCCGAATCATCGGATTTGGTCGAATCAATTCTAAACCATATGACGCTCGCACTCGCCAAAGGTGAGAATGTGAAAATCTCTGGATTTGGAAGCTTCCTGTTGCGTGATAAGGGTGAGCGAATTGGGAGAAATCCAAAAACAGGCGTAGAAGTGCCCATTGCGCCGCGGCGCGTGCTGACATTTCGCGCCAGTCAAATGATGCGAGCACAGGTCGAAAAGACTGACTAAAGGATTGGGAGCGCCAATGGTTGAAAAAGCAGAAGGTGCCTTTCGGACCATTGGCGAACTCTCGGCTGAACTCAAACTGCCGCAGCATATTTTACGGTACTGGGAATCAAAGTTTCCTCAGTTGAAGCCGATGACGCGTGCTGGAAGCCGCCGTTATTACCGCGCTGAGGATGTTGCGTTGGTCAAACGGATCAATATGCTGCTCAATCACGAAGGCTATACCGTTAAAGGTGTACAGAAACTTTTGAACGCGCGCGGTGCGTCAGCCGCTGATGCTGTTGTCGTTCCGCCAAAGGCTCAGCCTGATACCTTATCTGGTCTTATCGCGATTCGTGACCGCTTGGCCCGCGCGATTGCCGAAGACGATGTTGCTGCGCGGGTATAGTTTTCAGTCCTGATGCGGACCTAGGGCGGAATCCAGATCGCGCGGGCGGATGAGCCGCGTGAATTTTGCGCTGCCTGTGCCAATATCGGCCCAGCGTGCAGTATCAATCTGGAGTTCTGCAACTGACGCCGTCGGAAATTTTTCTTCAACCGCGTCGCGCAGCGCATCCCCCGCAACATCGGCAACCAATTGCAGGATCAGATCCTCTAATCCCGGATTATGACCGCAGATGAGAACGTTTTCGACATCATCGGGCACATCATGGACGACATCTAGCAAAGTCGCACCAGAGGCGAGGTAAATGCGGCGATCCCAATTGGGGTGCAAAATGCGGCCATAGCCCTCCCACAGCGCATCGAGTGTTTCGGTGCAGCGCACGGCCGGGGACGACACAATATGATCAAAACGCCATCCTGCATCCTGCAAGTGATGTCCGATCATGCGCGCGCCTTTGATCCCGCGTTCATTGATTGGGCGGTCAAAGTCACGGTCAACAGGCGCATCCCAGCCTGATTTGGCATGACGGAAAAGAGTGAGTGTTTTCATTGATCCACGTGTTGCCCCAAACTGGACGGAGAGGGAAGCGGTGATTGTGCGCCGTTGCCGACAAGGTTTATGACTCGCTCGATAGCATCATCCAACGTCAAACGGTGGATAGGGGTTCCAGGCGGAAAAGCTGTCAATAAGCGCGACGGCATGGCTGCGGACAGAATCACGAAAACGCCGCGGTCCCCTTGCCGCCGGATCAGCCGTCCGAATGCCTGAGCCAGTCGCGCACGGATTAACCGGTCATCATAGGCGCTGCCCCCGCCCGCGGCCCGCCGTGCCGCATGCAGAACGGTGGGCTTTGGCCAAGGCACCCCCTCCATCACCACCAGCCGCAGCGATTGTCCCGGAACATCAACCCCGTCACGCAACGCATCGGTTCCGAGCAGGCTGGAGCGGGGATCATCGCGAAAAATATCAACGAGCGTGCCCGTGTCGATGGGGTCAACATGCTGGGCATAAAGGGGCAGGCCATCGCGGGCGAGCCGGTCTGCAATGCGCGCATGAACACTCCGCAGCCGCCGGATCGCTGTGAAGAGCCCCAGTGTCCCGCCGCCCGCTGCTGCAATCAGTCGCGCATAGCCGTTGGACAATTGCGGCACATCGCCGCGTTTGACATCGGTGACGATGATCACATCGGCGTGTTTTGTATAATCAAACGGACTGACCGCTTCAAAATGGCCGACTGGCCCGTCGCTATGCACTGCCCCTGTCCGCGCATCGGCGACGTCCCATCCTTCCCCGCTTTTGAGAGTGGCAGATGTAATGACCACAGAATGGGCAGGCTTGATAACACTGGCTGCAAAAGGGCGTGTGGGGTCGAGCCAATGGCGGCGCAGGCCAATATCAACCTCGCGTCCTTCAATGCGTTCAACTGCAAGCCAGTCGACGAAATCTGGATCTGCTGGGCCACCAAGGCGGGACAAAAGTGACAACCAGCCGGCGAGCGTATCCGCGCGCCATGTCAGGCTGGAGAGGGCGCCTTCAATCCGCGCGCGCGCTTGCCCGTCGAGCCAATCGGGGCCTTCTGCCATCACCGATTCCAAACGCCGCCCGAGCGCCACCAATGGGCGCAGTAACGCATCAAGCGCGATGATCGCAGGTTCGACGGCGGTAATCAGGGGCCCGTCAAGCCCAGCCGCTTCGGTTTCGAGCCCGTATCCGGCATCTGCGCCGTCACCGCGTGCAAACACCGTTCCGCGTATCGCGGCGAGCATGGCTTCGATAGGGCCGAACGGCGCACCTTCTGCAATACGCTGTAACCAACCATCAGAGGGGAGCTGGCTGGCCGCATTGGCCGCTGCTGCGATGGCGTTAGACCCTTCAGCATCATAGCTTGCAACATCGGCAAGTCTTGCCGATAGACCGCGCCTGCGCCCGCGCGCTTTGCCTTCGGGGCCAATGATCCAGCGGCGCAGTTCAATCGCTTCTTGACCTGTCAACGCGGTTGAAAACATCGAATCGGCGGCGTCGAACAGATGATGACCTTCATCAAATACCAACCGCGTGGGCCGGTTTGCTTCTTCACGGCCCCGCGCGGCATTGACCATGACAAGCGCATGATTGGCGATGACAATATTGGCGCCTGCACTCGCGCGTGATGCATGTTCGATGAAGCATTTACGGTAATGTGGGCAGCCCGCATAGACGCATTCCCCCCGCCGGTCGGTGAGCGCGGTTGATCCGTTGCGGCGAAAAAGTGTCGGCAACCAACCGGGCAAATCACCGCCTATCATATCGCCATCACGGCTGTAGGCGGCCCAGCGCGCGATCAAGTGCGCAAGGATTGCGGCGCGCCCTGCAAAACCTCCTTGAAGTGCATCTTCCAAATTGAGCAGGCAGAGGTAATTTTCGCGGCCCTTCCGGACCACAACCTTCCCGCTGTCGCGCGGATATAATTTTGCGGTTTCCGCGTCCAATTGCCGTTGCAGCGCCTTGGTGAAGGTTGAAATCCACACCGTCCCTTCGGCCTGTTCAGCCCACAGCGAGGCTGGGGCCAGATAGCCCAGCGTCTTGCCAATGCCAGTGCCAGCCTCTGCCAGCAGCAGATTGGGCTGATCGCGTGCGGTTCGCGGTGCGAAGGCCCCGGCGGCGGCCTCTGCATAGGCGCGCTGACCCGGGCGTTCTTCAGAACCGTGGCCGGTCAGAGCATCAAGCCGCGAGAGCGTATCAGCCTTTTTTACAGCAATGGGGCGAGGGGCGGCGCGCGCCGATTTTTCTTCCCATTCAGGTAGTTTGCTAAACAGCCACCGTTCGGCCTCTTTGGGTTTGGCGATGTGATCGATGATATGTTCGGCCCAGGGCCATTGCTGACGGAACAATGCCTGAACTGCGGTCCATGCGCCTTCTCGCTCTGCCCAGCTTTGGGCATCCATCTCGGCAAGAAGCCCTGACGTTGCTGTGCGCAGCAGCGTCGCAGCATCGGGTTCATTGTCGGGCACAGTCAGCCCAAGTGAAGTGGCTAGGCCCTTAATCGTTGGCACCATGAACCGCGCCGGATGCATAAAGGCAAAGAGTTCGAGCAGATCTAACCCCGCCAGATCGGGATAGCCAAGCCTTTGTCCGATCAGTGGCGCGTTTAAGAGGACCATAGGTGTGTCCGCCGCGCGCGCAATCGCTTCACTGCGACCAACGCCGCGCACGCCCGTTTCGTCGGCAATCCAAATGCCGCTGTGGCTTGCATGGAGCGCAGAATAGGGCAGAGGCGTGTTCACAGGATCGACTTGGCGCAGTCAGAACGCATTGGCAACACGGTGTGTGTATTTTGAGTCATGCTGAACTGAAGTCGTTGGCATCGCACTAGCACATTAGTGACCAAGACTTGTTGTCGCGTTGGCTGTAAACAGCGGATCCTTGTCACACTATGGATCACTGCAATGAAAGCCTATTTCTGCCGCAATTACGGTGACCCCAATGTGCTTGAATTGGTTGATATCGCCAAGCCGATCCCAAATGATGACGAGATATTGGTCAGAATTCATGCAACATCAGTAACGTCTGGAGACACGCGCGTACGGTCGTTAATTGTTCCGGCAGGGCTCGGTGTGATCGCGCGTCTCGCGCTTGGTTTTACCAAACCAAGGCAACCGATCTTGGGCACAGAATTGGCGGGCGTTGTTGAAGCGATCGGCCGCACGGTTACGCGGTTCAGCGTTGGCGATGAAGTTTTCGCTTTTCCGGGCGGGAAAATGGGCTGTTATGCAGAGTATCGTACTGTGAGAGAAAATGGCCCGGTCATCCACAAACCGGCTTCATTGTCCTTTGCCGAGGCTGCAAGCTTGTGTTTTGGCGGGTTCACTGCATTGGATTTTTTGCGCAAAGCAAAGATTAAAAGCGGCGAAACAATTCTGATTATTGGAGCATCCGGCGGCGTGGGAACAGCATTGGTGCAACTTGCCAAATATGCAGGAGCCCATGTGACCGGTGTAACGAGCAGCGCTAACACCAGCCTTGTGCGGTCGTTAGGCGCTGACACAGTCATCGATTATAAAGTGGAAGATTTTGCGCAGGGCGATGTCCAATATGATGTGGTTATGGATGTCGTCGGCGCAACGTCGTTTGGTGCGTGTAAGCATAAACTGACCAAAACGGGGCGCTATGCGCCGATTGCAGGCGGCATTGGTGACATGTTGGCGATGCTCTGGGCACCGCTCATGACGGGTAAAAAAGTCATCGCTGGCCCAGCGGATGAGCGCGTTGAATATTTGGCACAGATTGCCGATATGGCCGAAAGCGGCGTGTTAAAGCCAGTCATCGACCGCAGCTATTCCTTTGCGCAAATGGTTGATGCGCATCGCTATGTTGATACAGGCAGGAAGAAAGGCAGCGTGGTCGTGATGGTCAGTTAGTGCAGGGATAGCGTCTTTGTTCGCATGATCGGCAGGCTTGCAACTTTTCTGAAAAGCGGGAAAGGGCAGGGATCGAAAAACCCGCAAGTGAGATATATCTGTGACTGACCTCCGCACCACCGCAATGGCATCAAAGGCTTGGCCCTATGAAGAGGCGCGACGGTTGCTGAAACGCCATCCGCAGGGCAAGCCAAACGGCGGAAAAATTGTTCTCGAATGTGGCTATGGCCCCTCCGGCCTCCCCCATATTGGGACATTCAACGAAGTGCTGCGCACGACGATGGTCCAGCATGCGTTTGAAGCCATGTCTGATTTGCCAACACGGTTGATTGAATTTTCCGATGATATGGACGGCCTGCGTAAAGTGCCGGACAATGTCCCCAATCAGGCGATGCTGACCGAACATTTGGGCAAGCCATTGTCGCGCATCCCGGACCCATTTGGCACGCATGAAAGTTTTGCCGCACATAACAATGCGATGCTGCGTGATTTTCTTGACCGGTTCGGTTTTGATTATGAATTCATTTCTTCATCATCGCTCTATGAATCAGGGCAATTTGATGATGCGCTAAAGAATGTCCTGCGCCAGTATCAGGCGATCATGGACATTATGTTGCCAACGCTCCGCAAGGAACGCGCCGCGACCTATTCGCCGGTGCTGCCGATCAGTGAGAAGAGCGGGATTGTGTTGCAGGTGCCGATTGAAGTGATTGACGCCGATGCGGGCCTGATCCGCTTTGACGACGGGGGTGACATGGTTACCCAGTCAATTCTGTCGGGTAAGGCGAAGCTCCAGTGGAAGGTCGACTGGGCGATGCGCTGGGTTGCTTTGGGCGTCGATTATGAAATGTACGGCAAGGATTTGACCGACAGCGGCACCCAGTCTGGCAAGATCGCGGCTGTGCTGGGCGGGCGTAAACCCGAAGGCCTGATTTATGAAATGTTCCTCGACGAAAAGGGCGAGAAGATTTCGAAATCCAAGGGCAATGGTCTGGCGCTTGAAGATTGGCTCACCTATGGCCCGCAAGAAAGCGTCGCATTTTACGCCTACCGCGAACCGAAAAGCGCCAAGCAATTGCACATGGGGATCATCCCGGCGGCGGTTGACGAATATTTCAAATTTCGGGCGAGCTGGCATGATCAGCCGCTTGACAAAAGGCTCGGCAATCCGGTCCATCATCTCCACAACGGTGTGGTGCCCGAAGGGACGCCGCCGGTGACATTCGGGCTGCTGCTGAATTTGTGCGGCGTGATGGGTGCAGGCGCTGATGCGGAGCAGGTCTGGGGCTATCTTAGCAACTATGTCGCAGATGCTTCGGCGGCGAAATATCCTGAACTGGATGCTTTGATCGGGCATGCACTTGCGTACAACCGTGATTTTGTCGCGCCAACTTTGCAGCGTCGCAAGCCCGAGGGGGGTGAGGTGGCTGCGCTTAAGCAGCTCGACGATGAACTTGCGGCCCTCGCGCCGGACGCAACCGCCGAAGACATTCAGAACATCGTCTATGCCATTGGCAAGGATGGTGGCTTTGAAAATCTGCGTGACTGGTTCAAGGCGCTTTATGAAACCCTGCTGGGGTCCAGTGCAGGACCGCGCATGGGCAGTTTCATAGCGCTTTACGGTGTCGAAAATTCGCGCAAACTGATCGCGGAGGCTTTGGCTTAAGCGGCCGCGGTGCTGGCTGCGGCCCCCAGAACATTGGTGATCCGTGCCATATCATTGTCCAACTTTTTGGTCAGGGCGTCATCGGTCAAGTTTGAAAGCATGATCATCAGGGGCATCGAAAGGCTTATCCGCAGGGTTCCCGCCCATGCACCGGATGGTAATTTAACACATTTTACCGGCTGCCCCAATCGGAGCCCGCGCGCGGCAAGAACGCGTTGCCAGCGCTGTGCCGTTACAAAATCAGGATTTTGCGGCAAGCGTGACAAGTTAATCGTTGCGAGTGTAAACCGTTCGATCGGATGATCATTCGGGCAAGATGGTTCCACCGAACCCGTGATAATATCTGCGTCGAGGTGACGCACAAAGGCGGATACAGCCCCGTGAAAATGGGTGATGACCCGTGTGCGTTCGCGCTGGCCAAGGCGCGAGAACCGGTCGAGTTCAAAGAGTGCGGCCTCTAATCTCAGCAGCAATCCTGGGTTGGCGCTGTTATCAAAAATGTCAGCTCCAGACCAATCAAGGGGCCATTCGCCGCGTCTAAAAATTATCCTCAGACCAGGGGGCAGGGTTTTTTTGCGCGGGAAGCGGGGTGGGACGAGGGCAAATCCTGAAAAGGGCGGCCCCCCCATGAATTTTGACCCGCTTAACAAAACGATGATTCCGCGTTTCAAATACTCATTGATCGTTGCAGCGTTGATCCGCGCCTGACAGGCATCAACAACATATGTAACCGCCGCGCCGTGACGGGCGATTAAACGATCAATTTCAGCCATGCGGGGCAGGATAAGCCCTGTTTTGGACCCGTGCACAATATGGACAAGGGCGTGGCGACGCTGATTAACAATCGCGGTGACCATGCAATCAATATCATCTGCGATAGCGTAACTTGTCCGTGCCTCTCCGGCTGCGTCCCGTACCGGAATCTCAATGACTTGGCACTCTGCTATACCTTCTAAAACCGCGCCCTTCTGAATGTTTTCTGACAGCGCCGTTTCTGTGGCAAATGTCTTACCTTGCGCTGATAATATGCACCCACTGCCCACTTCATCAGCGCCGAGGATGATGTTCGTTACGGCCTTGCCTGATCTTACTTTTGCCAGCGCGAGCGCAACATATTCAAGGTCCGTTCCGGACGGCGCAAAAACAATGTCAGTGTCAGCTAGAAGCAGATAGCAGTGCTTGATTTTGGCGCGTAGTTTTTCAAGCGCAGTGGCGTAAAATTCTCCAGAAATGGTAGAGTTTTCCGGCCATCCGCGCATAATAATTTTGAGATGATCAAAAGCATCAAGCGAAATGTCGTTCGCGGTTGATGCCGCATAGCCCAAAATAGATCTTGGAAAAGGAGACGCGCCGTACATATTCGTGTTGGCATTGGTTGCGACGCGAATTCTTTTGTCACCGCCCGACGTCAACATGCGTGCAATAAAAGCACTATTATCAATTTTTGCAGCGGCGTTCATGTCTAAACGATCCCAAATCATTGTTATCGATTAGAATGACTGCAATTTGATGACAGGGACTGTCATGGTCCTGTCATGGGGAAATCATATTTTGTCCCAATGAACATTGTAGATTTCCCAATCGTCGAACCGCTTTATTCGCCCCTTTCCGCTGCGACCAAGGCGCGTGTCCGCGTGCTTTTTATTGCCAAACATGTCTTTTGGCAGGGCGGGTTGCATCATGAAGATGGCAATCATGCGCCTTATCATAAAGAGATTCGCAACGCGCTTGAAACCTTGGGGGTCAATCTCTCATTGGCGGACAGCTATGAAGCGCTTTTTGCCGATCCGGGATGCGACTTTGTTTTCCCCCTGTTGAACCGCGGCGGTTTTTTGAATTCAGAAATGCTGCTGCCGCTCCTGTGTACACGTCTTGCCATTCCTTTCCTTGGGGCCAGCCCAATCCTGCGCGGGCTTTCGGATGATAAGCATTTGACAAAGCTTGAAGCACAAGCCCGCGGCATACCAACAGCACCTTGGGCCATATACCGCAAAGGTGCCCCAATCCTTGATGCCCGCTGTCCAAAGGCAGATCGATTGGTCATCAAACCCAACGCCTCCTCTGCCAGTTGGGGGGTCCGTGACGCGGGGGATTGGGCGGGCGTCATGCGCGCTGTTCAAGAAATACAAAGCGAAGGCCATGACGCCATTGTTGAACCCTTCCTTGATGGCAGTGATGTTGAGGTTCCCGTCATCACGGCTGGAGGCGCACCCGCAATCATGCCGATGATGCTTTTTGAACAGGTCGATCCATCGCATTTGCGGACCTATCAGGAAAAACGTGATTTGGTTGACCGTTCAGACAAATATAAACTGACGCCGCTTGATGATCCCCACTGGGAACCGATCATTCGCGCCCATACCGCCAGAATGGCAGACATATTTCATCCCTTTGACTATGGGCGTTTTGAATTCCGCCTTGATCAAAAAACCGGGCAATTGATGTTTTTAGAAGTTAACCTCAATTGCAATTTATGGTCAGAAAAGGTCTTTGGTCGGTCAGCCCAGCTGATGGGATGGAGCCACAATCAGTTGATTGAAACCATAGTCAGTGAGAGCTTGATCCGCCACAGACTTTCCATAAACGCTCAAGGCATTGCAGCCTGACATGTCAAACACTCCGCGTGTTCGTGTCATCATACTTGCAGCACAACGGCCAGGGGTTGTTGATCCATTGGCCGCTGCACGGGGGCTTTCCCATAAATGCTTGGTGCCGCTCGCTGGTCGCCCTTTGATCGCGCACGTCCTTCAAACCATTTTGCAATATCCAGGACTTAAGGATGCAAGAGTTTCTATTGAAGCCGATATGATGTCAAAGATTGATGCGATTGTTGATGATCTTGCCTCCGGTAACCACGCAATCATATGCAGTGTCGCTGCGGATAACCTCGCCGACAGCGTGTTAACGGCAGCAGCGGGGCATGACGGGCCGATCATCATCACAACCGCTGACAACGCTCTGTTGAGCGCCGATGCGCTCGACGCCATGTGCACGGCTTTGACACAAGAAACCGATGTGGCGATTGCAATGACACGCCGGAAATCAGTGCTTGCCGCCCACCCCGATGGGCAAAGGCGATTTTACCGCTTTGCAGATGACGCTTATTCCAATTGCAATCTTTACGGTGTGGGCGGGCAACGTGCGCTTGCTGCCGTCGAAATTTTCAGGGGTGGTGGTCAGTTTGCAAAGAAAGTCGGACGGATTATTGATTCCTTTGGCCTGATCAACCTTTTGCTTTTGCGGTTACGGTTGGTTTCATTGGCACAGGGGCTAAAACGGATTTCAAAACGCATTGGCCTGAATATTACGCCCGTCATCCTCGCCGATGGCTGCAATGCCATCGACGTTGACAATGAACGGACGTACAAAATTGTAGAAAGTCTGATCGCCGCGCGCGGATAATCTCACTTCGACGCTGCAATCCAATCATCAATTTTCTTTTCGAGCACGGTCATCGGCAATGCGCCGGTCATCAAAACCTGCGCATGAAATGCCTTGGGATCAAATTTCGTGCCCATGGCTGTCATGGCTTTGTCTTTCAGGCGCAAAATGGTCAGCTGGCCAATTTTATAGGCCAGCGCTTGTCCGGGAATGGCGATATAGCGTTCCACCTCAACCTTTGCATCGGTTTCACCCATGCTGGAATTGGACAGCATATATTTGATCGCCTGGTCGCGTGTCCAGCCTTTGGCATGAATACCGCTATCAACCACCAGACGCATGGCGCGAAGCATTTCATCATCTAACCCGCCAAAACGGCTGTAGGGATCGGATTCCATGCCGAAATCCTTCCATAAGGTTTCAGCGTAAAGTGCCCAGCCTTCGACATAGGCTGTATTGCCGCCAAAACGCATGAAGGCGGGAAGCGCATCATTTTCCTGTGCGAGGCTGATCTGGAAATGATGCCCTGGAACTGCTTCATGGAGGAAAAGGGTTTCCATGCCCGGCGTGGTGCGTGAGGGAAGGTCGTAGCCATTGAAGAAAAAGACACCGGGTCGCGATCCATCAGGTGTGCCCTGTTGGTACGATCCGCCAGCATCGGTTTTTTCTTTATATTCTGGGACAGCACGGATTTCGAGCGGGCTTTTGGGGATGGTTGAAAATTGTTCACGGACGCGCGTGTCAACATGTTTGCCAATGGCGTAATAACCATCACGCAGCGCATCTTTTGATGTGAGTTTGAATTTTGGATCGTTACGCAAATAAACAAAAAACTGGGCGAGCGTGCCCTTAAACCCGGTTTTAACGCGGATGCTGTCCATTTCTTTCTTGATCCGCGCGACCTCTGACAGCCCTAAAGCATGAATATATTTGGCGCTGAGTGGCATGGTCGTATTTGTTTCGATCATATAGTCATAGAGTTTGAGACCGCCCTTCATATGGACGAGGCCAACGCCAGCGCGGGCCTTTGGCAGATATTCATTTTTCAGGAAGTCACGCAGGCGCGTTTGCACAGGGATCATACCGTCACGAATGATCGCGCCATATTCAGTTTTCAGCCGCGCCTGATCCGCCTTTGAAATTGTGTCGGGAAGAGATTTGATAGGATCATAATAGGTTGATCCTTCAACCCCTTGCGCGATTTGAATGTTCAATTGATCGATGACATTATTCACGATCAACTTTGGTTGCACAACGCCGCTCGCAAGACCTTCACGAAAGTGGCCAATCGAGTGGTCCATCCAGAGGATGAATTCACGGTGGCGTTTTAGATTATTGTCGTAATCCGCAACCGTTTTGAAAGGCGCTGCCCCCTGGCCTGATCCGACATCGGGGTAAAATACGTGGAAGCCAGAAAAATGATCTATCGGGCGCACAGCGGTCAACGATAAAATGTCCGGCGCATATCCGCGAAGTGTGAGTTTGGTCTGGGTTGCAAAGACATCATAAGCAATTTTGTCGGTTGCGTTGAGTGCGCTCCGGTCAATTGCGGCGAGTTTTTTAAGGTCGAGTTCGCCCGCGCGCCGTTCCGCGTCATAATAGTCCTTGCTGATGTAATCGCCAAAGCGATCAGCATAGCGCATGTCACCGCGAAAAAGCGCGAACAGCGGATTACGCACCAAATTGGCTTCATCACTCTCCGCAAAAATCCGTTTGAGCTGTTCTCCCGCCGGAACTGCTGCAACAATGGATGACGTTGAAGCAATGGTTTGTGCGTGGGCGACTGTGCTGATGGCTGAAAGGGGCAGCAGGGCAATAAGGAATGCGATACGGCGGGTCATGGGTTTCTCCGGAATGATATAAAGATGGTCCTAGCGCAAATCACGGCAAAGGTGAAAGTGATCGACAAAAGTGATGTTACTTTCGACCAACAGGGGTGAAAGATAGGCTTCGAATCAAGTCCGGAGTGGAGAAGAGGCACGCATTTATTGCCAAAATTTTTCACGAAACCATTTGGTGACGATATATTTTGTTCCAGCCTCAACCGGCATGCCTTCATGCAATGTAGTTACATTGGGAGTGCCGTCGGGTAGCATATTGTTCCACAGCACAAGCATTGCTGTACGGGGCTTCACGCTCAACCCAGCGGTCGGAAAATGCGTCTCACCGCCAGCGGCGGGTTCATTCAAATAAATCATGCCGGTCCAGCTGCGTTGGCCGCCGCCCTGCATCATATCCTCCCAATAAACGGCATTTTTCATGAAATAATCATAATGTGGTTTGAACTGCTTTCCGACCTCATAAACTTGACCCTGAAGGGTTTCGCCGTGGCGGTAGTTCACGCCCATAAGCTCACAAATCCGGCTTTCAATGGTGTTGACGAGGGTATGATGGGGGCTGAGGTTGCAACTGTCGCTGGTCCGAAAAGTCGGGTCAGAATGGCTGGATAAGAGGGTGGAGGGTTGCCGGCCAGCGTTGATCATGGCGATCATGCTGTCACATTCATCCAGCGTTAGAAAATCCTGAACCAGATACAGTGTCAAGCCATTTTGGCTGACCATCTGGCAACGCCCCGCGCTTGAAAGGCGGCGTGAGACCGCCTTTCCCATATCGGTCAAACGCGCTTCGGATGTTTTGAGTTTTACTTTGCTCATAAGCTTGATGCTACGTCTGATATGACCTGAAATCAATATTAACGCGCATGAATAAGGGGCCCAATGACACGCACCGAACCCCTTTTTCGATCAACGTTTACCAGAAGAAATCGCTGATCACATCGACGACGCGGCCTGTGCGCAGGTCAACCAATAGGACATCATCATAATAACGCACCCAGCGATATGACCCATAGGCGGGCGGGAGACGGTACTGCCAAGGATCGCTGATCCAATAGCGCGATCCAAAGAACAGTGAATCGATCTGGAAACCTATTGAAAAGCGGCGATATCCGTACCCATAACCGTAGGGGTTATAATAACGCGGCGCGCGATAGACATTGCGGTAACTGTCGCGGTGGTGCTGCCAATCATAGCGATGATCGTTGCGCCATCTATTGTTCCAATCGTTGTCCACGCGGCCATTGCCATTGTGATCCCACCGGCGATCCAGTTCGCCGTTGCCATCACGGTCCCAGCGACGATCAAGTTGGCCATCGCGGTTTTGGTCCCAACGGCGGTCGAACCGACCATTTTTATTATTGTCCCAACGTTTATCAACACGGCCATTGCCGTTGCGATCATAATAGGGATCAACGCGGCCATCGCCGTTGCGATCAAATGGACTGCCGACGGTTCCGCCGTGCCTTACATCAGGGGGTGGCACGTCATTGCCTGCGCGTCTGGCGCCATCAGGATAGCGTCGTATTTCGCCGTCGCGCGTGCCGGGCAATGATCCCGGCGTGCGGTTGCCCGGGTTACCATCAGGATTGTTGTCGCGCCATCCGCCACGGCGGTCATCCCTTGGGCTGCCTCCTGCTTGTGGAACTGCGGGTGGGTTTGACGTTTCAACCCGTTGGCCGCGCCATTCGCCGCGACGATTTTCCCACGGCGACGCAGATGGTTGTGCGGGTGCCGCGCGCGTTTCAACTTGTTGAGCACGCTCTGCGCTTTGGCGTTCACCCTCATTTCCTGAATTGCGTTCTTCACGCATCTCAGCACGCTCCATCGCACGACCACGAGGGCCATCTTCTCTGCTGTGTTGCGCATAAGCGGGAACACTGGCCACTGTAGCCAAAAGAGCGGTAAGAAACACAATACGCATGGCGGTTACTCCTCCACCGTGGCAACTCACTTGTCACCCGATAGGATCAAATGTGCATTCAGAAAGCTGACCCGTTGCTTAATGGAATCGTAATGTGACTGAAAGGAAAGGATTATTCTGCCTTGACCGGCGTCAGGGCTGGCACGGCCTTTGCGGCGTCGCTTGGCGCAATGCCGGGCGGCGGCGCGGCGGCGATCACTTCCTTGCCCGCCAGAACCTTGGCGGCGCGGCGAATGGCCTTTCGAATACGCGGATATGTCCCGCAGCGGCAGATATTGGTCATCGCGGCATCAATATCAGCGTCGCTTGGGTTGGGATTGGTTTTGAGCAATATTGCCGCCGCCATTATCATGCCTGACTGGCAAAACCCGCATTGCGGAACGTTTTCTGCCACCCACGACTGTTGGACAGCATGGCTGCGGTCGCGCGACAGGCCTTCGATGGTGGTAACAAAACTGCCCTCCACCGATTTGATCGCGACCTGACAGGACCGCACCGCCCGGCCATCAATATCAACCGTACATGCGCCGCAATCACCCGTGCCGCAGCCATATTTCGTACCGGTGAGATTTGATGCGTCGCGCAGCGCCCATAGCAAAGGTGTGTCGGGATCAATCTGATAGGCAACAGGTTCATTGTTAACGGTAAGACGCGACATGAGATCAGTCGCGCCAGCTTGAGTCGATTTTGTCTACTTTACGGACCATTGCATCAAATTCCATCCGCCCAGCTTCAATGCCCGATGTCTGTTGAAGATATTGATCGCGCTGATGCACGGCAACAACCTCAGGCGATACAGTAATGGGCGTGCCCATCTTCAATGTCTCCATTTGGTGTTCACAAGCGCGCTGCAACACCCAATATTTCATGAATGCGGCGGGGAGCGTTTTTGCCATGACGACGGGGCCGTGATTCTTGAGCAACATGATGCGCTTGTCGCCCAGATTTTTGACCAGACGCGCGCCTTCTTCTGCGCGGACCGTGATGCCTTCAAAATCATGATAGGCCACTTGTCCCATCAGTGCGCAGGCATAGAAATTAATGGGTTGAAGACCGCCTTCTAGCGATGACACGGCGACGGTCGCGGTTGTGTGCGTATGGATGATCGCATGGGCATCGGGCAGTTCGCGGTGAAACAGGCTGTGCTGGACAAACCCGGCCTTATTAACGTGCCACGGATTGTCTTTGTCCACCTTGTTGCCATCTGCATCGATTTTAACAAGGCTAGACGCCGTCACTTCGCCGAAATGCATGCCGTAAGGATTGATCAAAAATGCGCCATCTTCCCCGGGTATTTTGACCGTGATGTGATTGAAAATAAGTTCATCCCACCCGAACATTGAAAAAATGCGATAGCAAGCGGCAAGCTCCAGACGCGCAGCCCATTCGGCCTCTGTGCAGTGGTTATGCGCTTTATATGCTGTGGCCATAATTGCCTCTCCTCATTCTCTTTTTCTATCGCACGGAGAGGGGGCTTTACGCAATAATGGGTTTTCCCTTGAGTTTTCGCGAATCCGTCGTTAGTGGCCCTCATTCACGGCGTAGCATTAGCTATGACGAACCCTTTTAATTGCTTGTGGGATGGCAACGGTCGGTTTGGCCGCTATCCCATTCATTGGCCTTTTTACTGGAGTGTGGCGGTTTTATGCAGATCATCGTTCGCGATAACAACGTGGATCAGGCGCTTCGCGCGCTGAAGAAGAAATTGCAACGCGAAGGCGTTTACCGCGAAATGAAACTGCGTCGGCACTATGAAAAGCCTTCTGAAAAACGTGCGCGTGAAAAGGCCGCTGCTGTGCGCCGTGCGCGCAAGATGGACCGCAAGCGTCTCGAACGCGACGGCACGAAGTAAATCGCGCTGTGTCGACATCCCAAGTTCCTATTCAGCCCATCGCCAAAGGCTCAATGACGCGCCTTTGGGCGGGCCTTGCTGTTATCGCACTCGTTGCAGGCGGTTTGGCGTGGCAAGGAACAAAGGCTGTCGTCCCTAGCGGGTGCAGTTCAGCCAATATGCTTGGCAAAGGTAAACAATTGAAAAGCCCATCTGGCGTATTGATTGAAGAAGTGAAGGCCGGTTCTGGCGCGTCGCCAACGGAGACCGATGTTGCTTTGCTCAACTACCGCGGTGCGCTTGCCGATGGCACCGAATTTGATGCCGGACAGCAAGCGCCGTTTCCGGTGACTCGCGTGATCAAGGGTTTTTCAGAAGCCTTGATGATGATGCAGCGCGGCGGATCCTATCACATCTGTATTCCGTCTGATTTGGGTTATGGCGCACAGTCACCGACACCAAAAATTCCTGCGAATGCGATTTTGATCTTTGACATCGACTTGCTCGATTTCCAAAGCGAAGCTGCCGTTCAGGCGATGCAGCAACAAATGCAACAGCAACAGGGCGGCCCAGCTGGCGCTGTTCCAGGGCAACCAGAAATCCGCTAAACCTTTAATGTAATGCTGCTTCTGCGCGTTCTGCCGATTCTTCTGACCCTTTTTCCAGCGCAATTTTTATCATCGCGACCATTGGATCGGCTAGCGCCAGCCCGACGACGCCGAACAACGCCCCGAACAGCAGCTGTGCTGCGAGAACGAGCGCGGGGGCGAGGTCAACTGAACGCTTTGCAATGGTGGGCACGATGATCCACCCGTCAATCAAGTGCACCACCAAATAAACCGTGATCGCCCACAATCCGGCCTCTGTTCCCGCTGAAAACCCGACGAGGACCATCAGAGAACCCGAAATAATGGCGCCAATATTGGGAAGGAACGCCAGTAAGCCTGTTAAAAGACCCAGCAGCGCGGCCATCGGAACGCCGCCTAAAGACAGCAGCAACCATGTTGCGAATCCTTCGACAGTCATGCCGATCAACCGTCCGGCCAGCAATCGGCGGAGGGCGTGGCCGATGGCGTTCATGGTTCTATAAAAATGTTCGCGGCTTTCGATGGGCAGCATCCACGCCAATCCGCGTTCATAACTGCGCGGTTCAATCGCCAGAAAAACGCCAATGACAAGGATCATCGCAATGCTGGTGATCGCACCCAGCGCGCTGCTGACTGCAGATGTTAATTTGCCCAAGGATCCGGCGATCTCTTTGGTGATTTCGGCCATCGAAAAACTTTTGCTGGTCAGGCCCTGACCCTGCGCCCACTGCGCGATTGTCACGACCTGTTCTTCCACAATCAGGCGCATCGCTTCGGCTTGCCAGACAAGCTGCGTGCCTGCGAACACGACCACCCAGCTTAGAAAGGCAACGACGGTGAGTGAAACGATCAGAAGACGCCATCCGCGCGCAATCGGCAGGACGCGGCCGAGCAGCCTAACGCCGCCGTCCAGCATGGCCGCAAAAACTATCCCACCAATGATCAACAGCAAAGGTTGGGCCAAAACCCAGATCAAAATCACACCGACGACCAGCCCAACCCAAATTCCCGCGCGCTTTAACTCCTGACGAATCAGGGGGTCACGCAGTTCGTTGGGACCGGGTTCTTCGACATGGCGGTTCATGATTATTCGTCCTTACGGGCATTCAAGCTGGAACCGGCACGGTCACCGCGGAGGGCAGAAAACCAGCTCAACGGGTTCCACCACTGGCTGTTTCCATCAAGCGAAAATGTGATCAGTTCAGCACGTCCGCCTATATTTTCCATCGGTAGAGGACCGCCAAGGCCGCGCTGCCATTCAGGAAAGCGACTGTCCGCGCTATGATCGCGGTTGTCGCCCATTAGGAAAACTTCATCTGCAGGCACGGTGATGGGGCCGAAATTGTCAGCGGTATAGGTTGGCCCCATATCAATCGTGTCATAGCTGCGGCCATTGGGCAGGGTTTCGCGCACAATCGGCAGGCTGCACATCACCGTGCCATTGCTTTGCGCGGCGCGGCGACCGGGATAATCGTCTTCATTGCACGGGGCATTGGCGTCGATCGGAAAAAGCCGGTCCGTTACGGGTGTTTGTTTGACCGGTACGCCGTTGAGGATGATCACCCCGTCACGAATCTCAAGCCGGTCACCGGGCAAGCCGATCACGCGCTTGATATAATCCTGATTCTTACTGCGCGGCGTTGCGATGACAATATCGCCGCGTTCGGGCAGGCTGCCCATCACGCGGCCTTTCCATTTCGGCAATTCGACGGCCAAGCTTTCAATCGGTTGACGCAGGACCAGCCATTTGAACAAAGCTGGCAGCGACGGAATCGTTGGCGACACATGGCTCCATCCATATGGATATTTGCTCACAACCAGCCGGTCCCCGACAAACAAAGTCGGCATCATTGATTCTGATGGTATGTAAAAAGGCTTGGCGATGAAGCTGTGGAACCCCAGCACTGCGAGCAGCAACCAGAAGATGCCTTTTATTTCACCCCACCAATCAATTGCGGTTGTTTCTTTTGGATTGGTGGTTGGCACCGTGGGGGTGCCCTTATCCGTCATGGTGTTATCTGGTGGAGTCACGCTGATTCAGGCTTTCTCGATATAATGTGCGACGATTGGTCTGGCCTCGATGATGACAAACGCCTGTGCCCAGGGATGATCATCGGTCAAAGTCAGGTGTATAAAGGGTTCATAGCCCGCCGGCGTCACGGCGTCGAGACGCGCTTTTGCGCCGCCTGTAAGCGCGAGAGTTGGTGCGCCAGACGGTGCGTTGATGACCCCGATGTCCTTCATGAAAACACCGCGCTTAAAGCCTGTGCCAACCGCTTTTGAAAAAGCTTCTTTGGCGGCGAAACGTTTGGCGAAAGTGCCTGCTTTTGTAAACGGCCGTTTTGCCGCTTTGGCGCGTTCTATGTCGGTGAAAACCCGGTTTTCAAAACGTTCGCCAAAGCGGTCGAGTGAATTTTGAATGCGCTCAATATTGCACAGATCAGAACCAAGACCGATGATCACAGCGCCTTCATCCCCGTGCTGCATCCATCAAGGACCGCATTTTAGCGACACTTTTGTCCAAACCGTCAAAGATGGCCTCTCCGATCAGGAAATGACCGATGTTGAGCTCCGCCAATTGCGGGATGGCGGCAATTGCAGCGACATTATCAAAGGTCAGGCCGTGACCCGCATGGGGTTCAATCCCGTTTTTAGCGGCCAGTGCGGCGGCATCGGCAATCCGGCGCAACTCCGTCGCGCGCGCTTCGCCTTCCAGATGGGCATAGCGCCCGACATGAAATTCGACGACCGGGGTTTTAAGGCGGATTGCCGCAGCTATCTGCCGCGCATCAGGTTCGATGAACAGACTCACCCGAATGTTGGCAGCCGACAATTTCTCGATGAAGGGCATCAGATGATTGTCCTGTCCTGCTGCATCCAGCCCGCCTTCGGTCGTGCGTTCTTCGCGCCGTTCGGGCACGATGCACACCGCATGTGGTTTGTGACGCAGCGCAATATCAAGCATTTCGGGGGTGGCCGCCATTTCCAGATTGAGCGGAATGGTCAGCGCTGCCATCAGCCGTGCCAGATCATCATCACGAATATGGCGACGATCCTCGCGCAGATGCGCGGTGATTCCGTCTGCGCCGTGTTCAGAAGCGATGAGTGCCGCTTTTACAGGATCAGGATGATCCCCGCCGCGGGCATTGCGAATGGTTGCGACATGATCAATGTTGACACCCAATCTGAGCATCGTGGGACGCAAAGTGTCGTTCAATTGCTGTCCTTTCGGCTACCCGGCTTCATCGCAGGCACGGCGGCAAGTGCAGGGGGAAGGGCATCTGCAGTATATGTCGGTACATCCAACTGGATCAGCGCGAAAAAGGGAACCCCCAGATCGACAGACCCATTTGAACGGTCGACCAACGCCCCGGCGGCAATCACAATTCCACCAGCTTTTTCAATCGCAACAATGGCTTCACGCGACGACAGGCCGGTGGTGACGACATCCTCCATCATCAAAACCCGCTGGCCCTTTTCAAGGCGAAAGCCGCGACGCAGTTCAAAGGTGCCTTCTGGGCGTTCAACGAACAATGCTTCTGTCCCCAAGGCGCGCCCCATTTCATGGCCGATAATGACACCGCCCATCGCGGGCGCGACAACAATGTCGATGGCATTACGAATTTCAGCGGGTAAGCGTTCAACAAGCGCGGTGGCGAGGCGCGCGGCGCGGGCAGGGTCCATCAAAACGCGCGCGCATTGCAAATAGCGGGGGCTGTGGAGTCCCGATGACAGAATGAAATGCCCCTCCAACAATGCCTCGGCAGTTTTGAATTCACCCAATATATCGTCTTCAGTCACGGTATGCCCTTATACTTTCGGTTGCACAAAACGCTACGGATTAGCGTGTCTGATAGGCACGCAAACGCGTTGCTGCAACAGATCAAAAAAATGCCCATTGAATCGGCTTGAGAACCGAGCATGACGGGCGTATAGGCGCGGTTAAAGCACTTATTCTGGTGCTTGGAATCTATAGGTCTGGGGGCAACCAGACTGTTGAAACGGATAATTGAAACGATGAAAATGCTGAAATCCGCATTGATCGCATTCAGCCTTGTAACAACCCCTGTTGTTGCTTTGGCTGCAATTGCACCTGTGACTGCGCCTGTGGTTGCGGCAGCCGCAAAATCAACCGTGAAAGCGGTCTTGCCGGAAGCACCGGCTGCGCTGAGCCCAACCCAGGGTATGGGCCAACCTGCCAATGGTCAGATTGGTATTCAGCCTCAGGTGACCGATTTGGGCCAAGAGGCGCAGTGGTTTCACGATGCGCTGTTGATGCCGATTATCACAGTGATTTCGCTTTTTGTTTTGGGTCTGCTGCTTTGGGTCGGGGTGCGGTTTCGCAAGGCCGCCAATCCAGTCGCTTCAAAAACGACGCACAATACCTTCATCGAAATTGTATGGACCCTTGTCCCCGTCTTGATCCTCGTTGTGATCTCCATTCCGTCGATTAAATTGCTCGCGGCCCAATATAAACCGCCAAGCAAGGATGCTGTCACCATCAAGGCCATCGGCAATCAATGGTATTGGGCTTATGAATATCCCGATCACGGCGGATTTGAAGTTGTTTCAAACATGTTGCCCGATGCTGAAGCGATCAAGCGCGATGAACCGCGTCTTCTCGCTGTTGATAACCGGATGATCGTTCCTGTTGATACCGAAATCAAAATGATCGTGACGTCGAATGATGTAATTCATGCCTTTGCAGTTCCTGCATTTTGGACGAAAATGGATGCGGTCCCCGGGCGATTGAACGAAGTCACGTTCAAGGTTCAAAAGGGCAAAGAAGGTGTTTATTACGGCCAATGTTCAGAACTTTGTGGCGCGCGACACGGTTATATGCCGATTGCGGTTGAAGTGGTTTCCAAAGAGAATTTTGCCAAATGGATCGCTTCTAAAGGCGGCGTGATGCCGGGTGCTGTTAAAACTGTTGCCGCAGCGTCTGCGGCAGTGGTGGCCGCGCCAACCCCAACTCTTCCTGCGGCTCCTGCCGTCGCTGCTGCGCCCGTCGCAGCCACTAAGTAAGGTTTGATTGATATGAGTGATATCGCTGCAACCCATGATGGACATGCCCATGACCACCATGACGCCGATCATAAGCCCGGTTTTTTTGCCCGCTGGATCATGTCAACCAATCACAAAGATATTGGAACGCTTTATTTGATCTTTGCCATCGTGGCTGGGATTATTGGCGGCGCTATTTCTGGCTTGATGCGCGCTGAACTTGCGCAACCTGGGCTTCAATGGCTTGAGCTTTTCTCCGGCGCCACTGGGGATCAGGCGCTCCATATGTGGAACGTGCTGATTACTGCGCACGGACTGATCATGGTGTTCTTCATGGTCATGCCTGCGATGATTGGTGGCTTTGGTAACTGGTTCGTGCCGATTATGATCGGTGCGCCAGATATGGCGTTCCCGCGCATGAACAATATTTCGTTCTGGTTGCTGGTTCCCTCCTTCATTCTGTTGCTCGGATCGAGCTTCGTTTCAGGCGGAACAGGGCTTGGCGCGGGCACAGGCTGGACCGTTTACGCGCCGCTTTCGACCAGCGGGTCACAGGGGCCTTCGGTTGATATGGCAATATTGTCGCTCCATTTGGCGGGCGCGAGTTCGATTTTAGGTGCGGTCAACTTCATCACGACCATCTTCAACATGCGCGCGCCGGGGATGACCCTGCACAAAATGCCGTTGTTCGTTTGGTCTATCCTTGTGACCGCTTTCTTGCTTTTGCTCGCACTTCCAGTATTGGCAGCGGCGATCACGATGTTGCTCACCGACCGCAATTTCGGGACGACTTTCTTTGATCCAGCGGGCGGTGGTGATCCGGTTCTCTATCAGCATCTGTTTTGGTTCTTTGGCCATCCAGAGGTTTACATCATGATTTTGCCGGGCTTTGGCATTGTCAGCCAGATCATCTCAACCTTTTCGAAAAAGCCCATTTTTGGTTATCTCGGCATGGCCTATGCGATGGTTGCGATCGGTGTTGTTGGTTTTGTCGTGTGGGCGCACCATATGTTTACCACTGGCATGACCGTGAATACAAAAATGTATTTTACCGCAGCGACAATGGTGATTGCAGTGCCAACCGGCATTAAAATCTTCAGCTGGATCGCCACAATGTGGGGCGGTTCACTGTCCTTCAAAACACCGATGATGTGGTCACTTGGTTTCATTTTCATGTTTACTGTTGGCGGCGTGACAGGCGTTGTGCTCGCCAACGGCGGCGTCGATAACTATATGCATGACACTTATTATGTGGTGGCACATTTCCATTATGTGTTGTCGCTGGGGGCAGTGTTTTCGTTGTTTGCCGGCTTTACATATTGGTTCGCTAAAATGTCTGGCCGCCATCTCAGCGAAGCCCTAGGCCAGCTGCATTTCTGGACGTTCTTCATCGGCGTGAACATCCTGTTCTTCCCAATGCACTTCCTTGGGTTGCAGGGTATGCCGCGCCGCGTTCCGGATTATCCAGAGGCGCAGGCCTATTGGAATGATATCGCCACGTATGGCTATTTGCTGATGGCGGCATCCATGGTCGTGTTCTTTGTGAACATTGCCTACGCCTTCGCAGCGGGCCGCAAGGCAGAGGGTAATTACTGGGGTGAAGGCGCAACTACGCTTGAATGGACATTGTCGAGCCCGCCGCCTTATCACCAGTTTGAGACGTTGCCGAAGATCGGCTGATGACAAAAGCTGTGCCAGCACCCACGCCAATCCTGCTTCCAGCGGATTGGCGTGATTTTCTCGCGCTGACGAAGCCGCGTGTCATGTCGCTTGTTGTCTTCACGGGACTTTGTGGGCTGTTAGCGGCGCCGGTTTCAATCGCGCCTGTGTTGGCGTTTACAGCCATCCTTTGCATTGCATTGGGCGCTGGCGCTGCTGGGGCACTCAACCAATGGTACGAATCTGATATTGATGCTTTGATGCAGCGCACGGCCAATCGTCCCTTGCCCGCAGGACGCATGGACCGTCAAAGCGCGTTGCATTTCGGGGTTGGTCTGTCCTTCTTCTCCGTTATTTTGATGGGGGTCGCGACCAATTGGTTTGCGGCGGCACTGCTTGCAGGATCAATCCTGTTCTACGTCATGATCTATACCGTATGGCTCAAACGCCGCACCGCGCAGAATATTGTTATTGGCGGGGCCGCTGGCGCATTCCCGCCGGTCATTGGATGGGCTGCCGTGACAGGCGATGTGGCGATGCTTCCGATTTTGCTTTTCAGCCTGATCTTCCTCTGGACCCCGCCTCATTTCTGGGCGCTCGCGCTGTTTGTGAAAAGCGATTATGCCAAAGCAGGCGTGCCGATGTTGCCCGTGGTCGCGGGTGAAAAAAACACGCGGTTGCAGATCATGCTCTATACAGTGCCAATGGTTTTGTGCGCGATTGCACCGTGGGCGATGAACCTTACCGGCATAATTTACGGGGGCACGGCTGTGGTGATGTCCGCGCTGTTTGCAGTGTTGGCTGTGCGCGTCGGTCTGCGTGAAAGTGTTACAGAAGATGGCATGGGGGCTGAAAAAATGCTTTTTGGATTTTCTATCCTGTATCTTTTCATTGTGTTCGGGGCCGTGGCGCTCGACCGATTGGTGCTGACATGACTGACCCTGATCTGAAAATTCAAAGTGAAGAGTTCGCGCGACGTCGCAAATCAAGAGCGCGGGTGACGGCGGTTCTTTTGATTTCTATGGTTGTGCTCTTCTATTTCATCACCCTCGCAAGGATTGGCGGATGACGAGAACGCTGCGCACAGCTCTGCTGGCAGGTTTGTTGGGCGTCAGCATGACGGGGCTTGGTTATGCCAGCGTTCCGCTTTACCGGCTTTTTTGTGAAACGACTGGGTTTGCTGGGACTCCGCAAAAGGCAATTGGCGCAGAAGCCCCCGGAGCGGTATCTGGAAAAATCATGTCGATCCGCTTTGATGCCAATCATGCGCCGTCCTTGCCGTGGGAATTCAAGCCGGAATCGGCGCGCGAACGCATAACGGTCGGTGCGCGCGACATTGCTTTTTTTAGTGCAAAAAACCTGTCAGATAAACCGATTACGGGCACAGCGACATTCAATGTTACACCGTCACAAGCTGGCAAATATTTCACCAAAGTCCAGTGCTTCTGCTTTACAGAACAAACACTCAAACCAGGGGTGCAGGTGCGGATGCCCGTAATTTTTTATGTTGACCCCAAAATCCTGACGGACCCAGCGGCTAAGGATGTTGAAGAAATTACGCTCAGCTACACCTTCTATCCGGTGGACGCGGGCGACAAGCCAAGTTAATTAATCGACACGAGAATATCAGAAAGAAACGACCATGTCCGGCGCAAAGAACCACGATTACCACATCCTCCCTCCCAGCATCTGGCCGTTTATGGGCGCATTTTCTTCGCTTGCGATGGCGGCTGGCGGGATCATGTGGATGCATGCTCAACCCTTTGGCGGGTGGCTTTTCTACCTCGGCGTCGCGGCCGTCCTGTTCACGGCCTATAGCTGGTGGGCTGATGTGGTGAAAGAAGCCCATGCGGGCGATCACACACCCGTCGTGTCCTTGCATTTGCGGTACGGCATGATCCTGTTCATTGCTTCTGAAGTGATGTTCTTTGTCGGCTGGTTCTGGGCGTTCTTTGATTTTTCCCTGTTTCCTGCCGCTGTTCAAGTTGTGGACGGTGCAACCGAAAATCTGATCGGTCAGGCAGGCGCAGCAGCCATAACGCAGTGGCCGCCAAAAGGTGTAGAAGTGATCGATCCGTTCGGTTTCCCGCTGCTCAACACGCTAATCCTGCTGTGTTCCGGTACAACGGTAACCTGGGCGCATCACGCGCTGATCCACGGCGACCGTGACGGCCTTAAAAAAGGGCTTTGGGTCACTATCATCCTTGGCATTATTTTCAGCTGCATTCAGGCTTATGAATATGCGCATGCCCCCTTTGCTTTCAAAGGGCTGAACTACGGCGCTGCTTTCTTTATGGCGACGGGGTTCCACGGGTTCCACGTTTTGATCGGGACAATCTTTTTGATCGTCTGCTTGGTCCGCACATATAAGGGGCACTTTACGCCGCGCCAGCATTTCGGGTTTGAAGCGGCTGCCTGGTATTGGCATTTTGTTGATGTCGTCTGGTTGTTCCTGTTCTGCGCGGTCTATGTCTGGGGCGGATGGGGTGCACCGGTTCATGGCGGTTAAATGAGCGATTGGCAGTCCCCTGACACTGCAAATGCGGCGGTCAGGGGACTTTGCCCAAGATGCGGCGCGCGCGGACTTTTCGCGGGCGCCGTTCGCTTTTCTGATCGGTGCACCGCTTGCGATTTGGATAATAGTCAATTCAATGTCGGGGATGGCCCTGCGGCGTTCCTGATTATGATTGTTGGCGGGATCATCACCGCACTTGCCGTGACTTTCGAACTCAAATTCGCGCCACCTTTTTGGCTCCACATCATGCTGTGGTTGCCCTTGACGATTGCTTTGGTGGTCGGTCTTTTGCGGATTGCAAAGGGTGCGCTGCTTGTTCTTGAATACCGCAACCGTGCGCGTGAGGGGAAAATCGTCAAATGATCCGCTTGCCAATTTTACCAACAACCATAGTAGGGTTGGCGATTGCGGCCATGATCTCGCTGGGCGTTTGGCAATTGGAACGGGCGGGTGAAAAAAATGCCCTGCTTACGCGTTACGCCAGCGCCAACACCTTGCCGGTGATGGCCTATCCGGCGGTTGTATCTGGGGATGATCTGCTGTTTCGTAGGGCCGGTGGACTTTGCCTTGAACCCTTTAACTCCCGGATTGAGGGTGGGCTTAGTGTAAAAGGGGTGTCTGGCTGGCGACATCTTGTTGACTGTCGCACCGGTGCCGAAGGGCCTGGGATGACCGTTGATATTGGCTGGTCAAAGGGCTTTGCCGATAAAATTGACTGGAGGGGTGGGGACGTGAATGGTGTGATCGCGCAACAGCCCGATCATCGCAGCCTGATTGGGAAGGCGCTGGGGCGCGGGACTGCGCCGGGCTTATTGTTGATCGCTTCTGTGCCAGCGGAGGGCCTGACCCCAAGCGCGCCGCCAAGCATTGAAAATGTCCCCAACAATCATTTTGCTTATGCGGTGCAATGGTTTCTGTTCGCAGCGATTGCGGGTGTGATATATATTTTGGCGCTCAGACGGCGGCAGGTTGCACCATAAACTTGCCCTAAACGTGCGTGGAAGCTAGGGCGCGGCCTATGAAGTATGTTAGCACACGGGGAAGCGCACCGGCGCTCGATTTCGAAGGGGTCACGCTAGCGGGCTTGGCGTCTGACGGCGGCCTTTACGTGCCTGAAACTTGGCCGGTTTTATCGCGGGCAGAAATTGCTGGCCTTGCGGGTCAATCCTATGTTGAAACCGCAGTAACGGTCATGCGGCCCTTTGTTGCAGGGTCTCTATCGGATGATGAATTGCGTGAACTTTGCACTGCAGCTTATGGCCGTTTCTCGCATGACGCGGTGACCCCGTTGGTTCAACTTGACGGACAGCAGTGGTTGCTGGAATTGTTCCACGGCCCGACATTGGCGTTTAAGGATGTCGCGCTGCAATTGCTCGGACGGTTGTTTGAAAAATTTCTGAAAACGCGTGATACCCATTTAACGATTATCGGCGCTACTTCTGGTGACACAGGCTCTGCCGCGATTGACGCGGTGGCGGGGCATGACAAAGTCGATATTTTCATGCTTCATCCTTTGGGCCGCATTTCAGATGTGCAGCGCCGCCAGATGACAACCGTTCTTGCCCCCAACGTCCACAATATCGCGATTGAAGGCAGTTTCGATGATGCCCAAGCGATTGTGAAGGCTTTGTTCGGGGATAAGGAATTTACCAGCCGCTTCACGCTTTCCGCCGTCAACTCTATCAATTGGGCGCGGTTGATGGCGCAGGTGGTCTATTATTTTTATGCTGCTGTGCGCCTTGGCGCGCCTGAACGCTCTGTTGCATTTTCGGTGCCAACGGGCAATTTTGGGGATGTATTTGCGGGCTATGTCGCGGCGCAAATGGGGTTGCCGGTTGCGCAGTTGATTGTGGCGACCAACGTTAATGACATTTTGCACCGTGCGCTTTCCGCTGGGGATTATTCGACAAGCATGGTGACGGCGACGGCGGCACCGTCGATGGACATTCAGGTCAGTTCAAATTTTGAACGTCTGCTCTATGACATGTGTGGGCGTGACGGCGCGGCGCTGGCCGCGATGATGCACGGGTTTGAAGCGTCGAAGAAAATGACGATTTCGGAAAACATGCTGTCGGGAACACGGGCGCTCTTCACCAGCGCGCGAATTGATGCTGACACGATGTCACTCGCAATGCGCTGGGCCCACGATCATGCTGGGCAAGTGATTGATCCTCATACGGCGATTGGTTTGGCTGCGGCACGCGGGGCCGGTTTGGACCGGTCCATTCCCGTTGTCACCCTTGCGACTGCTCATCCGGCTAAGTTCCGTGATGCGGTTGAACGCGCCACAGGTGTGCGGCCGTCGCTGCCTTCTCGTTTGGGTGGGCTGATGGACCGTGAGGAACGCTTTGATACGCTTCCCGCAACCACAGAAGCGATCAAAGCCTATGTGACGCAGCATTCCGAAGCATGACGCCAATTGCACTCATTGGGGAGCCGTGGGCTGATTACGGGCTGATCGATAGCGGTGATGGCCGCAAGTTAGAGCGTTACGGCCCGTACCGTTTTATCCGTCCAGAACCACAAGCGCTGTGGACACCGGCTTTGGCGGATTGGGATGCGGACGGGGAGTTTATTCCAGGGTCAGATGAAGACGGCGGCGGACAATGGCATTTTAAGACCAAATTACCCCAGCACGGCTGGTCCTGTGATTGGGAGGAAGCGCGCTTCACAACCCACCCGACACCGTTTCGACATTTGGGATTCTTTCCTGATATGGCCCCTGTGTGGACATGGATGCGCGCGCGGCTTGAGGGGCGCACCGATCCGGCGGTGATGAACCTGTTTGGCTATACTGGGGTGGGATCGCTGGCACTGGCCGCAAAGGGTGCGACAGTGACGCATGTTGATGCGTCCAAAAAATCAGTCGATGCAGCGCGCACGAATGCTGCACTCTCGCTGATGACCGAAAAACCCATTCGCTGGATCGTTGATGATGCCACCAAATTCACAGCGCGTGAGGTGCGACGCGGCAAACGCTATGATGGTATTATCCTTGATCCGCCAAAATGGGGGCGTGGCCCCGAAGGTGAAGTATGGAAATTGGAAGAAGGCCTGCCCGGCCTGATCGCTGATTGCCGCAAGTTGCTTGATGAAAATTCATCTTTTCTGTTCCTGACAGTCTATGCCGTGCGAATGTCATCGCTCGCCATTGGAGAATTGGTGCGACAGAATTTTGCTGATTTGGGCGGTGTCGTTGAATGCGGTGAACTGGGTGTTCGCGAAGAAACACGCGGGCTCATTCTACCAACTGCCATTTTTGCCCGCTGGTCGCGTTAATCGCGCAGCGCCCTAATTGCCGCGCCCGCAACAAAAGGCGTCAGCGCGCACAGCAATAGCGAACAGGCTCCCAGCAAAAGGATCGCGCCGCTTCCATCCCGCGCCAAACTGCCCGCGCCGAAAATCAGCAGGGGCACCGCAAGCGGCAGCATCAATAGCCCCGCCAATGCCCCCGCACCGCGCAGACCCGCCGTGATGGCAGATACCATCAATCCCAACGCAGCAAGTCCCGGGGTGCCCACCAATAACCCCAATATGAGTCGCAGGAACGTGTCATAATCAATCCGTAATAAGGCAGCGGCAGGAACCGTCGCGATCATCAATGCAGGTCCAAAACTGAGCCAGTGTGCGGCAAGTTTGGCGATGACAATACCCTCTTCGCTGATACCGCGAAGAACATATTGATCCATTACGCCGCTTTCAACATCCGGCGCAATCAGGCGATCAACAGGCAAAAGTGCCGCAAGCAGTGCAGCAACCCACAGCACACCGCCACCAGTGCGGGTGAGTGTCGCCCCGTCTGGGCCAACCGCAAAGGGATAGAGTGTTGCAACCAGCAGAAAAAAGATGACCGGTAATAAAGCGCCGCCCTGTTTGACCGTGAGGAAGAAATCACGAGAAATGAGGGTGAGAAATGTTTTCACTTTACCCCCAAACTGATGGTCAGGGCATCTTGCACATCGAGCGACAGGTGCGATGTGACAATAATGATTCCGCCCTGTGCGCGGTGGGCGGACATCGCAGCAACCAATAACACGATAGAGGGGGTGTCCAACCCGTTGGCGGGTTCATCAAGCAACCAGATATCAGCGCCGCTGGCGATGACACGGGCGAGTGTTGCACGTTTGCGTTGGCCGGTGGACAGCATCCGCACCGGGACATCTGCCAAATGCGTTATGGCCATGGCTGATAGAGCATGGTCGACACGTTCTGACGGCGCGCTATCAATATCGGCCCAAAAGGTAAGCGCTTTTTTGAGCGGGCTTAGCGGATCAAGCGCATGACTTTCATCGGCGAGCGCGATTTTGCCTTCATACTTCACTTGTCCGTTCAGCGGAGTGATCAGGCCGGCGATAAGCCGCAGGAGGCTCGATTTACCGCTGCCATTGGGCCCAGAGACCAAAGCGGCTTGTTCTGGTATGAGCGTCAGATTCAAGGCTTCAAACAGCACACGGCCACCGCGACTGCACGTCACGTCTGCAATAGAGAGTTGACCAGCCCCTGTCATGCCTGCGACATAGGAGGAAGTGAAGCGAAGGGCAAAGGCGATGATTGAACAACTCTCCCCTGAAGAACGTACAGTGGCACTCGACCTGCTTGGAGACTGGGATTTTGATGAAGCGCGCGACGCAATTTCGCGCCAGTTTTTATTCGCTGACTTTTCAGAATGCTTTGCCTTTATGACCCGCGTGGCAATGCTGGCAGAGGTTCAGGACCATCATCCCGAATGGTCCAATGTCTGGAACCGGGTTGATATTGTCCTCACCACACATGACGCGGGCGGGCTTTCTGCGCGGGATGTGAAAATGGCACAGGCGATTGATGGCTTGCTCGATTGAGCTTAGCGGCTGATCCAGCGTTTTCCGATAAAGTAAGCGAGTACGCCCACGCCAAGGGCAATACAAAAGGCTGCCACACCCCAAAACGCCCAAGGCTCTCTGGCGTAAGGAATACCTTCAACATTCATGCCCAGCAATCCGGTGATGAAGGTGAGTGGCAGGAATATAAGCGCGACTATTGAAATTAGCAGCGACCGGCCGTCAATCTGTTCTGATCGCAGGTCGGTCAATTGTTCGTGCATTAACGCGGCGCGTTCGCGGATGGCCTCCAACTCTTCTGTCATGCGTGCCGCGCGGTCGGCGGCCTCACGCAGGTGGAGCCGATCATCACTGTCGAGCCAGATCAATGCCGCTGTTGATAATTCCTCAAGCGCTGCACGCTGGGGTGCAACGAAACGACGATATGCGATTGACTGGGCGCGGACTTTTGAAACCTTGCGACGCAATGTGAAAAGACCGCTGGTTTCGAGGGCCACTTCACATTCATCGAGAGAATCGCCCAGTGTTGCCACTTCAGGATTGAGTTGATGGGTGACCGTGTCCGCAAAGGAGGACAAGAGATCGCCGGGATCAGCAATTTCTGCACCAAGGAATTTGTCGATGACCCCGTAAAGTGCGAGTGGCGTGCGGAAGGTGAAGGAAATAACGCGTCCGGTTTCCGCCCAGAACCGCAGTGAGACCAAAGCGTCAGGATCATTGTCCGGGGTTGCCCCCATGCCGCGTAAGTTGAGGATTGCCCCGCGCCCGATGACATCACTGCGGGGGCGCGTTTCCAGTGCCGTTAGCGCAGAACGGACAATGTCGAGCAAATCTGTTTGCGCATCTAGCCATTCTGCCGCCTGCGGTTCCTGTCCATCAAGATGCAACCAAACCAATTCTGCGGTGCCAAATTGCGCTGCACCTTCGGCAAAGGGTAATTCTGTGGCTTTACCATCATTATATAAGAATGCGCGCATTATGCCCCGTCCAGATATAGCGTCAGCCCGTCAACTGGCCCAGTTGGCGGCGCAGTGCAAGCCGTGCGTGTGGCATCTGCCCGTCCGCGATTGAGGATCGCTTGGGCTATATGCGGGTGGTATAAAATATGATCTGCCTGACCCAGTAACCGCGCTTGCTTGAGAGTTAAATTATCGGGGTCGTTTGACGTTATCGTTAGGGTTTGTAGCCCTGTTAGCGCAGGTTGAACGTCCCTTGATACCCAAGCACTGACATTGGTTTCGTCCTTGAACGGATCAAGCGTTCCGCCGGGATCAAGCGCACCGTCAATCGCACGGCGACGAGCAGCCGCATCGGGCCAGCGCGTTTTCATCTCGCCGCGTGCTTCCGCGAGATTGTTGGCCAATGTGCCCAGGCTTGCCGGCAGGATCGCTTCCAATCTTTGGCGAAGTGCTTTGGCGAGTCCGGCAGACGCTCCGCCCGTACCAATGGCAATCAGAACCGGATCACGGTCGACAATGGCGGGCAGGGTGAAATCGCAATGCTTGGGGCGGTCAACCGCATTTACGAGAACGCCGCGTGCTTTCAGGTCAGAGATAGCAGTAATCGCATCATCTTCATCTTCAATCGCGACAATGGCGAGTGCTGCGACATGGTCTTTGCCAACGATTGTAGCCCCGGCGCGTTCTAAAAGACGCCGCTTGGCCGCTGCCGCTTCACCGTCACCCAAGAGAATCACGGGACGACCGTATAGTCGGACGAAGAGGGGAAGGCTGTGCATGGCTATCCATACCATGTCACTCTTCCTGTGGAAGCGCGAATAGACTCTAAGTCTTTGCAAAATTATCGCTCGGTCACTGAACCACGCGCCACAACATGAAGGGCGAATGTGTGGGCAGAGGAACGGGGGTTAGCCAGTCAGGTACCTGTCCCTTTGCAAGCTGCACGTAAAATCCCTTGGGATTACGCGTTCGGTAAATTGTCGATTCTGCCAGGTTTGGGCAAATCAACACCAGCGTTGCCCCGTGCTTGCGGGCGATAATGTGGGCCTGATCTGCTGTGCCGCCAAAGGCATGATGAACGTCGATGATCGCCGCGCCGTTGCGGTGATACGGGCCAGCAATCGCATTGTGATGGGTCACGGTGATCAAACGCGGCCCCAAATCGACAAAGGTCAAGACTGTCGCTGATGGAAGTTCTGCAATGGGCCTAAGCTTGCTGAGGGTCGAGCATTGCCCAGATGCCTTGGTCACTGCCGCGCGGATGACGGTTGGTTTCTTTTCCGGTATTGCCATAAAAACAAGCGGAACGGCCAAGCCGGTAATCGCCAGCAATGCAGCGACGACCCCAAAAGTGCGCAGTAAAAAATGGCGAGAGCCGCGTAATTTTGGCAACACAGCCCAAGCGAGAGCGGTGGTGCCGGGGATGGCGAAAAGCTGCGCAGCGGGTGCCGCACGTGTTTGCCAAAACATCATCACTGTCGACATCAAAAGCAAAATAGTGATGGGAAACCAAAACCGTTGGCCTGCCTGGCCGCGCCGTACCCAAAGAAACCAAATGCAGCCGATAAGGCCGCTGAGTGGCAGCATGATGTTGGACAAAGCGGTGAGCAATTTTTGTTGATGCAGTGGTTTCACCTCTGAAATATTTTGGAACCACAGACGGTATAGCTCAGGCGAAATCCCTTCAGGGCGGGACAGGCAGTTTGGCCAAACGCTGTGCATCACAATCAGCACAATCGCCCCCGCTGCGCCCGCAATGTTCAGTTTAACCAGCGCGCGGTCAGTGCGGATGAAGGTAGCGAAGAACAGCAACGCTCCTGCCAAAACCATGACCGAAAGCCAGACCGGGGAAAGCGCATCGCAGCGCGCCACGCGGTTGGCATGTGACGCAAAGCCAAGATAACCCAAAGCGGTTCCACCGCCCAAAGCAACGGCATAGCCACGCAACCTGAGTATTTCGCGAGAATCCCAGACCCAAAATAGCGTCACCATGGTCCCGGCAACAGCCAAGTAGGGGAGCATTTCTAGTCCGACGACAAGGGACAATGCCGTTGCAAATCCGACCATCATACCGCCGCGCATTCTCTGCGGTGAAGCCAAGCCTGCAAGGATCACGGCCAGAAATGCCAATTGCCATCCGTGATGATCAATACGCGTCGGCATGAACATGCGGATTGTTGCAGACGCGCAGATAAGCATTGCCGCCGAAAGAAACCACGCATTTGCAGCAATCAACCGGCGGCAGGCAGATCCAAGTGCAAAAAAACTAATCCCGAGTGGAAGCAGTGGCGCAATGGCAATCGCGGCCTTTTCCGCCGCAGCCATGCCGATCAAAGGCTTGAGCATCAAGATAAGGGCGGCAAGAGGAAGATCAACAAACCGGGACCAATGGATGTCGGCGCCTGTAGGGGGATCAAGGCGGTACTGGCGCAGGTCAAACCAATCCTGTCCACGAAGTAACGCCCGCACCTGCATCATCCGCATATTGTCATCGGTATCTGCGAGCACGAAAAAATGGATTTGCGGCCAACGCAGTGCAACCATAACACATGCGGTTATGATCCAAAAAACCAAAGTCCAGCGCCGCCAATGCAGTGACATTTGGGCAAAGGGATATTGACTGGTCATGGTTTTGCTTTCCTCAGGCACGGCGTTCAATTAAGCGACTGCCAACAAAGTGCAAGGGTGGGTGATGATCGAAGAAGAGAGCACAGGGCAAGGAGCGCAATTCGCAGTTCTGTCGCAATTTCTGCGCTACGGAATCACTGGCGGTTTTGTAACGATTATTGGCGTTACACTGTATTGGATTGTGGCAACGCCAATGGGGTATCCACCCTTACTCGCGACGTTGGCCGCTTATAGTGTGGCGGTGTCCATTGGCTATGTCATGCACAGCCGTTTCAGTTTTCGGGGGCATGGCAACCGCGATGACACGGTGAAGACAGGTGGTAAGTTCTTTGCCGGATCTTTGTTTAGTTATCTGCTGAACAGCCTTTTTGTCTGGATTTTAACAGGATGGCTGGGCGGCCCCCCGTGGTGGGGAATTGTTCCGATGGTTTTTGTAACGCCTCTGATCCTATTTTGGGTTAATCGGCTTTGGGTTTTTAATTGAGGGGCAGGCGGGGCTGTGGATCGTATAATCTATGACCGAATGGCGGAACATGATACCAAACACTGGTGGTATCGTGCGCGCCGGAAAATTCTATCATCGCTCATTTCCCGCAACATCATCCTTCCTGCGGATGCGCGTATATTGGAAATTGGGTGCGGCACTGGCCATAATCTGTCGATGTTGGCAAAATTTGGACATGTCGATGCGATCGAAATTGATCCAGCGGCGCGTGCCATAGCCGCTGACCGCCTCGGCCGCTCTGTTGGCGATGCGCCGCTTCCGATGCTGGCAGGTATTGGTGAAGGCCAATATGATCTGATCGCATTACTCGACGTCCTTGAACATATTGACGATGACCATGCGGCACTGATTGGCATCAAGCGCCTGTTGCGACCCGGCGGGCGTTTGCTGATAACCGTTCCCGCGCATCAATGGATGTGGAGTGCGCATGACATCGCGAACCATCATTTTAGACGCTATAGCAAAGGGCAATTGCAACGCGTTATTGATGCGGCGGGATTTAAACATTCCTTGCTCAGTTCGTTTAACAGCCTGCTCTTTCCGCTTGCCGTTATTTCGCGCTTTGCCGGTCGCATGTTAGGGAAAGAAGGAAGCGATGATGCGCTACCATCTGCAACAATCAATCGGCTGTT
The DNA here is from genome assembly GCA_043760405.1 of Sphingomonadales bacterium. Classification (GTDB taxonomy): domain Bacteria; phylum Pseudomonadota; class Alphaproteobacteria; order Sphingomonadales; family Sphingomonadaceae; genus Aquisediminimonas. The sequence goes on from JAYUPB010000110.1 coordinate 52,272, forward strand.
TGAAGCAGTTTTTGGATTAGAGGCTCATTTGGTTGGACGGGTGCCATTGTCCCCGGGCGTTTCTTTGGTAGCGATTGTCGCTGTGGCATGATGTCCTAAGCGCGGTTGGCCAGAGACAGGGCCAAGGACATCTGCGACGATGTACACAGGGCGCTTTTTCGATTCCATATACAGCCGTCCCAAATATTCGCCGATCATCCCCAAAACAAACATTTGCGCCGCACCCAGCATAACAACGAGCAACATCAAAGATGTCCAGCCAGCAACGGTAGTTCCGTTGACCCAACCGATGAGAATATAGCCAAAAATAAGGATTGAGAGTCCGACCAACACAAGACCAGCGTGACTGGCAAAGCGTAACGGTGCTGTTGAAAACCCGGTAATTGCATCAAATGCAAGCCCGAGCATTTTTGACAATGGATATTTGCTGGTTCCAGCCAAGCGTTCAGCGCGGTCATAGGTGATGGGTACCTGTTTAAACCCGATCCATGCCACCATGCCGCGAATGAACCGCGCCTGTTCCGGCATGGCGAGGAGCGCATCAAGGGCACGTCGGCTCATCAGTCTAAAATCACCGGTGTCGAGGGGGATATTGGTGTCAGTTAACTTTGCAAGAATACGGTAGAATATTGCGGCTGTTGCTTTTTTAACAGCGCCCTCCCCAGCACGCTGATGACGAACCGCATAAACAACATCAGCCTGCTTGGCATTCATCTCTGCCATCATATTCGACAGTAATTCAGGGGGGTCTTGCAGGTCCGCGTCGAGAATAAGGATATGTGCACCGCTGGCCAGATCAAGTCCCGCCGTTAGGGCGAGTTGGTGGCCGTGGTTTCGCGATAAGTTGACGGCAATAACATGGGGATCTTGCTGCACTATTTTTTCCAGTACGCCCCATGTGGCGTCTGTGGAGCCGTCGTTGATCAAAATAATCTCATGATCATCACCGCACTGGGCCTTTGCGACTGCCGCGACACGGCGGTGCAATTCGGGCAGACATTCCTCTTCATTATAACAGGGGACAACAATGGACAAATGAGGGGCAATCATTGCGGTGCCTTTGTCAAAGAAGGGGTATGATGAATACGATATAATGTGTCACGGCTATTGGTCCAGAGCGGGGATATGTTCCCCAAACTACTGATCTTAAATGGCGGCGGATTGATAACAAGGATATAGTCAAAAGCGTTGCGCGGTAGTGTTGAAAGTGCCGTGTCCAAAGTGCGCCAATTTTCACCGAGGCACTTATTTTCGGTCACAATTTGAGATGGATCTGACACAAAACCTTCTGCATCATTTTTTTTGACCGATAATAATTGCGCACCGGCCATCGTCCATTGGTCATTGGAAAATGCATTTTTCCTGATCATCGCAAGCGCTGGAATGTGCCCCAAACGTGCATTAAACCAAGGGTTGTTACATTGATATCCGACGAATGAAATCAGCCGTGCATTTGCCGGGACGTGATCAATGGCGGCAAGCGCGCGGTCAAAGCTTTGGCTATAGAGCAAGAAGCTGATTGTCGTTGCGATCATCCTGATCATCAAGAATAAAGCTCCCGCCAATGCGAGATAATTGGCGAAGGACGCATTTTCACTTGGTCGCAATCGGATTGCAATGATGGCGATTGCGAACAGATAGGGCGTCAGGCGCATATCAGCATAAGCAGAGCCAAAAACAATGCGGGGGATGATCAGGAAAACAATCAACAGGAAAATAGCGCTGGCACCTAAGTTACGTGAAAATTCCAAACGGTGATCGCGCGCCGCGACATAAAGAATGAAGCACAAAATAATGATGGAAGAGATGTCAAAATACTTCCAGCGATCAAGCAACGTCATGGTCAGCCACAGGATTTTTGCTTGCAGGTTGAACCAATCCCCCGTTCCGCCGCCAACAGCGCCTGAACGCCATATGATCATGAGCAACAGAGGCGGGATCAGCGGCAAACAGTGCAGCCCTGCGTTAAACCCAGAACGGATAAAAGATTTGCCCGTGTCTTTTTGCCGGACCAATTCTGCTGAAAAGGCCAGAACGCCGAGCATACCCCACCCATAAGTATGGCAGACCCACAAAATCAGGCCGATGGGGATAAAGAGAATGGCGCGCAGACGAAAACGCTTCTGTCTTGCTAGCCGGAGCCAAAATGCAAACGCCAGCAAAGCAAGCGCCATCGCCAGCGCAAAATTGACGAATCCAAAAATGAACGGATGGCCGTAAGCCAATGGCAGCGCAAACAATGTGGTGGGCGGAACGCGGCCATGCACTTCGCGCGCGATCCATATCATCCCTGCTACGGTCATCATGGGAATGGAGATGACGATCAGTTTGACCGCAAACTCCAATCCAAAAATCTTGGCCAACGGGATGACCAAAATATCCACACCCAGATTGCCAATCAGATGCCAATTAAAGGCGTAGAATGCGTTGAGCGACGGTGTCGTAGCGCCATCAATCTGGACTTTGTAGCGCCCCATATGCCCCGGCAAATCGACCAAGGGCGGGATCGTTGGCCAGAGCAAGGGAATGGCGGCGCACAGGATGAATGCGATCAACACCCATTTCTGTTCCCACCATGCCCCGGTTGTTCGCATTATCCCAATCCGCGCCGCCCAAGTAGCCGGAGCCGTAGCGCGTTTAACTTTATGAAACCCGCTGCGTCACGTTGATCATAGGCGCCGGCATCATCCTCAAACGTCACCATCCGCTCTGAATAGAGTGAATTGGGCGATTTACGACCGATGATGCTGACACTGCCCTTGTACAGTTTCAATCGCACTGTCCCGCTGACATGCGTTTGCGAATGGTCAATCGCGGCCTGAAGCATTTCTCGTTCAGGCGAAAACCAAAAGCCATTGTAAATGAGCTCTGCATATTCAGGCATCAATTTGTCTTTGAGATGCGCGGCCCCCCGGTCGAGTGTGATCTGTTCAATCCCCCTGTGCGCGAGGTGAAGGATCGTGCCGCCGGGTGTTTCATACATGCCGCGCGATTTCATGCCGACGAAACGGTTTTCGACCAAATCAAGCCGCCCGATCCCGTGAACCTTGCCAAGGGCATTAAGCTTTGTGAGCAATGTCGCGGGGGACATGCCTTCGCCGTTTACAGCAACGGCATCGCCGCGCTCAAAATCGACCGTGATGATCTCTGGCGTGTCAGGCGCGGTTTCGGGAGTGTCGGTGCGGCTATAGACATAATCCGGTACTTCTTCCCACGGATCTTCAAGCACTTTGCCTTCTGAAGATGTGTGGAGCAAGTTGGCATCGGTCGAAAAAGGAGATTCGCCGCGCTTATCCTTTGGCACTGAAATTTGATGCTTCTCAGCAAAGTCGATCAGCGCACTGCGGCTGTTGAGGTCCCACTCACGCCAAGGCGCGATGACTTTTATGTCCGGGTTGAGGCTGTAATAGCCAAGTTCAAAGCGGACCTGGTCATTGCCTTTGCCGGTTGCGCCGTGGGCGACGGCATCAGCGCCGACGCGCTTGGCAATCTCAATCTGCTTTTTGGCGATCAGGGGGCGCGCGATGGAAGTGCCAAGCAGATAGAGACCTTCATAAAGCGCATTGGCGCGCATCATCGGGAAGATATAGTCGCTGACAAATTCTTCGCGGACATCTTCGATGAAGATATGTTCTTCCTTGATACCCGCCATGCGCGCTTTTTCTCGCGCAGGCTCAATCTCTTCACCTTGGCCCAGATCAGCGGTGAAGGTTACGACTTCGCACCCATAGGTTTGCTGGAGCCATTTCATGATCACACTGGTATCGAGCCCGCCTGAGTAAGCGAGGACAACGCGGTTGATTTTATCAGTCATTGGTAACTTCCATGGATCAACATAAATTCGACGCATCGCCTATGCGTTTATGCGGTGCGGCGCAACACCGCGTGATTGTCATTGATGCGAAGGGAATGCTGATATGCCGCGTTAAGCCTGTATGCAGAACTGCATAGTTTAAATTTCTGCAACAGCAATTTTTTGGAGTCTCCTATGTCGAAATATATTTTCCTTGGTAGTGCTGCCCTGTTCGTAGTGTTTGCCCCTGCAGTTGCGCAACATGCCAACGGCATGATGCAAGCCACGACTCGCGCTGAAGCTGTGGCAAAGGTGAAAACCCATTTTACCAAAATGGATCGCAATGCTGACGGTGTGGTCACGCTTTCTGAGACAGAGGCCGCGCGCGAAGAAATGGCAACCGCAATGCGTGATAAGCATTTTGTTGAAATGGATACCAACAAGGACGGTTCCATCAGCCGGGCAGAATTTGATGCGGGACATCAGGCACGAAAGGAAAAAAGAGGCGCTATGATGCATGAAGGCCGCGATCATAAAGGACCACGCGGCGCACATCATGGCGGCGGAAAAATGCTTGAACGCGCCGACAGTAACAAGGACGGCAAAGTAACATTACCTGAGTTGACAACAGGCGCATTGGCGCGCTTTGACCGGGTTGACGCGAACAAAGATGGCACGATCAGCCCAGAAGAACGCAAGGCCGCACATGATGCCAGGCGCGGTGCAAAGCGCAGCGAAGGGCTTTAAGTTAGGAAAAAATTACCGGGCTTCGTCTTCAGAACGGAGCCCGGCATTTCTATAATCCGGCATACCATTCATATCCTGATCCATCCTCCCAATAACCGCCCTTGCCACCGTATATTTTGGTGAGGTCGTGGACGGCTTCGATGCGTTCGACATATTTGGCGTGTTTATACCCCAATTGCCGCTCAACCCGCAGCCGGAGCGGCGCGCCATTACCAACCGGAAGGACGGCGTCATTTAGGCGCCATGCCATAATCGTTTGCGGGTGCATCGCATCGATCAGGTCGATACTTTCATAATAACGGGTTTTTCCGTTCATCAAGTCGGCACAGTGAAACACGATATAACGCGCTGATGTTTTTAGGCCCGCCACGTCCAAAAGCAGTTTCAAAGGAACGCCCGTCCATTTGCCAATTGCGCTCCAGCCTTCAACGCAGTCATGACGCGTAATTTGCGTGCGCGCTGGCATTGATCGGACCTGATCCAGTGTCAGTGACAGTGGTTTTAAAACCAGCCCATCTATTGCCAATCGCCAGTTTGCGAAATTTTCTGTTATATGGTTGGCATAGACATCGCCCTCTGGCTTACGCGTGCCATTGGCGCGAAAGATGGGCGACAGATGCTCTGGCCCAAATTCGCGGGCGAGGGCCATTCGGTCTGTAAGGCCGCGCTGGATTGCGAAATTGCCCGTCTCACCGAGTTTGAGAAGGCCGCGAAAGTCTTCATTATTGCCAAGGGCATCGCAACCAGAAAGCAGCGAAGCGGTTCCGCCGATCAGTGCGGTTCTGCGTGAGATAATCATCCGTCTGTCCCCTTCACTGTAAACCATCCCGTGACCATCGACCGTATTTCATTGATTGGCCCTGCCAGTAATACCAGCACAAGGTGAACCACAATGAATGCGGCAATCCCTGCAGCTGCTATGAAGTGCAGGCTTCGCGCGGATGCGCGGCCACCAAATACATCAAGCAGCCACGGCCACGCTGCGTTCATGCCCGGGGAGAGCGTCAGCCCAGTGAAGATTGCGAGCGGCAAAAGTACGAAAAAAACAAGGCTATATGTGATTTTTTGTAACGGATTATAGCGCGCGCCGTGGGCGCTGAAATTGAGACGGAGATGAAGTTTAATATCTTCCCACAAATGCGGTGGTGCAATTTCTGCGCGCGAAAGCGCAATGTCCTTTTTTATATGGCCGTTCCACAAGGACCACAATAAATACGCCAAAAGGCCGAAAGCAAAGGGCCATGCAAACGCCAAATGCCAATGCCGCGCCAACGCTAGATTGTATGTCGACGGGATTGTCGCCCATCCTGGGAAGCGAGGAAGATGCAACCAAGCGACATCATCGTTCGCGCCGAATTGCCCCCAATATAAATGTGGATGAGCATTTGAAATCATCAGGCCGGACATCAGCATGACTATGACGGTCACGGCATTGATCCAATGCCAGAGCCGCGTTGAGATGCGATGACGAAAAACGCGCCGTGTCGTGTTGCTTTTAACCTCCGCAATCGGTGTGCCGTGTTCAATCACATTTTCAATCACAGAATGTTCAGTCACAATTCGGCCTCCTGCGTCGTTATTCGGATATTGGTAGGCGTTCGTTACAATTGAGGGAAGCCTATCCCAAAGCCAACATTTTTTCTTCGGCAAGTCGGTCAAGTTCTGCGCGGCTTTTCTTTTCACTCGATGTTTTTAACTGGCCGCAGGCTGCATCAATATCGCGGCCACGCGGTGTCCGAACCGGCGCAGAAATACCGGATTTGAAAATGATGCTTGAAAAACTTCTGATGCGGTCTGGTTCCGAACATTCATAAGTTGCCCCCGGCCAAGGGTTGAACGGGATCAAATTGACCTTTGCCGGAAGTTTATATTTCATAATCAACCGAACAAGTTCGCGCGCGTCGGCATCGCTGTCATTTTTGTCTTTGAGCATCACATATTCAAATGTGATGCGCCGCGCATTGTTCGCTCCGGGATAATCGGCGCATGCCTGGAGAAGCTCTTCAATCCCATATTTGCGGTTGATCGGGACAATTTCGTCGCGCACTTCTTTGGTTACGGCATGAAGCGACACAGCCAGATTAACGCCAATTTCCGCGCCAGCACGCGCCATCATCGGCACAACGCCAGAGGTGCTGAGTGTGATCCGCCGTTTGGACAAGGCAAGGCCGTCACCTGCCATGACAAGGTTTAACGCGTCGCGGACATTTTCGAAATTATACAGCGGTTCGCCCATGCCCATCATCACAATATTGGTCAGCATCCGGCCGTCAACGCTTGAAGGCCATTCACCAAGGCTGTCGCGCGCCAGCATGACTTGCCCAACAATTTCAGCAGGGGTTAGATTGCGCACCAGCCGCATTGTGCCGGTGTGACAGAATCTGCAATTGAGCGTGCAGCCGACCTGCGACGACACGCATAGAGTGCCGCGGTCAGCATCGGGGATGAACACCATTTCATAATCTTGGGCATCGGGCGATCGCAGCAACCATTTGCGAGTGCCATCGCTTGAAACCTGTGCTTCAACGATTTCAGGGCGAGAGATGACAAAATGATCGTTCAGCCAAGGGTGCATGGTTTTGGCAATGTCTGTCATTACCGAAAAATCAGTGACGCCGCGATTATACATCCAGTGCCACAGTTGCTTGGCGCGCAGTTTTGCTTGCTTCTCGTCCATCCCCGCCGCTTCCAAAGCTGCGCGGATTTCAGGCTTGGGAAGGCCGATCAGGTCGGTACGCCCATCGGCGCGAACAATGGCTTCGCGAGGGACGGGAACAGGATCAATATGGCCGGGGATTTGCATCAGCGTTCTCGCTCGCGAGCTGCTGGCTCTGGAAGAAAACAGTCGCGAATACCATCAACGTGTTCGATCAGATCTTTTGCAGCGCGGTGATCGAGCATGCGGTCGAGAATAACATCAATACCTTCGCGTCTCGCGAGCTTGGCTGCGGGAACAAAATCAGCATCTGCAGCAACGATTATGATTTGGTCTACTTGATTTTTGAAGGCCAATGAGGCGACGTCCAACCCGAGGCGCATGTCTACGCCCTTCTGCTTTGTGTCGATTTCAAAGTCTTCGTCAACGGGAACAAAGACACGTGGATTACCGATCAATCGTGCCGTTGCCTGTTCACTAAGTCGCCATCTGGAAGTCTCGTTCAATCGACCTAACCGCAAAGCCACTTTGCGTAGTTTTTGAATTTCTCGGTGGAATTCAAGCCTAAACATAGCTTCAGGTGATTTGCCAAAATCTATAGATTTTTGTGTGAGTGGGCTGTGCATTCGCTTGGTCAGCGGGGGGCAATCATAGAAAAAAATTCGGTAGAATTCTTGTGATTCTTCAAGAAGGCTATGCTTTGCGAGTTGCTCCATAACAAAATCTGGACCTACTCTTTGAACCAAATGCCAATTTGCCAACAACTTAAGCCCGTGGGCTACGCTTTTTGGATCGTTGCGATTATGATTTGGGAAGCTATGCCGGAACCTGCGTAAAAAGAACGCTCCGTCGACCAAAATTGCTGTCGCCATTAAAATGTCCAAAAAATTGTCCCCGGGAGCGGCCTTGAGCTGATATCTGCTCTTGCGAGCGCCTCAAGACGGCAAACCGGGGACTTGATAATTTCCTAATAGCAAAACCACTAAAAAAGTCAAGCCTAGCGCCCGCCCGCACACCCCAGTGCCGCTGCATCTATGGCTGTGGCAGCACCGCGCAGGCGGTACGTATCGGCGAACCCATTTCCCTTGGCTGAAACTGTTGCGATACTCATGCTTTTGCCTGACCGGATTTTGGCGAGGATGAAGGCGTCATGCCGCGGGGAGGGCGCCCATACGTCGAACTTGCCCGCGACGAGGCGCCAACGCCGGTCATCAATGGTGAGAATGACCGCACTGCCGCGCTGCCGTTCTCGGCTAAGGCGGATATGAAGCTGCCCGCGAACGCCGCGCGTCGGCCAATGGGTGATACTGGCAAAAGGCCGCCACGTGCCGTTGCTTTCTTGCACGGGTTCAGCAATTGCAAAGCAATGTTCCGGATTGCCATCACGGAATGCGCCCCACCCCTCAAATGCGCCAAGTGAGTCGCGGGCGAGGGCTCCGCTGGCCATCAGTGTGACAACAAGGAATGCCGCACGGCATTTCATGCGTGGGAAACACCGCCGCCATGATGAATTACTTTTTCCGTTCCGCCGCCAATCATCACCATTGTCCCCTGTGGCAGATTGTCCGCAATCGGCGCGCCAAAGCGGGGGTCAACGGGCAATTCTAAGAGAATGCCGCGCAACACGCGCGCAGACATGCCGTGCATCAGCACCAGCCGGTCCCCGCGTTCGTGCCCTGTTTCCGCAATCCATGCGTTCAAGCGCGTAGCGATATCATCATACCATTCACCATTCGGCGGACGCACGGTGAACAAACCCGCTTCCTTGTCCATGAATTCACCCTGTTCCCGGCCAATTTCTGCGTAAGTTTTCCCTGACCAATCACCGACATCGATTTCTAGTAAGCGGTCGTCCGTGTTGGCGCTGTGCCAATCGGCACCAATATGTTCAGCGATCACAGCGAGTGTTTGGAGCGCACGTCCGGCAGTGGACGACCACAAAGTCAATGTTTGTCGCGTGCCCAGCCAGTCGGCCAATCCTTTGCCCATATCATCGGCTTGGGCAAATCCTGCACGGGTCAAGGGTGTGTGCACATGGTGCTGACCCTGCATCCGCGCGGCGGCGTTAAAGACAGTCTCGCCGTGGCGAGCGATGAAGATGCGGCCCTGTAATGTCATGGCCTATCCTTGG
>JAYUPB010000111.1:0-8017 GCA_043760405.1 Sphingomonadales bacterium
GAGTCCGGGATAGATTTCGCTGTGCAATCCCTGCCAGCCATAGATATTTTGTATTTTACCGCGTCGCAGCGATGTAAAGGGTTTGCCAACATAGCTCAGAATGGAAGATGCGGTGGCCAGCCCGCGATTGGTTTGCTGGGCAGCACTAATCCCGTAATCAAGGTCCTGGAGGTCGCGATAGTGCGGTAAATAATCGTCAACCAGCGCGGCTGTAAGACAAGGGACAGAACTTGCCCCGCTGACAACCAAGACCTTTTGTGCTTGTGCGATCACATCCAGCCGCGTGATATTGGACACGAACGCGCGCGCATCGGCGAGGTCGATATAATGGCAGCCAGAGCGGATACAGGCCTGTGCAACCTGATAGCCTTGCGCCTGAAACGGCCCAGTTGTGTGGATGACAATGTCTGGCGCACTGTCCTTTAGTGCCCCGTCCACGTCCCCGAAAATATCAAGGCTGTGGGCTTCGGCGGGGTTTGCGGTCTCAAGAGTTGCGATAAACGCATTGGCCTTGTCGCGCGAACGCCCACCAATGAGCAGGGTGATTTCAGGATCATCGGCCAGCGATTTGGCGATATAGCTGCCAAAATTGCCATAACCGCCAATGATCAGGACGCGCGTTACCATGACGGTTTGGTGACCATCAGCGCGAAAATGATGATGAGGCCGACAAAGGCTGGCCATCCCAAAATGAACCAGAGGCGGTAAAGGCGGTCATAGGATTTTTGGTCTGTCTTTTGTCCCGACGCTTGTTGGGTGAGCATCTGCTTTAACCGGATTTGGATCCATACCACCGGCAACCAGCACAAGCCCGCAAGGATATACAGCGCGTAGGTGGCAAGCAACCAGGTTTCAGTTAAGGTATAGCCACCGTTCCAGATCAGCCATACCCCGCTGAGCGGTTGGATGATCCCGCTGGGCAAAGTGAACATAAAATCCGCAGTGACGGTGGTCCGCGCCGCTGCCAGACGTTCTTCGACAGGCCGACCCTGCCAATGGGGAAGGAAAAAGAAAAACGCGATTCCCAATCCCGTACCAAACAGAATTGTTGCTGAAAGAATGTGGAGCGTTTTAACAATCAGGTATAAATCCACGGACTCATTTGGCTCCATTACGCGGCAAAAAGACTTTTGCTGTTGTGCAATACAGTAAGCAATGTTTGCGCGTCGCGCCAGATGCTCTAGAGGCTGCGCTTATGTCAGATCAAGAACCGCTCCCCGTCACCATCGATGATGTCCGCGCCGCCCATGACCGTGTGCGGGGTGCCGTTGTGCGCACGCCGACACTCCACAGCCAGACTTTGTCTGCGTTGACGGGTGCCAAAGTCTATTTGAAGTTCGAAAACCTGCAATTTACGGCCGCGTATAAAGAACGCGGGGCGCTCAATACCTTGCTGCAATTGGGCGATAATGCGCGCAAGAACGGCGTGATCGCGGCGTCGGCCGGCAATCACGCGCAGGGTCTTGCTTATCACGGTAAAAGGCTCGGCGTGCCGGTGACGATTGTCATGCCCACCACCACACCGACGGTGAAGGTGATGCAAACCGAAAGTCACGGCGCGACGGTTGTGCTTCACGGAGAAACATTTGACGCGGCTTATGCCCATGCTTGCGCGCTGGAGGGAGAGCGCGGTCTTACCTTCGTTCATCCTTTTGACCATCCCCATATTATTGCGGGGCAAGGGACGGTGGCACTCGAAATGCTTGAGGATGCGCCCGACATTGATACGCTCGCCGTGCCAATCGGGGGCGGTGGCCTGATTTCAGGGATGGCAACAGTGGCCAAAGCACTTAACCCTGCCATTGAAGTTGTTGGCATTCAGGCGGAACTTTATCCTTCAATGTATGCCAAAGTGAACGGGCTGGACATGCCCTGCGAAGGGGACACGCTTGCAGAGGGTATTGCGGTCAAGCAGCCCGGTGTTCTGACTGAACGGTTCGTGCGCGCTCTTGTTAACGATATTATACTGGTCGCGGAACGGCATCTAGAAGAAGCTGTTAGCCTGTTATTACAAATCGAAAAAACCGTCGCTGAAGGCGCAGGGGCCGCAGGGATCGCCGCGTTGCTTGCCCATCCTGAACGGTTTAAGGGAAAGACGGTCGGCATTGTGCTGTGCGGCGGGAATATCGATACCCGTTTGCTCGCCAACGTGCTGCTGCGTGATCTTGCGCGGTCAGGGCGTCTGGCGCGCATCCGCATCCGTCTGCAGGACCGGCCGGGCGCGCTTGCCAATGTGTTCAAGATTTTTGCAGAACTCAACGCGAATGTGATTGAGATTTCGCACCACCGGATATTTACGACGTTGCCCGCAAAAGGGCTCATCACCGATATTGAATGCGAAACCCGCGATCAGGATCATTTGAACCGCTTGCTCGCGGCCTTGACCGACGCGCATTATGAGGCAAACCTGGTCGAATTGGCCTAATTTTCTCCGCTTAACCTTCTTTTGATGGTAAATGCGCTTTTCATGTATGTTCGATCTGATCATAGTCTGATCCATCGCAATAGGCATCGGGTCTTGCGCGGATAAGAGAGTCGTTTGACGGTGACAGCGCAGTTTCGTTTCCCCAGATTTTTTGTCACCAGCCCTTCGGCATGCCCCTATTTGCCGGGCAAGATGGAGCGTAAGGTCTTCACCGAGCTTTCTGGGGATCATGCTGGGGAATTAAACGACGCGCTGGGCAAAATCGGATTTCGCCGCAGTCAGGGTGTGGCCTACCGCCCCAGTTGTCTTGACTGTTCGGCGTGCGTATCGGTGCGGGTGTTGACCCAAGAATTCCGACCCAGCGCGACGCAAAAGAAAATCATCAAACGCCATGCTGATTTGGAGGTTTCCGCCTGCAAGCCGTGGGCGACAGATGAACAATTTGATTTGTTGCAGCGCTATTTGGGGGCGCGCCATCCTGGCGGTGGCATGTCGGGCATGGATGACATTGATTATGCCGACATGGTCGAACATTCCCCAGTGAACACCCATGTTGTCGAATATCGTGAACCATCAAAAAATGGCGTGCGAGGGCGGCTGGTTGGCGGGTGTTTAACCGATCAACAGGCTGACGGGCTGTCGATGATCTACAGCTTTTTTGATCCCAGTGATGAGGCCCGCCGCGGCCTTGGCACCTTCATCATTCTTGATCACATCATCCGCGCGGCCGCAGCAGGTTTGCCATATGTTTATTTAGGATATTGGGTGATGGGGTCAAAACGCATGGATTATAAAACGCGTTTTCGCCCGTTGGAACGCTTAGGCCCCAGCGGTTGGTCACGGCTTGAACTGGACGGAGATGATGTCAGTGCGATGGGCGCACCCGCTTTAACGCAGGTTTTGCAGCGTTAAATCAGCCCTGCCAGTGGGCTGGATGGATCCGCATACATCCGCCGTCCCATACGTCCGGCGCGGTAGGATAGTCGCCCGCTTTCCACCGCAAGTTTCATTGCGCGGGCCATCATGACCGGGTCTTTGGCTTCGGCGATTGCGGTGTTCATCAACACGCCGTCGCACCCCAATTCCATCGCAACCCCGGCGTCCGACGCGGTGCCAACGCCCGCATCGACCAGCACTGGCACTTTCGCGCCTTCAACAATCAGGCGGATAGTAACGCGGTTCTGGATGCCCAGCCCTGACCCAATTGGCGCACCCAGTGGCATGATCGCGACGGCCCCGACATTTTCCAAGCGTTTGGCCGCGATCGGATCATCAACGCAGTAAACCATCGGCAGAAAGCCCTCTTTCGCCAAAATTTCTGTCGCGCGCAGGGTTTCGTACATGTCGGGATAGAGTGTGCGTGCTTCGCCCAATACTTCTAGTTTTACCAAGTCCCACCCGCCGGCTTCACGCGCCAGACGGAGTGTGCGGATCGCTTCATCGCCGGTAAAACAGCCCGCTGTATTGGGCAGATAGGTGATTTTTTTGGGATCGATAAAATCGGTCAACATCGGGGCATTGGGGTCAGAGATATTGACCCGCCGCACCGCGACTGTGACGATTTCGGCGCCGGATGCCGCAACAGCAGCGGCGTTCTGGGCATAATCCTTATATTTTCCCGTGCCTACAATCAGCCGTGATGTGAAACTGCGCCCCGCGACGCTCCAGCTGTCATCCGCTTTTGTTATCCCTTGGCCGCCGCCAACAAAATGGACGATTTCAAGGGCATCCCCTTCTGTAATCAATATGTCTGCCAAGGTTGAGCGCGGAACAATTTCCAAATTGCGCTCCACCGCTACTTTTGCTGGGTTGAGACCCAGTTCTCCTGCAAGGTCGGCAATGCTCATGCCGTCCCGGACGCTGCGTGGTTCGCCGTTGAGGGTGATCGATAAAAAGGAGGATGTTGCCAAGGGAGACTCACAATTTTGCGCTTTTAATATATTGCCCATATAGGAAGGCCCTATCACGCCGCAACCGAAAGACTGACCATGGCCGATAAGCCAATCATCTATGTTTTAAACGGCCCCAATCTTAATATGTTGGGCACGCGTGAGCCAGAGATTTACGGTGCGGATACGCTTGACGATATAGCAGGCCAGTTGGAGGATCAGGCACGCGGACTGGGGTTTGAGATTGATCTGCGTCAATCCAACCATGAAGGACATTTGATCGATTGGTTGCATGAAGCCCATGCGCAAGGTGCAAAAGCGGTTTTGCTGAACGCCGCAGGGTTTACACATACATCTGTTGCGCTGCTTGATGCGATCAAAGCGATCAGCGTGCCAGTGATTGAGGTCCACCTGTCCAACCCGCACACGCGTGAGGCGTTTCGCCATAAAAGCTATATTGGACAAGCCGTGAAGGGGACAATTGCGGGCTTTGGTGCAAATTCATATGCACTCGCGCTGGACGCGGCGGCCAAGCTCTGACATTGCCAAATGCAGAAGAAAACATGGGGTTCAGATGACCGAAAAGACAAATGGAACAATGCACGTCGATGTGAAACTGGTGCGCCAGCTTGCCGAATTGCTTGATGAAACGAAATTGTCCGAAATTGAAGTTGAGGACGGTGGCCGCAGGATTCGGGTGGCGCGCAATGTGACCAGTGTTGCAGTTGCAGCGCCTGTTGCGGCGGCCCCTGCTGCAATCGCAGTTCCTGCAGCTGTTCCTGCCCCGGTTGGCGATCATCCCGGCACCGTTAAATCTCCAATGGTCGGAACTGTATATCTCTCAGCATCTCCAGAGGCGTCTTCCTTTGTCAGCATCGGCGCGACTGTTGCCGAAGGTGATACGCTGGTCATTATCGAAGCGATGAAGGTCATGAATCCGATCCTCGCCCCGCGCAGCGGTAAGGTGACGCAGATCATCGTTTCCAACAACCAACCCGTTGAATTTGATCAGCCTTTGGTGGTGATCGAGTGACCATCGAAAAATTGCTGATCGCCAATCGCGGCGAAATTGCCCTTCGCATTCACCGTGCTGCCCATGAAATGGGAATTAAGACCGTCGCGGTGCATTCCACCGCCGATGTTGATGCCATGCATGTGCGGTTGGCAGATGAAGCAATCTGTATCGGACCGCCATCTGCTGCGGAATCCTATCTCAATGTTCCGGCGATCATATCAGCAGCAGAGATAAGCGGCGCGGATGCGATCCATCCTGGCTACGGCTTTCTGTCAGAAAATGCACGCTTTGCCGAAATCATTGAACAGCATGACATCATTTTCGTCGGCCCCAAACCAGAACATATTCGCACGATGGGCGATAAGGTTGAGGCAAAACGGACGGCAGGTGCACTCGGTATGCCGCTGGTGCCGGGTTCTGATGGCGCAATTGAGGATGTGGGAGACGCCAAGCGGATCGCCAAGGAGGTTGGCTATCCCGTGATCATCAAGGCCGCATCGGGCGGCGGCGGGCGCGGCATGAAGGTCGTGAACAGCGAAGACGAACTCGAAACCCAGATGCAGCAGGCCGGGACTGAGGCCAAGGCGGCCTTTGGTGATGCGACGGTTTATCTTGAAAAATATCTTGGCAATCCGCGCCATATTGAATTTCAGGTGTTCGGCGATGGCAATGGCAATGCAATCCATTTGGGGGAGCGCGATTGTTCGCTCCAGCGCCGCCACCAAAAGGTACTCGAAGAAGCACCGTCCCCGGTTATTTCATCCGATGAACGCGCGCGGATGGGCGGTATCGTCTCCAAGGCCATGGCCGATATGGGCTATCGCGGGGCAGGGACAATTGAGTTTCTTTGGGAAAATGGTGAGTTCTACTTTATCGAAATGAACACGCGGATTCAGGTTGAACATCCGGTGACTGAAATGATCACTGGCTTTGATCTGGTACGCGAACAAATCCGCATTGCTGAAGGGCGGCCTCTGTCTGTGCTGCAGGAGGATTTGGAATTCCGGGGCCATTCTATTGAATGCAGGATCAACGCCGAAGATCCGCGCAATTTCATGCCATCTCCCGGGACTGTAAAGGCATATCATCCGGCGGGGGGGATGCATGTCCGCGTCGATAGCGGTCTTTATGCCGGATACCGCATTCCGCCTTATTACGATTCGATGATCGCAAAGCTGATCGTTTATGGACGCACGCGCGAAAGCTGCATGATGCGGATGCGCCGTGCGCTTGAGGAAATGGTGGTCGACGGGGTAAAAACTAATATTCCGCTGCACCAAGAACTTTTAGCACAGCCAGACGTTATAGATGGTAATTATTCGATCAAATGGCTTGAGGATTGGTTGGCGCAGGATGCAAAAGGATAAGCAGGTGGCGACACGCAGATTGACAGTGGCTGTTGCATTGGGGGGGCTGATTGCTGCCATGCCGCAACATGCTGGTGCTAAAATATCGGCCCCGCCCCCGCCTCCGGTCAGCATATTGCCATCGGCACCGTCACCTGTGCCGATGGTCCCTGATGTGCTTTCTCCTGTTCCTGCACCCGCTGCACCTGTGCTTGTGCCATCGCCTGTGCCTGTCGCGCACTGGACTCCTGTTGACGCAACCGCATTGCTCACGGTGATTGAGGGTGTGGGCAAACGCGGATTGTTTGCGGCGGATTATGCCCCCGCTGGGTTGCGTGCGGCCATCGCCGCCGGAGAAGGTTTGGCGTTGGACAGCCTTGCGTCACGTTTGTTCATTCAGCTTGCGCTTGATCTGCGTGACGGCAGAACCCCAGCTGCGGCCCGCGTTCAGTGGCTTGTCAAGGATAGCGATGCGACAACGCTTCCCATCGAAGGGTTGCTGCAGCTGGCAGTCACGAGCCATAATGTTGAGGCGGTCTTGGCATCAACCGAGCCGCAAAGCCCAGATTATGCAGCGCTCAAAGCGACACTGGCCAAAACCCCCGCGACTGACAAAGCGCGTGTGGCCCTGATCCGTGCGAATATGGATCGCTGGCGGTGGTTGCCCCGTTCTCTTGGCCCCAAACACCTGCTGGCCAATGTGCCTGAATATATGTTGCGGGTGAATATATTCGGCAAAACAATTGCAAGCTACCGCGTGATTGTGGGCAAGAAAGACACGGCGACACCGCAACTTTCGGCCAATGCCATCGGTATTGTCGTGCATCCACCTTGGGTATTGCCGCGCAGCATTATTACCCAGGAAGTCGGGCCGTTGATTGCGCGCAGTCCGGCAACTGCCAAAGCACGGGGTTATACATGGACAGGCAGCGGCAAGACGCTTTCGGTTGTGCAGCAACCCGGGCCATCAGCAGCGCTTGGCTTGCTCAAAATTGATATGCCCAATCCGGATGCGATCTTCATCCATGACACGCCGAACCGCACCCTTTTTGCAAATCATCCGCGCGCGTATAGCCACGGATGTTTGCGCACCGAACGCGCGTTTGAACTTGGTATCTTACTCGGTATTTTGCAATCGGGTGAATCGATGGAGGATGCCGCAGCGCGTGACCGTGTGGCAGAAGAATTGGTGACACTGATCAAGCTGGGCAAAACCGAAAAAGTGCCGTTCAAAGACCCCATTCCCGTGTTCATCAGTTATTTCACGCTGGCCACCGGAATGGATGGGAAATTGCAGACCTATGTCGATGTTTACGGTCGCGATGCCCCTGTATTTGCGTCG
>JAYUPB010000112.1:0-2828 GCA_043760405.1 Sphingomonadales bacterium
GGTCAGCCAATAATGATGGGTGGGGTATTGGTTTCGGCCGGATCATGCCGCTGCGCAGCCTGAGCACTGCGGGCAACCTGAATGCAGCAGCGGCAAACCTGTTCGATATGCTTCATACCGCAGATATGTCGGATTCTGTTAGCATTGCTGTGGCTCCGGTCCCGTCAACCGGCATCGGGACGGCGATAAATGATCGACTGATGCGAACAACGAAAAAACCGGACGAGGCTTAAATCAGACCACGGTCTGCCATATTTTCGCGGCCTTCGTTCTGCGTCATACGTCCGCCGGCAAACTCTGTGGTGCAGAGCTGCCACGCGCTCGCTTTTGGGCGGGGTTTAACTCATTTTCAGCCTCTATGGTGTCGGAGCACGGATTATCTATCTCAACGGAGCATATTCTTCAGTAGAAGGACATTGACCCTCGACACCAGTGACGTGCTCCTTTATTGGACCTCAATGCTGCTACAGCGCAGAAGATCAGGCATTTGTTTGTTCAGGTTGCGTGCTCGTATATCTGTTACGGCGCTAACGAAGTAACCGATATGCTTAATCCTTTGATTTTGAATGATTTTCTAGAGTAAAAGATGTTGACGTGCGACCGGTTCTCTATGCTGCGATGTGTGCCACTTGCGCGCTAAACAAAGCCGAAGTTCGCGTCAGTTCTGGCTTTTGACGCTTTTTCTCGTGCTGGTTTTTTTGACCGGCGGCGGCGCGCGCCCTGATATCCAATCGCTGCTTTTCCTTCGCCCGATCTCGGTTATCGTTTTCGCATTCGGCCTATGGACCTTGTCACGCGAACAGCTTCGCAACCATCAATTTTTGTTCGGCTTGTTGGCGCTCACAATGGGTTTGGTCGCTTCGCATTTGATACCGTTGCCACCGGCGCTTTGGCAGAGCCTACCCGGTCGCACCATAGTGATCGAAGCCGACCGTTTGGCCGGTTTCGGTTCCATATGGCGCCCGCTAAGCCTCACTCCGGCAGAGACACGAAATGCATTGTTTTCGCTGTTTGTGCCGATGGCTGTCCTTGTCCTTGCAGTCCAACTCAACCCTGACGAAAAATACAGATTGACCTTTGTTTTTCTCGGATTCGTTATGCTTTCGTCGATCATCGGATTTCTCCAGGAAATCGGGCCTGACGAGGGCCCCCTCTACTTCTACCGCATTTCGAATGTTTGGTCTTCGACTGGGCTTTTCGCCAACCGCAACCATCAAGCACTTCTGTTGGCACTCGCTTTTCCCTTGCTCGCGGTTATCTCGTCCGCGAGAAGCGCTGAGCGCACAGTCGTTTCACGCAGTCAGACAGGCGCTATTCTGGTCGGGATCATACTCATTCCGCTTCTGCTCATTACGGGGTCGCGCGCCGGTGTCGTACTCGGAGCGATCGGGATCCTTATGATCCCCCAGCACCTTGCTGCGCGGGCAACGCGATCCGATCAAAAAAAGACAGCGTTTAAGGTTGATAAACGGATTATCGGAGGTGTCATCATCGTCGCGTTGTTAACGCTTGCCTCCCTTGTTTTCGCTCGCGCAGAGGGCATCAACCGCATCTTCAATTTCAATCAGCGCGATGAAGTTCGGTTGAATGTGTGGGGACCAATTGCGGACGCGGTCGCGACGTTCTTCCCCTTCGGTTCGGGTATTGGATCGTTCGACGCCACGTATCGGATGTTCGAACGCGCGTCGGATATGAGTTATTTTTACATGAATCACGCGCACAACGAAGTGCTCGAAATTGCCCTGACTGGTGGCTTGCCGGCAATAATGATTGCGCTCGTGGCTTTAGTGGCTTGGGGTTTCGGCGTTCGTCGTGCCTTTTTTCAGGGTGTCGCCCCGTCGAGATCGGTGTGCCTCAGCCGGCTCGGACTGACAATTTTGGCGATGGTTGCCTTGTCGAGCTTGGTGGATTATCCGCTGCGTGTCCCATCGATCGCCGTCATTGCAATGCTCGCAGCGGTTTGGGCGTCCGGTAGTCATAGGCCCACAAACGACAGAAGGAATCATGATGAGGCCCATCCGACCGTCGATTACGATCGCCCCGCATAACGCAGCTTCTGGGATTATGATGCGAACATCTTTACCGCTTTTGGTCCTTGCGGCCGTACTGTCAGGCTGCGCTGGCTCACGACTGGGTGGCAAGCCCGGCGCGTCATCAGCCAACATTGAAGTTGTAGACAAGGGCGACCTGCCAGCGCCCACCCGATCAGATCTCTTCGAGCAGAATCGGCCCTATCTCATTGGGCCCTTTGACAAGCTCGTGATCGATGTTTTCGGTATAGAGGACCTAAGCAAGAAAGAAGTTCAAACCGACGCCGGAGGTCGGATTTCGTTCCCATTGGCCGGGATCATCGAAGCAGCGGGAAAAACGCCTGGCGAAATTGAGGAAGAAATCGAGCAGCGGCTTCGCGGGCGTTTCGTCCGCGATCCCCAAGTTACTGTCAACCTGAAAGAAACTGTTAGCCAAGTCATCACGGTCGATGGACAGGTAAAAGAGCCTGGCCTCTATCCAGTTATTGGTCGAATGACACTCATGCGAGCTGTTGCGACCGCAAAAGGCTCAGATGAGTTCGCCAAGTTGAGTGATGTTGTTATTTTCCGAACCGTCAAAGGTCAGAAAATGGTTGGTTTGTATAATCTAAAGGCCATCAGGCGCGGAATTTATAATGATCCAGAAGTTTATGCCAATGATGTTGTTGTTGTTGGGGATTCACAGGCGCGCCGTTTGTTCAAAGACGCGTTACAGGTTTTTCCTTTGCTATCAACGCCTTTGGTTCTTATTCTTAGACGATGATTTGACGGAAATTTACCAATGAGCAACCGTATTCC
>JAYUPB010000113.1:0-7753 GCA_043760405.1 Sphingomonadales bacterium
ATAGCCGCCGCCGAACAGCGCTACATCGCCGCGAAACTTGTTGATGAGGAATCCCCGGATCATGGCGGTATCAGCGGGTTCAAGGACAGCCTTTGTGCCGACGATGGACGCAATCACACCGCCGCGATCAATATCGCCGACTAGCACCACCGGAACTTTGGCGGCGCGGGCAAAGCCCATATTGGCGATGTCATTGGCGCGCAGGTTGATTTCGGCGGGGCTGCCAGCACCCTCGACAATGACAATATCGGCTTGTGCGCACAGTCGGTGGTAAGATCCCAGAATAGCGTCAAGCAGTTCGCGTTTCTGTTTCCGAAAATAGCCGGTCCCGGTATTACCAACGACCTTGCCATGAACGATAATTTGCGAGCTTCGGTCCGATTGCGGTTTCAGCAGGATCGGGTTCATATCGACATGCAGCGGCGCGCGGCAAGCGATGGCTTGCAACGCCTGTGCACGGCCAATCTCTCCGCCATCAGATGTGACGGCGGCGTTGTTTGACATATTCTGCGGCTTTAACGGCAAGACTTTCATGCCGCGATTGCTGAGCACGCGGCATAGCCCCGCGACAAGAACTGATTTGCCCACATCAGAGCCAGTGCCTTGTAGCATTAGAGCAGCCATATGGTCAGCCCCACGATCAACCAAAGCGCTAGACAAGCACGGCAGTAAATACCGCCCGCGCGAGACAAATCCGCGGGCAAAGGCCTTGCCCCGTCTCCCAGATGCGCGCGGGCGATCCATTCTGCGTCGTAAGCTGCACCGCCGCCAAGCTGCACGCACAATGCGCCTGCCATTGCACTTTCGGGCCAACCCGAATTGGGCGACAAATGTTTGGCCGCATCGCGCCACATCATGCGCCATCCGCGCCCGCCAGCGATGCAGATCAACGCGCCTGCGATACGCGCCGGTATCCAGTTCATCATATCGTCAATGCGCGCACTTGCCCATCCAAAGTCTCGGTAGCGATCATCCAGATGACCGATCATGCTATCGGCGGTGCTTATTGCCTTGAACGCGAACAGTCCGGGAAGGCCAAGGATCAGGAACCAGAATGCCGGGGCGACGACGCCATCGCAGAAACTTTCCGCAAGTGTCTCGGTGGCCGCCGACGCGATCCCGGATGCGTCGAGCGCCCTAGTATCACGGCCAACGATCATAGCAACTGCGTCGCGCGCGGCTTCGAGATTACCCCGAGCCAAAGGTTTGGCCACGGCGCGGACATGATCGTATAGGCTGCGTTGCGCCAAGCCGGTCGTGGCCACAAGGATGACAATGATTGAACCGGTCCAGCCTGTGGCAATGTGTTCAATTGCGAAGCCAGCGCCAACGCCGAGGGTGATAAGGATGATCGCGACTAGCACGCCCAATATTCGGGGGTATCCCCCTGTGTTCCATTGTTTGTCGAGCTTTGCGATCAGCCATCCCGCAGCAGAAACCGGATGGAACAGCCGCTTCGAATAGCCCAAAGCCGCTTCAACAATCAGCGCTACCAAAAGCTGTTCAGGCTGGTCGGTTATCATGCTACACGACTGACAGGTGTTATAATCGGTGCGCCTGCGTCATCGCTGCCGATATGCACGGCCACGCCAAATGCCGCAGCCAATTGTTCTCGTGTCAATACCTCGGCGCATGATCCTGATGCTTGTATGCGGCCTTGCTTCATGATGATCACATGATCGGCAATCCGTGCCGCTTGCGTGAGATCATGGAGCACCAGCACCACGCCCGCACCCCTCGCCGCCACATTTTTGAGGCAGGCTATCGCGTCCATTTGATGTGCGGGATCAAGATTGGCGAGCGGTTCGTCGGCCAGCACCCATTCCGGCTCTCCGGCCAGCACGCGTGCGAGCAGAACACGCGCCTGTTCGCCGCCCGACAGGCGAAGCGCTTTGCGATCCGCAAACTGTGCGCAATCGGTTTGCAACATCGCTTTTTCAACAGCGGCATCATCGGCGACCGTCCTCTTCCATCTTCCCTGATGCGGCAGCCGCCCAAGCGCCACGAGCGCGCGCACGTTTATTTCCCAATGAATGTCGGCCTGTTGTGGCAGCAGACCAATGCAGCGCGCACGGTCTTGACCGGACAGGCTGGGCAGGGGGCGGGCACCCAAAACAATCGTTCCGCTATCTGGCTGTCGCAAGCCAGCGAGGCAGGACAACAAACTGCTTTTCCCAGCTCCGTTTGCGCCTAAGATCGCTGTGACATTTCCCTTTTGCAGGTGGCCAGAGACGCTTTGCAAAACAGGGCGACCGCGCAAGGTAAGCGAAAGTGTGTCGAACGAGATGTCCATCATGCTATTTCCCGCCGCATCTTGAACAACAGCAGCATGAAAAACGGAGCGCCCAGCACCGCCATAGCGATTCCCAGACGAAGTTCGGAAGCGCTCGGCAAAATCCGGACTAAACAATCCGCCAGCACGACGAGCAATGCCCCCGCCAGTGCCGAGGGTATCAACAACGCTGATGGCTGATGCCCGACAAGTGGCCGCATCAAATGCGGCACGACCAGCCCGACAAAACCGATAATGCCCGCCACCGCGACAGATGACCCAACACACAGCCCAACGCCCAAAACGACAAGCCATTGCAACCGCGTCATGTTTACGCCGAGTGACCGCGCACTTGCCTCCCCCAATGTCAGCGCATCAAGGTTACGGCCTGCCATTAGAAGGCATCCCATGCCAATGGTTATAAGAGGAAGTGCCAGCTTCACATCGTCCCAGCTTCGGTCCATCAGTGCGCCCATTAGCCATGTGACGATTTCTGACGCGGCGAAAGGTGTCGGCGCAAGGCTGATAAGCAGGCTGGTGAGCGATCCGGTAAGGCTTGACAGGATGACGCCCGCTAGAGTGAACAGGATAAGACTGCCTGAACGCCCAGCGAGAAGTGCAAGCGCAGTCATTCCCAATGCGGCACCGGCCAGTGCGAAGATGGGAAGAAGATACGCCGACACCGCATAGCCAAAATAAAGCGAGACGACCGCCCCCAAGGCCGCGCTTGAGGACACGCCAAACAAGCCGGGATCAGCGAGTGGATTGCGCAAATAGCCCTGCATCGCGGCCCCCGCCATGCCTAGGCCTGCGCCAACCAATGCTCCGATGCAGGCGCGGGGCAGGCGCAGTTCCATGACAATCATCGACCGCAAATCCCCCGATAGCCATTCGTCGAACGGTACCCATGTGCGTCCGGCCATCAGCGAGGCAAGCAGCACGATCAGCAGTGCGGAACCCAGCCCGAAGTTCAGCTTCATCGTTTTGCCTCCAGTGACCGGCGCACTTCGGCCAGTCGCGCTACTGATTTGATAATGATCGGGCCACCACAATGCAGCAGGCTTGAAGGATAATGTGCAACCTGGATGCGCGCGCCGACTTTGCGCAGCACGGGGTGCGACAACATCCGGTTAGCATCGCCATCGCCTGCGTCCATATTGGCTTGTCCGGCAAGCAAGACGACAGGCGGCGCGGATAAGAGCCGTTCGAGCGACACTATGTCCCATTGTTTAAGGCCGAGAGCGGCGCTGACATTGCGAAACCCGGTGCGGGTAAGGAGTTCATCCGCCAGCGTTCCTTTGCCAGGAACCAGCCCGCTGCCTTGCCAGATAAGCGCCGGTGTCGCGCGCGCATCAGTATTCGCCGCAGTCATTGCCGCATCGATCCGGGCATTGAGCAATGCCCCAGAATGCTGGCGTCCGATCCGCGCGGCGATGTCGCTGATTTGGCGTTTGCTCTCTTCCACGGTTTCGGGAACCGTAACTTGCATCAGCGGGATGCCTAGCCGCTTCAAAGCAGCAATCGTCTGGATCGATACATGCGGCCCTGCGATGACGAGATCGGGTTCAGCCGCAATAATGTCTTCCGCGGCGCCTGAAACGGGGGGATATTGCTTCGCCCAATTCATCGGAACCGACGTTGCGCGCGGGTCGTGCGAGTAATGGCTGATAGCGGCGATTTGCGCAGGCTCTGCCACTTCCATTAAAATGGTATCGACGCACGGGTTCATCGAAACAATTCGCAGTGGCACTGCTTCTTGCGCTGGCGCCGCCGGTCGAGCCTCGACGCATCCTGATAGCACCAACAGGGAAATAAAGGCGGCGCGTGTCAAAACTCGACGCCTTTTTGTGCTTTGAAACCGGCCTTGAACGGGTGCTTTACCTCGTTGAATTCGGTCACCAGATCGGCAATCTCGATCAGCTCAGGCTTGGCATTGCGCCCGGTGATGCAGATATGTTTCTCCATCGGGCGCGCTTTGAGGAACGCGACAACATCGGCAATCGGCAATGTGTCGTCGCGCAGCACGATGTTAAGTTCGTCGAGGATCACGAAATCGATGTTTGGATCGAGGATCAGTGCTTTCGATCGCTCCCATGCGGCATTTGCAGCGGCAATATCACGCGCACGGTCTTGCGTTTCCCAAGTGAAGCCTTCGCCCATCACCTCCCATTGTAGCAGGTCAGGACGCTCAGCGAAGAACGTCTTTTCACCTGTCTCCCAATTGCCTTTGACATATTGAAGGATGGCCACCCTCATCCCCCAGCCAATCGACCGGATCGCCATCCCGAAGGCCGAGGATGATTTGCCTTTGCCGTTTCCAGTATGGACGATTAGCAACCCGCGTTCGATTGTCTTGCGTGCCTGTATCTTGTCGCGGGCGACTTTCAGGCGTTTCATCCGTTCATTGTGGCGGCTGTGATTGATGTCATCGCTCATCGGGATTTCCAGTCTGAAAGGGCAGCAGCCAAACGGTTAAAATCAGTGTTGCTACCGGGAATGCCAAAACGAATCCAGTCGGACTGATCCGCGAAGGGCCGCGTTAATATACCCGCCTCGGCCAAATGCGTGAAGAGCGCGGATGCCGCAACGTGACGGACAAGCTGAAACAGCGGTGTGCCGCCGATAATGACCAAACCGGCGTCGGTTAGCACTGACAATAGCTGGTCTGAGGCTGTGTTCAGGCGCGCGCGCTGAGCGTGTTGCCATTCGGTATCGCGATACGCCTTTGTCCCAATTGTTAAGGCTGGTCCCGAAATTGGCCAGTCACCCAGCCGCTCACGAACCTGTTTCGCAAATGGCCTATCCGCCACAACAAACCCAAGCCGCAGGCCAGCAAGACCATAGAATTTACCAAATGACCGAAGGACGATTGCTCCATTGCGGTGCGGCAACAGGCTTTGCGCGGGCACAGCATCGGCAAAAGCTTCATCGATAATCCGCAGGGTGCGCAAACGCTGAAGCTGTTCCCTGGGAATTACTGTACCATCGGGATTGTTCGGGTTGGCACATACTAGCAGATCAGCACTCGTTGCTTTCACAAAAGGCAGTGTTTTCGCTTCGGGCCAGGCCGATTGATACCCGCTATAGGTCGGTCCCACGATGCCGATACGATCCGCAGGTAATAGCTGCGCCAATAATCGTATTGCAAAATCGATCCCCGGAACCGCCACAATCTGGTCAGGACTGACGCCGCCAAACGCATCAGCGGCAGCCATTTCAAGATCGGTCAAGTCGCCACACGATGGCAGATTCTGCCAATCAGCCGGATCAAGTTCATCAACCGGATAGGCCCACGGGCTAATCCCTGTCGATAAATCAAGCCACGGCGTGGGTGCAAACGGGTAGCGCGCAGCCGCCACAGATATACGCCCTCCATGTTGGAGCAGCGGATCGACTGTGACGGCGGTGTCCATTATCAGAAGTTCAGCCGGACACCCGCATATGCGGCGCGGCGCGGTGTTCCATAACGGAAAATCGTTTCATATTCCTCGTTGAACAGGTTTTCGATGCGTCCGTAAAGCGAAACCCTTTGCGTGATCGGGTAGCTTGCGCGCAGATCAACCAACACATAGCCGTCGAGCCGGCGCGTGTTTGCCGCATTATCAAAACTGTCACCGACATGCGTGACCGTCGCGCCGGTTTCGAGGCCAAAGGCCCATTTGTAGTCGATAGACGCATTGACGCTCTGGCTAGGACGCCGCGCAAGCTTCAGGCCGTTGGCGCGGTTTTCGGCGTCGATCCAGCTATAGTTCGCCTGAACGGTCAAAGCTTCGACAGGCTTCAATGTCAGGCCGAATTCAAGCCCCTTTGCGCGCGCTCGCGCCACATTATCATAAGTGCCGAACCGGCGATTGACGCAAATTCCAGTGAGCGGCGTGGCGCAGGAAATAAACACAATCTGGTTCGATGTGTTGCGGTGAAACCAGGTCGCACCGACTTCGATGGCCCCATTGAGCAGCTTTTGCGTGATGCCTGCATCCCAGCCCTTGGACGATTCAGGCTGCAATGTCGTGTTGCCGAAATCGCTGAACAGTTGGAACAGTGAAGGCGTTTTGAACCCCTCGCCGTAACTGCCACGCACCGTCGTCGCGCCGTCGTTGGGGCTGAAAACTCCGTTTGCAGCAAACGTCATTTTACCGCCGAATGTGTCATGGTCGTCGCGGCGTGCACCTGCTGTCAGTGTGAGACCGTCAACGGGCGTTGCGCTAAGCTGGCCGTAGAAGCTGTTGATCCTTGCATCTGCGCGCGAAATCGGCCCGCCAAAACTGGCCGTGTGAAAAGATGATTTTTCGGTTTCAGCACCGAACGTCAGACCATAACCTGTCGCAATCTGATAATTTCCCTGATATTCCAGCCGCTCGTTCTTTCCCTTCGCATCAAAGGTCTGAACCGGTGCCGCGCCACTCACGTCGAGGTTTTCGCGCGTCGTGTCGGTATAGGCATAGGCAATACGGTTGCGGAAACGACCGTCGAGGAACGCCGCATTCAATCCGGCATAACCAACCAGTTCTTCAGTTTCGGCGGTTTCCCGTGTATCACCAAATGCAAAGGTCGGCGGCGCAAACCCGTCGATCCCGACTTTACCATTGGAATACCAGCCGCGCAGATCAACCGAAATCGCCTCCGAAAGTGCAATGTTAAACTTCGTATTTGCGCCGTAATTTTTATAGCCATCGCGCTCAGTCGCGCCGCGCGCCTCGTTGAATGCGGAAAAACTGTCGGACCTCAAATAGCCCGCGCCAACGCTAGCTGAAACTGGCCCGAACTTGCCCGAGATATTGCTGACAATCTGTCCGGTATCGCGCCAGCCATATTCGGCATTTGCGTTGAAGATCAGGTTTTCGGTCGGTTCACGGGTGATGATATTGATGACCCCGCCAATGGCCTGGCTGCCCCACAAAACCGATTGCGATCCGCGCACGACTTCAATACGGCTGATATGGCCGGTCAGCAAATTACCAAAGTTAAAGCCGCTGCCAGGAGACGACGGATCGTTGATCTTCACGCCGTCGATGAGTGCCACGGTCTGGTCGCTGTCTGCGCCGCGGATATTAACCGAAGTGGATGTACCAATACCGCCATTGCGGCTGAACGTGACACCTGGAACTGTTCTGAGCAGATCGACAATAGCAACGCTTTGCCGTGTTTTTATGTCGTCAGCCGTAATGACGGTGACCGACTGGGCGACTTGTGACAGCGGTGTTTCGCTCCGGTTTGCCGTTACAATGATAGTGGCAGCATCGCCATCGTCTGCATGAGCGATCGAAGGCGACAAAATTGTTGCTGTTAGTAGAATCGTTTTGAAAATTTGCACGTATAGGAACTCCTTATTGATCAACATCAAAAGGGCCGAACGACAGCATGCATGCAGTTGAGAGCATTCCCCACCGCGCGCGACCCAGCTTATATCGTCACGCGAGGAAATCCTCGATCATCGCCCGGTACACCTCGCCCGCACGAAAGAACGATCGCTTGAGGCAG
>JAYUPB010000114.1:0-23651 GCA_043760405.1 Sphingomonadales bacterium
CCCGCGTTCGGCTTTGATTCCAAGCGTTTCGAGCCCGATGTTCTCGGTGTTTGCGACGATTCCCACCGCGACGATCACGTGGCTGAAATCGCCCTCGACGACCTTGCCGTCCTTACCCTTGATCTTGGCTTTGACGCCTGAAGCCGACACGTCGATGCTCTCGACCCCCGCCCCGGTCAGGATCGTCATGCCCTGCTTCTTGAGCGCCTTCTCGAGGAACGCGGAAACGTCCGCATCCTCCACTGGCACCACCCGGTCGAGCATCTCGACCACCGTAACTTCGGCGCCCATATCGTTGTAGAAGCTCGCGAACTCGATCCCGATCGCGCCGCTGCCGATGACCAGCAATTTGGTCGGCATTTCGGGCGGGACCATCGCGTGGCGATACGTCCAGATACGCTTGCCGTCGGCCTTGGCGAACGGCAGATCACGCGCCCGCGCCCCCGTGGCGACGATGATGTGCTTGGCGGAGAGGGTTTCGGTCGCCCCAGAGGAAGAAGCGCCGCCGGTCACTTCCAGCTTGCCCGCACCCTTGAGTACCCCGGTGCCCATGTGGACCGCGATCTTGTTCTTCTTCATCAGGTGGCCGATGCCCTGGTTGAGCTGCTTGGCCACACCGCGGCTGCGCTTCACCACTGCATCGAGATCGGCCCGGATGTTGTCCGCCGCCAGGCCATAATCCTTGGCGTGCTGCATGTAGTGGAAGATCTCAGCCGAGCGCAGCAGCGCCTTGGTCGGGATACACCCCCAGTTGAGACAAATCCCGCCAAGGTTCTCGCGCTCAACGATGGCGACCTTGAGGCCGAGTTGAGCCGCACGGATCGCGGCGACGTAACCACCGGGGCCAGAACCGAGAACGATGAGATCGTAATTTTCAGGCATCATTGCGTACCTTCCAAGTTCGCTTCTTCAAGTTTTTCTGGTTTCGACCATCCAGACTTCGGTTGCTTACAAGATTCATGGTGGATAGTGTTGCTAACATGGCGATTATTATCGAGAAAAATTGTGACCAATATTTCGAGGTCGCTGCTTTGTCGCAGATCGCCTTCCCCTTTAAGCGGAGTCTTTTTGCATCCACTTGCGTTTTTAAAGCGCGATTAACAATGAACTGGCTTTTGTCATTCAAACGCTTGCTAGCTGTTAGATAATCTGACCCCAGATTTTCCTGACCATATCTCAAAAGCCTTATCTCGTTCTCAATAACTATTTGCCTGACCACTATTTGCGTGAGTTGGGCCGAAACCATATTTTCTGACAATTCATTTCTAATGTCATTACAATCAGACGCCCCATTATCTTGGCTCCACGCCAACCAAGCACTTATTGCTGCGATAATTGTGAAAAATACACTGCCTGATAATGTCGAATCTGAAAACAACCAACGGTTATCAACTAGCAATTTCAAGCCACCAATTCCACTTGCTTACGAAGAATTGCGGTCGACCAAACCGGCGCACCCGAACCAAAAAAATCCTTATCGTGGCTCCAGATTGCTGATCCTGTCTCTATCGAAGCGGCCAACACTGGCCAATCTGGCTGGCCCCGGCTGTGCAATCTGATTTTCGCATCTCTCTCATGTTTATCAAAAATTGCAGGATGCAGTGGCATTACCAGCGCACCAAGCCGTTCCATTTGATCTTCAACCCATTCTTCTGAAAGGGACATTTTTTCCAATAAAATCTTTCGAGTCTCCGCTAGTTGCTGCACAGGAGCCATCAACACCACCCCATGCTCAAATAAGCCAAGCAAAAATGGAAAGCTCCTACCCGCAAGCGCACTCACCATGATATTGGCGTCGAGTACCAACCGAGGGATGTTAAGCATCTTCTAGCGGTTCGCCGTAAGGATTAAGACCCATCGCCGCCATTTCCTTGTCGAGATCAATACCGCGCGCGCGCAATTCCGTCTGTGCTTTCGCTACCGCCGCAGCCGCTTGACGGGCATTTCCGACATCCCTAATCCACCGCGTAGGCATATATGTGCCAACCTCCTGACCATTGTTCGTGACGATGACAAAATCTGTTCCGTTGGTGACTTCTCTCAGCCGCACGCGAAATTCTCTTATTCCTAGTTCTATCATAGCAACCTCCGTGTCCACAACTGTGTGCACGAATAATTTAGAAAAATCAAGCCACCAACCCCAACGGCTTCTCAACCAGTTCCTTGAAAACCTTCATCAGCATTGCCCCGTCCGCGCCGTCAATCGCGCGGTGATCAAAGCTGCCCGTCGCACACATCACCGTTGCAATCGCGAGTGCATCATCGACGATATAGGGCCGCTTTTCGCCCGCACCGATGGCCATGATCATGCCCTGCGGCGGGTTGATAACCGCCTCAAATTGTTTGATGCCCATCATGCCCATATTGGAAAGGCTTGCTGTGCCGCCCTGATATTCATGCGGCTGGAGTTTGCCGTCCTTCGCCTTCGCTGCCAGCGCCGCCATTTCAACCGACACGGCGGAAATGCTTTTTGTGCCCGCATCGGTGATGATGGGGGTGATGAGGCCGTTGGGCACGCTGACAGCAACCGAAATGTCGGCGCGGCTATATTGCAGCATCGTATCGCCCGCGAAACTGACATTGCACTTTGGCACCATCACCAGCGCGAGGCCGAGTGCCTTGATCAGCATGTCATTAACCGACAGCTTAACACCCCGCGCCTCCAAACTGGCATTCAGTTCGCCGCGCAGCTTGAGCAGAGCATCAAGCCGGACATCAACCGTCAGATAAATATGCGGAACCGTTTGCTTCGATTCGGTCAAGCGCCGCGCAATGGTTTTGCGCATGCCGGACAGCTTGATCGCTTCGTGCGGAATGCCCGTTGAAGAAAGTGGCATTTCGGAGAGCGCAATGCGCACGGCAGAGGGAGCGACTGAACTTTCAACCGCCTTACTTACTGTGCCTTCAAGATCAGCCTTCACAATCCGGCCGTTGGGGCCTGATCCCGTAACATTGCTCAGGTCAATGCCCTGCACTGCTGCCAACCTCTTGGCGAGCGGACTTGCAATGATGCGGTCGCCAGCCATGGCGGTCTCCACTTCCGTTCGGCCTGAGCCTGTCGAAGGGCTGCTCTTGATTTCAGAAGAGAAGGACGATGCTTCGACAGGCTCAGCACGAATGGTTTTTGAGGTGACAGGTTGAGTTGCAGGAGCCGCAACAGCCTCCCCTTCTCCGCTGATCACTGCGATCACAGTGCCAACTTTCACACCGTCACTACCTTCAGCAACCAATATGGCGGTGACCGTGCCTTCATCAATCGCTTCAAATTCCATTGTGGCTTTGTCCGTTTCGATTTCCGCGAGCAGATCGCCAGACTTTACAGCATCACCAACCTTGACCATCCATTTGGCGAGCGTCCCTTCCTCCATCGTCGGCGAAAGAGCGGGCATTTTGATTTCGATGGCCATGGCGATGTTCCCCGGGGCTAGATGACGTTACGTTATCGTTCCATTCGGGCAATTTGACCGTCGCGGTCAAGGGTAAGACTTGCTTATGGCATACGAATAAAGCAGGTTTAGCCAAACAGGTGAAAAAGGGGTCGTAAAATGGGGGATGGAGCCAGCATGCGGACCTATCTGGTCGTTATTGATGAAACGCCTGAGGCAGAGGTTGCGCTGCGCTTTGCCGCGCGGCGGGCGCTTAAGACTGGTGGCGCGGTTGAAATTCTTGCGATTATCCCACATCAGGAATTTGTCGCCTGGGGCGGCGTTCAAGCGACGATTGAAGATGAAGCCCGTGATCACGCCGAAGATGTCATCCGCCGCGCGCTCGATATGTTGGGCGAAGAGGGCACTATCAAGCCCCTGATCAACGTTAAACAAGGCAATGCACTGACCGCGATCCGCGAAACACTAAACGCAAATCCAGACATAGCAGCACTTGTGCTCGGTGCCTCAGCGGACGGCGCACCCGGACCTTTGGTTGCCCATTTCGCTGCGGCAGAATCTGGAACGCTGCCCTGTCCTGTCATGGTTATTCCGGGATCGTTATCGCGCGATGCGCTCGACCGCCTAAGCTGACCACCCAAAAAAAGGCCTGACCGCTTGTTCAGCGACCAGGCCTCCCCTCCCCCCGGAGCAAATGTTTTAACTGCCGCAGACGCAGCGTGCCTTTGAACGCCATACCCGCTTTTTCGGGGCATGATAAACACGTTTGCGCGCGGACACATATTCAGTGACATATTCTGTCGTCGTGGTCGTCGTTGTCACTGGCGCGCTTTGGAACGTGATTGTTGTCACCACCGGGGCACCGTATCCGTAAGAATAATAGTGCTGGCCATTTTGGTGCCCTGATTGCCGCCAATGCGGACCGCGCTGTTCATGGGAACCGCGGTGGGTAACATTGTCCTCCGCCTGATCATAATCATGGCCATATTCAACTGAACGACCCTTACGGTCCCCCTTATCAACCGCTGTCCCGGCAAGTGCGCCAAGACCGCCACCAATAAGGGAACCAGCAAGACGATCCCCTTTGCCCGCGATAACATTACCTGCCACCGCGCCGACAGCCGCACCTATTAATGCACCGCCAAGCCCATTGTCGCGATCTTTGCCTGTTGCGCGGCGGTCACCACGGTATGCACCTTCATCAGTGCCGTAACTGTCACCGTAATCTTCGCCGTCA
Source organism: Sphingomonadales bacterium (assembly GCA_043760405.1). Taxonomy (GTDB): domain Bacteria; phylum Pseudomonadota; class Alphaproteobacteria; order Sphingomonadales; family Sphingomonadaceae; genus Aquisediminimonas. Next base: position 4,624 of record JAYUPB010000114.1, read on the forward strand.
CCGTCATAACTGCCGCCATTGCGATCCCAGTCATAATCCGAAATAACATCCTGAACGCGGCCGTTATGATCCGTCATCACAGCATCATTATAATAGCGTGACCAGCCATAGCCCGAGCGCGGCGCGGCAAAACCGTAACCAGCATAATTGCCGATATAAAAGCTGGGATTGATCCAGTACCGCGGCAGAACATAGCCAACGAACGGACGGCGATAAGCGTTCCATCCGCCTGGCGCGCGGTAACCGGCGTTCCAGCGTCCGTCACGGCGTCCGCCCCAATTGCGACCGTTCGCGACACGCGTTCTAACAGATGTTCCAGACACAACCTGTCCTGCGGCACTGCGCGCGGCCTGCGCTGCCGAGTCAACATTTTGCGCCGTCGAGTCGCTTGCAAACGCAGTCGCGGGTATCAGACACAGTGCGAGCGCAAGTCCCGAAAATTTAAGGCTTTGCATCATGAATACTCCTGTACTTGGCAACCATACTTTGAAACAAAACACATAGGATTGCCGAAAAATCAGGATTTTATTAACAGTTTAATAACCATATTGCCATGATCAGGATGGTTAAAAATTGTCCCATTCAGGGGCAAATTTCATCCGGCAAGGCGCGGTGCCAGGAGCGCGATGATCGCTTCACAGCCTGCTTGATCATCGCTGTCAAAGCGCGCGCGCAGCGGACTATCAATATCCAGCACGGCCAATAAACGTCCACTGTGGAGCACCGGCACCACCAATTCTGATGCTGATGCAGCGTCACAGGCAATATGACCGGGAAAATCATGCACATCGTCGATTCGCTGGGTCGTCAGGGATGACGCCGCGGCGCCGCATACACCCTGCCCTAAAGCAATCCGGATACATGCGGCTTTGCCCTGAAAAGGGCCCAATACCAATGTTCCGTCAACTATGCGGTAAAACCCCACCCAATTAATATCAGGCAAATATTCCCAGAACAGCGCGGCAACATTGGCCATGTTAGCAATCGCATCACTTTCATCCGCTGTGATCGCATCGATCGCGCGGTAAAGATCACGGTAGAGCGCCGTTTTTGACTCTGTGTTAACTTCAAATCCAAACATCACTCAAAATCCACTTTCCCACGTCCTTTTTTGACATCGCCGCGTATCGCTTTGCCCACCAACCGCTTTTCCTTGGCTGTTTTTGACGGCTTGGTTTTGATCCGCCGGACAGGGGCCTGATGCGCTTTCCACACCAAAGCGGCAAGCCGTGCACGCGCATCGCTCCGGTTACTGTCTTGAGTCCGATAGCTGCGCGCGGTTAAAACTATTTCTCCGTCATTGGTCCATCTGCTGCCCGCTAAGGTTTTAAGCCTGGCATAAACCGGCGGTGCAAGACGCAGCGCAAAGACATCCAAACGAATTTGAACCGCCGTCGCCACTTTGTTTACATTTTGCCCCCCCGGCCCCGTTGCGGCAAGAAAGCGTTCTTCCAAGGCATCCTCAGGTAAAGCAGGGTAATCGGCCATTGTTATTGGGTGCGCCAGATCACAGCAGCCTGTCAATATCGCACTATGGGCGCACTCATGACTTAATAACCTATTCATGCTAACAGATTGAAATGCTTATGCGCGTCGAAAGCCAGCGTCAGGTTCTATACTATACGCTATTTGTCACAGCAGTTGCGGTTTTAGCGCCTTTGCTCGTGGTCGGATGCGTCCTGTCAATGATCCCCAATATACCCATGATTGTGCTGATTCCAGCTCTTTTGATGGCTGGTTTGATCCCGCTCTTGATAGCGCCACCCATTGCATATTCTGGCCTGATGATGTTGAAAATGCTGACCTTGACCATTGACAAGGTCGATTCGCAGACCAAATTTGATGGACTGACAGGCGCGCTTAACCGTGATCACTTTTTGGATTGCGTGCGGTCACGAAAAGCGAGCGGCGTCATCATGATCGTGGACGCGGATCATTTCAAATCCATCAATGACCAATATGGCCACGCAGCTGGCGACGAGGCATTGATGATATTGGCCAATGCTATGGCGCTGTGCATCGGGCAAAACGGGTTTGTTGGCCGATTGGGTGGCGAAGAGTTCGGGATTTTCCTGCCAAACAAAACCGCAGCCTATGGTTTTTCAATCGCCGATGAAGTTTGCACTTCGATCCGCAATCTAAAGCCACTGATCGACGGCAAATCTATCCCACTGACCGTCAGCATTGGCGGGGCATTTCACAAAAAAACTGCGCTTGTCGGTATCACGCTCAAAGAAGCGGATGAACGGCTTTATCACGCCAAAGCAACGGGGCGTGACCGCGCCATATTTACGCATATTCCAAAGGCTTTGCTCCGCGCCTGATCCAGACTCGGTCTATCCTTCCAGCCCCTCTTCGATCAGCGTTTTTGCTTCCCCCCCCATCCAATCAAGTGCGCCAGAGACGCGCCACACCTCTTTGCCCGCCGCGTCAAACATGATGGTTGTGGGCAGCGTGCCGCCACCAATTGCAAAACTCAGGTCCGCATTTTTGTCGACATAGGGTTGAAGAACAGAAAAATTCTGATCTTTCCACCATGCGTCAACTTTATCGCGGCCCTTCATATCCTGACTAATTGCCACAATCTGCACCCGCGCCACTTCACGTTTTGCCAGCGCTTCTAATGTTGGCATTTCTGCCACGCACGGCCCGCACCAGGTGGCCCAAAGATTGACCAAAACAGGCTCTCCTTTGAAGTTCGCCAGCGTGATGACATCACCATTTGGCGCTTCAAAAGTCGTGCTCGGCATTGCCTCACCGGCATGCGTACGGTCAACAACACCCAGTTCTGCTGGAGCAGTAGGTAAAGCTTCAGCCGCGTTTTCAGTGGCTTTGGGTTGCGGTGCAGGGGCGGATTGCCTATCGCACGCAGCGGTAAGCAATGCGAAACCAAGGAGCGGGACAATTTCAGGGCGCAAGACAGACTCCAATAGCATGTGGGGCGGGCGCTTTTCAGAAGGGCCTGCTTCGGTGATGCGTGAGATAAATGCATCCATCCCATTCGACAAGCGTTTGTGGCAACAGGACATCGCTGGATCAAAGGCGCACGTCGCTATGCTGGGTCAACAAGGCATTATCAGCACCGAAGATGCAGAAACAATCGCCGCCGGATTGGATCAGGTTGCGTCTGAATATGCAAAAAATGGCGTTTCTGAAGATTTGGCACTTGAAGATATTCATATGGCGACAGAGGCTCGGCTTGCGTCATTGATCGGTCCTGTTTCTGGGCGTCTTCATACCGCACGGTCGCGCAATGATCAGGTCGCAACAGATTTCAAACTTTGGGTCCGCGATGCGATTGACGCCGTCGAAGCTGGGTTGAGCGCATTGCAGATGGCGCTGGTTCTGCGCGCGGAAGAACATGTGGCAACTGTCATGCCCGGTTTTACCCACTTGCAGAGCGCGCAACCCGTCACGCTCGGCCATCACATTATGGCATGGTATGAAATGGTCCGCAGGGACCGTTCGCGCTTTGCCGATGCGCGGGCACGTATGAATGAATGCCCTTTAGGAGCGGCTGCCCTTGCTGGCACAGGCTTTCCTATTGACCGCACAGTGACGGCTGATGCGCTCTCCTTTACAAAGCCGACCGACAATTCACTCGATAGCGTATCAGATCGCGATTTTGCTTTGGATTATCTGATGGCTGCAAGCCAATGTGCGCTCCATCTGTCGCGTATGGCTGAAGAAATTGTAATTTGGGCGAGCCAGCCCTTTGGTTTTGTTAAACTGCCCGATGCTTGGTCAACAGGATCGTCGATCATGCCACAAAAACGCAATCCTGACGCAGCAGAATTGGTGCGCGGACATTCAGGACGGATTATCGGTTGCCTGACCGCGTTGATGATCACCATGAAGGGGCTGCCGCTCGCATATTCAAAAGACATGCAGGATGATAAACCGCCCGTATTTGAAGCGCATGACTTGCTGGCCTTATCCATTGCCGCAATGACCGGCATGGCAGAAAGCCTGAATTTCCAGACTGATCGTATGCGCGCATTGGCGGAAGCTGGCTTTTCCACCGCAACGGACCTTGCAGATTGGTTGGTACGCGAGGCCGGACTTCCATTCCGTGAAGCGCATCATGTCACGGGCCGCGCGGTTAAACTGGCTGAAGAGCGCGGTTGCGGCTTGGCTGGCTTGTCGCTTGGCGATTATATGGAAATTGATCTGCGGATTACATTTGCCGTTTATGATGTCCTGAGCGTCGATGCTTCGGTTGCGAGCAGGACAAGTCACGGCGGCACTGCCCCGTCGCAAGTCAAAGCGCGCATTGACGACGCAAAAAAGCTATTGGATTTAGCATGATTCGTACATTGTTTTTGGTCATCACCCTCGGCTTCGCGCTTTCTGCGTGCGGCGGACGCATTGAATTGAAACCAAAAGGCGGATCGGCAATGCCTATCGCCCCCGAAGGCGCACAGAAAGTTCCAACCCCGGACGCATTGATGACCCCAACGTCTCAGGCAAAACCCAAACGCAGCGATGAACAGCTAAAACGATCAGAAGAACGTCAAGACGACGCTTTCGACCTTCCCCCAACGGGATAATATCATGGACCATTTTGAAATTCGTAACGGTGTCATGCACGCCGAAGACGTAGCATTGACAAAGATAGCCGCTGAAGTTGGCTCCCCCGTTTATGTCTATTCACGGGCGACATTGGAACGTCATGCCCGCGTCTTTCATGACGCGTTGGCCGATGTCGGACCAAAACATATTGCCTATGCGATCAAAGCCAACCCCAACCGCGCTGTGCTGCGTGTTCTGGCAAAACAGGGATACGGCGGCGATGTCGTGTCGGCGGGTGAAATTGCTCGCGCCCTTGCGGCTGGGATGAAACCTGAAGATATAGTTTTTTCAGGCGTCGGCAAAACGACGACAGAACTCGCCTATGCCCTCGATGTCGGGATCGGCCAGTTTAATTTGGAATTGGAAGAAGAAGGACAGGCGCTTGCCGCATTGGCAGCCGGCGTTGGCAAACGCGCCGTCGCAACATTGCGTGTCAACCCCGATGTCGATGCAAAGACCCACGCCAAAATTTCCACTGGCATGAAAGAAAATAAATTTGGCGTGCCAATTGATCAGGCCGCAGGAATTTACATGCGGCTTGCCGCCCTTCCCGGCCTCGATATGCGCGGTGTCGCACTTCATATTGGCAGTCAGGTCTTTGATCTGTCCCCCCTTGAATCCGCATATGCGCGGATAGGCGCGCTGGTCACGGGCCTTCGCGCAGCGGGGTATGCGGTTGACCGTGTTGATTTGGGCGGCGGTCTCGGTGTTCCTTATCAAGCACATGAAGTGCCGCCTTCTCCTCACGATTACGGGAAAATGGTCGCTGGCGTAACAAAGGGATGGGATGTCACCCTGATGTTTGAGCCAGGTCGGGTCATTGTCGGCAATGCGGGCGTGCTTTTGACCAAGGTCATTTGGGTAAAGCCCGGCGTTATCAACCCCTATGTTATTGTCGACGCTGCAATGAATGATCTCGCACGGCCCGCTCTATATGACGCATGGCATGATTTTGCCGCTGTACAGCCGACGGGTGAACGGATGATTGCCAACATCGCAGGGCCAGTGTGTGAAAGTACAGACACCTTTGCCATGGGGCGTGACATTGACGCTGTGAAATCTGGTGACCTTGCCATATTTCGGACTGCGGGTGCCTATGGTGCCACTATGGCCAGCACTTATAACAGCCGCGCCCTGGTGCCAGAGGTTATGGTTGACGGGGATCAATATGCGGTCGTCGCTGACCGGATTGCCCCTGAAACAATCCTCGCCGCCGAACGCATTCCCGACTGGCTGATGGACTAATCCAGAGCGGATCAATCTGTTCGTCCTGCTTTAACGATTGGTTGGTCAATCTATTGCTAAAAAGAATGCATTCATTCTCACTCAGCATTGGGCTGTATGGGGACAGGAAATGCAATGCCAGCAGATGATCCGATAAAGTCCTCAACAAAAATACAGAAATCGGCGCTGGAGAGGTTGATTATCTGTCAACAAGAAATGTTACTCGCGGTCGCCGCCAACGACCTGAATCGTCTTGAAACCGCCCTTTCCCACGCCCACACTGCGGTCGCCTTACTTATGTCGAGCGTTGGCAGCAAAATCAGCATTGGCATGGTCAAGAAAATCATCAGGGCACAAACACAAGCCGAAACAGCGCATGCCCAGCTTTCACAAATCCTCAGGCAAAGAGGGCAAGTCAGAGAGAGGTTTAGAGGAAGCTAGCTTTCAGACCATCAATAACAAACTGCGCGGCAAGTGCGGCCAGCAATACGCCCAAAATCCGGGTAATCATCGCTTCTATTTTATAACCAAGCGCCTTCATCAAGGGGCCCGCGAGAAGAAGTGCAACCATTGTCATTATTAAGATCGTTGCAAGCGCGCCCAGCACAATCAGACTTTCGGTCATGCCGTCGCTGCGCGCCATGAGCAGCATTACTGAGGCGATTGAACCTGGGCCTGCGATCATGGGGATCGCCATTGGAAAGATCGAAATATCTTCATGCTCGGGCGACGCAATGACATCTTCAGCGCGATTTTCACGGCGTTCCGTGCGTTTTTCAAATACCATTTCAAGGGCGATCAAGAACAGCATAATGCCGCCCGCAATCCGGAATGCATCAAGGCTAATCCCCAGTGAACCGAGCAATTTTTCGCCAAAAACGGCGAAAATCAAAAGGATGGCAGAGGCAACCAGCACAGACCGCACGGCCATCGTCCGGCGGTGCGCGGTGTCTGTCCCGGCTGTCAAACTCGCAAAAATTGGCGCGCAGCCCGGCGGGTCTATCACCACAAAAAAGGTAATAAGGGCAGAGATGAAAAGTTCGCTCAAAATCGCTTATCCTGTTCCATTTCACGCCGCATTCTTGCTGCTTGTAACGTATTGTGGAGGAGACAGGCAATGGTCATCGGACCAACGCCGCCTGGCACGGGCGTAATCGACCCTGCGACTTGTGCGACTTCGCTATAGGCGACATCGCCAACAAGCCGCGTTTTACCTTCGGATGCCGCGATACGATTGATCCCGACATCGATGACACAAGCCCCTGGCTTCACCCAATCAGCCTTGACCATTTCCGCTCGTCCAACTGCCGCCACAACAATGTCAGCACGTCTGACGACATCGGGAAGGTTCACCGTACGGCTGTGCGCAATCGTCACCGTGCAATTTGCCGCGAGCAGAAGCTGCGCAACCGGCTTCCCGACAAGGATCGACCGACCAATGACAACAGCATCCTTCCCCGACAGATCAGCGCCCAGAGTATCGCGGATGAGCATCATGCTGCCCAAAGGCGTGCAACTGACCAAGCCGGGAAGCCCCGATGCCAATCGCCCTGCGCTGACAACATGAAGGCCGTCGACATCCTTGTCAGGATCAATCGCGCTGACCACAGCGAGTTCATCCAAATGTTTGGGCAAAGGCAATTGCACCAGTATTCCGTCGACTGAATCGTCTGCATTCAATCGCTCAATAAGGGCGAGCAAATCAATCTGCGCGGTATCTTCAGGCAATTTATGTTCAAAACTGCACATCCCGACTTCAACAGTCTGCTTGCCTTTGCTGCGAACATAGACAGCCGAAGCAGGGTCTTCGCCGACAAGCACAACCGCAAGCCCAGGTACCGCGCCTGTTTCAGAACGAAACGCCGTTACGCCTTCGGCAATACGTTCGCGCAATCCCGCCGCAAATGCTTTTCCGTCAATTACTGATGCCGTCATCACGTCATTCCTGAAATTTTTGTGCCAAGGCACCCAATAGGTCCGGGTCGCCTGCAATATTGAACCGCTTTAATCGAGATGTCGTCCCGCTAACGAGCATTATGTCAGTTTTCCGCACAGAGAAATATTTGCAAAGCATGTCTATTATCGCAGCATTAGCAGCCCCATCTGCGGGCTGAACAGCAACACGTACAGAAAGCCAGCGCGCACCCGCTGCGTCCTGCCAAAACCCTTCAATCCTGTTGCGACTGCCCTGAGGAAGTGCCCGCACGGCGAGAATGATCCCGCTATCAACGCGCTGCCACGCATGCGCCATCAAAGAAACGGCGAATAAAACTCGATCAAAATACGGTCGACAACCGTAAGACCGATAAGAACCACCAGCGGTGACAGATCAAGCGCACCAAAATCAGGAAGAATCTTTCGGATCGGGCGATAGAGCGGTTCTGTCATTTTATCGAGAGACTGCCAGATGGTCCTGACAAAATCATTGGTCGTGTTGATGATATTGAACGCGATCAGCCAAGACAGAACCGCCTGAACAATAATCACCCACCAGACAGCCTGAAGGAGAATACGGAGAATATCGATAACCAAATTCATATGTGCGCCCTTGTTTCGTTGATGCCATCAATAGCGGATAAAAGAGATAGAAATCAACGATGCACCAATGTTCCGGCGCCGCCTTTTGTAAAGATTTCCAAAAGTGCAACATGGGGTACGCGTCCGTCGAGGATAACGGCAGCTTCTGCTCCACCTTCAACCGCCGCAATGCAAGTTTCCAACTTTGGGATCATTCCGCCAGTCACCGTGCCGTCATCGCGTAACACTTTAATCTGCGCTGGGTTCAGGTCGGTCAGCAAAACACCTTCTTTATCCAGCACGCCTGCCACATCTGTTAGCAGAAACAAGCGCGCAGCACCCATGGCAGCGGCGATTGCGCCCGCCATCGTATCGGCATTGATATTATAGGTGTGACCGTCCTCCCCCACACCAATCGGTGCGACAACGGGGATCATTCCTGCCGATGAAATTGTATCTAGGATCGTTCGGTCAATCGATTTGGGTTCGCCAACAAAGCCGAGATCAATGACGCTTTCGATATTGCTATCGGGATCGCGGGTTGTGCGCTTCACTTTTTCAGCGGTCACGAACCCGCCGTCTTTGCCCGAAATGCCAACAGCTTTGCCACCTGCCTTTGAAATCCATGTGACCAGTTCCTTATTGATCGCGCCAGACAAGACCATTTCGGCGACTTTGGCCGTTTCCGCATCGGTTACACGGAGCCCGTCGACAAATGCGCTTTCAACACCCAATTTTTTGAGCATTGCGCCTATTTGTGGTCCGCCGCCGTGGACAACAATCGGATTGATCCCAACCGCTTTGAGCAAAACAACATCTTCGGCAAAGTCACGCGCCGCCTCTGGGTCGCCCATCGCGTGGCCACCGTATTTTACAACGAAAGTTTGCCCCGCATAGCGCTGCATATAGGGCAGCGCTTCTGTCAGCGTTTCCGCTTTGTTGAGCAAGGATTGGTTGGGGGCGTAACGGCTCATATTATCGCGTCCCCGGCATCAAGCTTGCGTCCAAGTTTTACAAATAATGTGATCAGAACCGGTACAATAATGATCGACAGCGCAATTTTTGCCATCATCTGTCCAGCCATAAGTTCAGCTATCGGACGTTCGCCGTAAAAAGAAATGGTAATAAACAAAAGCGTGTCGATAACCTGTGAAGCTATGCTCGCAACCCCTGCACGGAACCACAGCATTCCTCCCGCCGTCGATTTCATTTTATCAAAGATGAGCACATTGAGCGTCTGCGGAATGCCATAAGAAATCAGCCCCGCAAACATCATCCGTGAACCCTGCCCCAAAACAATTGGGAAGGCAGGTATCGCAGGCGGATACATGCCCTTGTCGGTTGGCAATACGAGGACAATTTGAATCAAAACAATAGACATGATCAGCGGAATAAAGCCAAATCGCACTAACTTATCAGCGACGCCCTTGCCATGCAGTTCAGATATGGTGCTCGACAAAATAACAAGCAAAAGGAATGGGAAAATTCCAGCCTCTACTGCGAGAGCACCTAACGTGACCTGCTTTGCGCCAAGCACACCAGCAATTGTCACCATGCCGCCATAAATCAACGAGAAAATAAAAAGTGAGCGTGGCATGATGGTCCCCTGTATCAACAGTTTTACACAGTAATGACGAAATCACCATAAGCGGCGAGGACGTTATCATGTGTGATGAAAGTGAATCCCTCACTCTTCGCTTGGGCAACCATCAGGCGATCAAACGGATCACCGTGAACGGGATCGAGGTTTTCCACTCCCACGGCATGCAGTTTTCGCACTTCTTTGAGTGCGAACCCAGCTTCCTCGATCATTGCGCAATAACGCAATGCCGAAATACCCGGCGGCAATCCTCGCTTAAGACTGCTCTTTATCGCAACCTCCCATAGCGAAGCGACGCTGACAAAGCACTCGTTCCTTTCGTTGGCGATCAGGTCGCGACCTCGCCCCGAAAGACGCTCATCACCGAGCGACCACCACAGCATCACATGGGTATCAAGAAGGAGCCTCATCAACCGTAAAGATCGCGATCACGCTTAATGCTTTCGTCAAACAGCGCCTGAACCTCCGCGTCCAAGGCTTGAAAAGCCTCGAAATCTAAATCAAACCTGCCCTTGGCAAAACCGAATACACGTTTTGGGCAGTCGCGTCCGATGGCTGTCATGCGGACAGCAGGACGCCCATTACGCGAGATCGTAATTTCGCTTTCAGTGCCAGTCACAAGGGACTCCACCAGCCTAGATAGGTGCGTCTTCGCTTCATGCATATTAACTGCGGACATCGGGCATTCCTATAATACTTAGGCTGACTAGACTAAGTCTATCGATCTGTCAACGCGTCGGAACGGGTTCCGCACCTGAATAATCATAGAAGCCGCGCTTGGTTTTGCGGCCAAGCCAACCCGCTTCGACATATTTTACAAGCAAAGGCGCCGGCCGGAATTTGGGGTCGCCGGTACCGCTGTGCAAAACGCGGCAAATTTCCAGACAGGTATCAAGACCGATAAAGTCCGCGAGCGTCAATGGACCCATCGGGTGATTGAGGCCCAGCTGACATGCGGTATCAATGTCGCGGATCGTTGCCACGCCCTCGCCTAGAGCAAAACAGGCTTCGTTGATCATTGGCATCAGGATGCGGTTAACGATAAACCCGGGCGCGTCATTCGCATGAACAATCTGCTTGCCGAGCGACTGACCAAAAGCCTCAACCGCCGCAACCGTCGCATCAGAAGTCGCAAGTCCGCGTATCACCTCAATCAAGCCCATCACCGGCACGGGGTTGAAGAAATGCACGCCGATAAACCGCGCGGGATCGGGTGCCGCTTGCGCCAAACGTGTGATCGGGATCGACGACGTGTTGGACGCGAGGATGGCATCCGCGCCAAGAACCTTGCCAACATCTGCGAAAATAGCACGTTTGATCTCTTCGCGCTCTGTTGCCGCTTCGATCACGAGGGTGGCATTCGCAAAAGCAGATGATCCCGCTACAGGTTCAATTAAAGCCAACGCCGCATCGCGCGCAGTACCTGTGATTTTTTCTTTTTCTACCAGCCGCGCCAATCCCTTGGCGATCGTATCCTTGCCTTTTTGAGCGCGGGCGCCATCCACGTCAGACAACATCACATGATAGCCAGCCTGAGCCGACACTTGAGCAATTCCTGCCCCCATTTGGCCTGCACCAATAACACCGATAATCTTGGACATTTAACGCGACGCCCCCGGCACCCAGAGAATGTCTGTCGCCCCATTTTCGTTGACCGCGCGCCCCATAACGAACACATAATCCGATAAGCGGTTCAGATATTTGAGCGCTTGAGGATTGAGCGGCGTATTGCGCGCTGCCGACACAGCCGTACGTTCTGCACGGCGGCAGGTGGTTCGCGCCACATGCAGCGCAGTTCCGGCGGGCGTTCCTCCGGGCAAAATGAAGCTCGTCAATGGCAGAAGGTCGGCGTTCATCGAATCCAGCTCTTCTTCAAGCCGCTCAACCTGAGACGCGGTAACGCGCAGCGTCATTTCTCCGGGCGTAAAATCTTCACCTGGCGTCGCTAAATCAGCACCCAAATCAAAAAGGTCATTTTGAATCATACGTATCCGCGCTAGGGCCTCACCTGAGACATGAAGCGCGACAACGCCCATCGCAGCGTTAAGTTCATCGACATCACCAATGGCTGCCATACGCGGCGCATCCTTGGCAATACGCGATCCATCGACAAGGCCCGTGGAGCCGTCATCACCCGTACGCGTGTATATTTTATTCAATTTTACCACGGTCTTTATCCGCGATTGAACATCAGTAATATCGCGACGATGGCTATGGCCAGCGCTTGAAACAGAACGCGGTTCATCATCATCCTATTTTGTTTAACCCCGGACGCGCTGCCCCCCCCGCCCTCCCCTTTCAAATCTGCTTCGGTCGTTTGCAAAAAGGCAATCACGCCGCGCACGAGGGTGACAACCGTGGCGATGACCGCGACGATAAGGAGAATAATGAGGAATGTGTTCATAACAGCGCTCTACGCTCTCTTTTGTGACGTGAAAAGTGCCCAAAACGTATCTACGTGCATTTCTCTCTTGCCCCTGACTATGGTAAATGCTGTCATGTGATTGCAACGATCAGACGGCAATGAGTCTGCACGGCAAAAAAGGGGAAATGGCTCCGCATGTATCATCCCGATCTGATCCGTCATCCGGACAGCTGTCCTGCCCTTGTCCTCAATGCAGACTATACGCCACTTAGTTATTATCCGCTGTCGCTATGGCCTTGGCAGACCGCAGTGAAGGCAATGTTTTTAGACCGTGTCGACGTCGTTTCCCATTACCAGCGGGAGGTGCGAAGTCCCACCGCGCGATTGCAACTCCCTTCGGTAATCGCGCTCAAACAATATGTCCGTCCATCCCAACACCCCGCATTTACACGTTTCAACCTTTTCCTGCGTGATAGGTTTCAGTGCCAATATTGCGGGATCAGCAAAGACCTTACCTTTGATCATGTCGTCCCCCGCTCTCAGGGCGGACGGACCACGTGGGAAAATGTCACAACGGCCTGTTCACCCTGCAACCTGAAAAAGGGCGGGCGGACTCCAAAACAAGCCCATATGCATATGCATTTAGAGCCAATTCGCCCGACAACATGGCAATTGCAGGACCATGGCCGCGGATACCCGCCCAACTTCCTTCATGATACATGGCGGGATTGGCTATACTGGGATATTGAACTCCTCGCTTGAAAACATTTTATTGGAGAGATGCACCCTGCAAAAAAGGCGTTGAGTGGTGCCTGTAATAAGGTTGCTGTCACGTTCGAAGCTGCTTATCACGGGATCAGTATAACGCTCTGTTAACCATTTACAGATAATCATTCTGGCTCGGAGCCCGAAATGAACAGAACATCTTTGCTAGCGTTATTCCCCATTTTTGGATTTGCATCGCCGTCTTATGCAGAAGTGTTTGAAATTCGGCAAAATGGGGAGATGGTCGAAACGACTACAGCTGTATGGCGCGAAACGCCGGTCGCCGCTTTTATCCCCGCAATCGCGCCCGCAATGCGCAAGGGAGCACAGCCAAGCCCGACATATCACGCAATGGTAAGTGCTGCCGCCGAACGTTATAATGTCAGCAGCGCCCTTATTGATGCGGTCGCTTGGCAAGAATCGCGCTACCGCGTGAATGCTGTGTCTCCGGTTGGTGCCGTTGGGTTGATGCAACTCATGCCCGCAACTGCGCGCAGTTTGGGCGTGACTGACTCGCTTGATCCGCAACAGAATATCTCTGGGGGTGCAGCTTATTTGCGCCATCAACTCAACCGGTTTGACAATAATGTGGAACTCGCGCTCGCTGCCTATAATGCTGGGCCGGGGGCTGTAAGCAAATACGGGGGCATCCCGCCCTACCGTGAAACGCAAAATTATGTGCGCAGCATCATGAACAGGCTCGCTCAAACTGCACTTCAACCAATAAAATAGGATTTAAATGCTGTGATCACTTTCAAAACCAAATTTGCAGCGGTGATCAGCGCCCTGACGCCAAGTGCGGCCTTTGCCCAAAGTGTTGCGGTCAATCCGCAAGGGTCCGGCCCGATTCTTGCGGCGATGAGCTGGATGCAAGGCACATTGCTTGGCAATCTGGCGACCACAGCGGCAGTTATTGCTGTGGCTGTCTGCGGGTTGATGATGCTGACCGGGCGCATGAACTGGCGCTTTGGTGCGACGGTCATCCTTGGTTGTTTCGTGTTGTTCGGTGCCACTGCCATTGTTGCAGGCATTCAATCTGCTGCGATGGCGGGATAGCCATGACTGGTCTGACCCGCACTCCTGTCTTTCGCGCGCTCACACAGCCGCAAATGTTTGCGGGCGTGACGTACACCTATTTCGTGATCAATGCGGTGCTGACAACTGAGCTTTTCTTGATCACGCGGTCTTTTTGGGCCATTCCGGCGGCCCTCATCATTCACGGCATTGGCTACATGGCATCGCTGCGTGAACCACGCATTTTCGATCTATGGATTACCCGTGTCAGCCGTTGCGGCCGGACCAAGACACATGGCGTCTGGCGCTGTAACAGTTACCGCCCATGACCAAAGCGCCAAAACAGCCCGACATGCAAAAATTGACCGCGCGGGATCCGCGTGCGGGGGACCGATTGCCCTATGCCCGGCACTTGAATGACCACACCGTTGTGACACGCGACGGCGATTTGATCCAGATGATCCAGCTGGAGGGATTTCCCTTCGAAACCGCAGATACTGACATGCTCAATCATCTGCAAAACGCACGTGATGTCATTTTGCGCGGGATCGCAACGTCGCAACTGATGCTCTATTGCCACGTCGTCCGTCGGCGCGTGACAGCTGATTTGGCAGAAGTCTATCCTGCTGGATTGGCGCGTGACATTGATGATCAATGGCGCGCACGGCTTGCCAGCAAGCGGCTTTATGTCAACGACACAGTCCTGACCCTTGTGCGCCGTCCGCCGGTTGGCAAAGTTGGTTTTATTGAACGGCTGGCCAAAAAATGGCGCGGTATTGGGTCCGATGTTGAACGCCAAGCGGCTGAAGGCCGGGCGTTGCGTGAACTTGATGCGGCACGGACAAACCTTTTATCCGCCTTCACCCGCTATGGCCCACGGCTGATGGCGCAATATGAAGGTGCGGGTGGCACGTGCTCCGAACCCCTTGAATTGCTATCCGCACTCTACAACGGCGAAACCCAGCCGGTGCTGGTGCCAAACGGCGATGTTGGTCAATATCTTCCCTATAAGCGCGTCAGTTTTGGCATGGACACGCTCGAACTGCGCGGAGCCACCCCAAATCTTAGCCGGGTTGGCGCGATCCTTTCGATCAAAGATTATCCAGCTGCAACAGCGCCGGGATTGCTCGACAATTTGCTCCGCCTGCCCCACGAATTGACCCTGACTGAAAGCTTTGCCTTTGTTGACCGGCAGATTGCTGATGAACGCATTGGCCTGTCGCTGCGACGGTTGCGCGCGGCATCGGATGAAACCGTTACCCTGCGGCGCGGACTGATGGCAGCCAAGGATGATCTGGCAGCAGGTGTGTCTGCCTACGGCGAACATCATATGACGGTGCTGGTGCGCGCTGAATCGCTTGCGGCGCTCGATATTGCCGTTGCAGATGTGCAATCAGCGCTGGCCGATATTGGGGCCATTGCAGTGCGTGAGGATTTGAACCTAGAACCTGCGTTTTGGGCACAATTTCCTGGCAATGCAGATTATATTGCGCGCAAAGCCATGATCTCAACCGGCAATCTGTCGGGACTTGTCTCGCTCCACAGCTTTCCCATTGGCAATGTTGCCGGCGGGCCATGGGGAGAACCGATCACCGTCCTCGAAACAACATCAAGCACACCCTATTTCTTCAATCTGCACAACGGCGATCTGGGTAACTTTACCCTTATTGGCCCATCAGGATCCGGGAAAACTGTTGTCCTGAACTTCTTGATTGCTCAGGCCCAAAAATTTGCGCCGCGCACCTTCTTTTTTGACAAGGATCGCGGCGCTGAAATTTTCATTCGCGCGATGGGCGGGCATTATGATGTGCTGCGTCCGGGCACGCCAACAGGGTTCAACCCCCTCGCACTGGAGGACACACAGGCCAACCGCGCGTTCCTGCGGCAATGGCTGTCGCAACTTGCAGCACCGGTTGAAGGCGTTTTAAGCGCCGAGGATAACGCCACAATTGCCAATGCGGTTGACGGCAATTTTGATCAGACTTTGCCCTATCGCCGGCTGCGCTTTTTAGTCGAATTGCTTGCGGGGGGTACGCGCCCAACACGCGGCGACATTGCATCGCGATTGGCCCCGTGGATTGGGGACGGCGAACATGCCTGGCTGTTTGACAATGAGGCTGACCGTCTCGACCTAAGTGCGCAGACCATCGGCTTTGATATGACGGCGCTGCTTGATACGGCAATCCTGCGCACCCCTGCGATGATGTATCTGTTCCACCGCGCCGAAGAACGTCTGAACGGTGACCCGGCGATGATCGTGATCGATGAAGGCTGGAAAGCCCTGGATGATGAAGTGTTTGTGCAACGCCTGAAAGATTGGATGAAAACCATCCGCAAACGCAATGGCGTGGTCGGTTTTGTTACCCAAAGCGCCAGCGATGCTCTCGACAGCCGCATCGCGAGCACCATCATTGAACAAGCCGCAACCCAATTGTTTATGAGCAATCCTAAGGCACAAGCGACCGATTACTGCGATGGTTTTGGATTGTCAGCGCATGAATTTGAATTGATCCGGTCACTTCCGGAACATTTGCGCTGTGTGCTGATAAAGCAGGGATCAACCAGCGTCGTTGCGCGGCTCGACATGGACGGCATGGCAGATGTGATCACCATCCTGTCGGGACGCGAAAAAAGTGTTCGGCATTTGGATGAGCTCCGCCGTGAACAAGGTGATGATCCTGAAAACTGGTTGCCACAAATTGTTGAGGCTGCCCGTGAAGGGCCACAATCCCTTCGGGCAGGGGCGCGGCGATGACGCCCTGTCCAGCCATTGATGCTGCTGCTGGCGGCGCACAAACGCTTGTCGGCGCAATTGATTGCTTTGTGAAATCTTCGGTGCAGGAAAGCTATGCCACTTTACTTGGTCCAGGCAGCATATTCAGCCATGCCTTGACGATTGCGCTGACGCTATATGTTGCCCTGATCGGTTATCGATTGATGTTTGGCCGGTCCACGCTGAGTTTGGGCGAATTCGCACCAAAAGTCATTCTGATTGGCGCTGTGCTTGCGCTGACCAGCAATTGGGCTGCGTATCAAGTTCTTGTGTTTGATGTCCTGACTGATGGCCCTGAAGAAATTGCATCACAAATTGGCTCCCAAGGCGGCAGTGCCCAAGGCCTGACTGCGCGGGTTGATGCCGTGTCTGGGCGCATTGCGGATATTGCAGATGGTTGGTCGAAAGACACGACCACAGAAGCTGACACATCCCCCACAGCCATGCCGTCCCCAACGGCGACCACAGCTGTAAGTCTTATTCCAAGCGCCGCTGCAGGAACATCGCCGGGTCCAAATTTGATGCTGCTAACCGCACTCTTGCTGGTTTTGGCCTCTGCAGGAGTTCTTGCCGTTGCGAAAGTGTTGCTGGGGCTGATGTTGGCGCTTGGCCCCATTTTCGTTGCCTTGTCGCTGTTCACGACAACCCGGGCTCTTACGATTGGCTGGGCGCGCGTTTCTATATTTTTGGCGTTGGTGCCTCTGCTATCGCTGATGACAACCGCCGGGGCATTGGCGCTGGTCGAACCTATGGTCATTGATATGGCGATTGAAGCACAGGCCGGTATCTTTGAACTGCGCAGTGCCATTGCGCTGTTTGTCGGGGTGCTGGTGATGGCTGCGGTCAGTTTTCAGTTGTTCAAGATCGCGATGACCATCACGACCAGCGGCGCAACATCTTTTGCCAGATCGAAATCCATTCAAGCAGCTGCATCTTCTGACATCTCATTCAATGCTGCCGCACTGCAGCCATCCGAAACAATGAACCCGCGCATTGATGTTTTGGTCAACGCAATGGAACGCAGCGCCATTACATCTACACCGACGACGACTATGCTGCGCAGTGACAGCATGGCACAGTCTCCCTTATGGATACGCAATGACAGTGACGCCCCCCAAACTCTCCCCGTCTCTCGGCGGATCAACCATGCGCGCTCGGCCTCAAATCGCGCGCCACTCCGTCCAGTGAGGAGTGCTGCATGAAACTATATTCGCTTCTTGTGGCAATGTTGATTGGCATCAGCGCAGCGGGGCCGCTTGCTGCTCAAGACATGCAAACCCCGCTCGACACACGCATTCGCGTTATCGATTATGATGCTGACCGTATCACCCGCTTAACCGGCCACACAGGCTACCAAATGGTGGTTGAATTTGGCGTCGGGGAAAAGGTTGAAACTGTCGCAGTTGGAGATTCCAGCGGATGGCAAATCACGCCCAATGCGGCCGCAAACCTATTATTTGTAAAACCCATGGGGCTTGTCGCCCCGACCAACATGACCATTGTGACATCGAAGCGACGGTATAATTTTGAATTGGTCACGCGCTCTGGTGTGCGGGCACCGCGCGGTGAAATAATCTATGCACTGCGGTTTCGTTATCCTGCAGAACCCACGACAGAAATTTTATCAGAGCCACCACCGCCGCTTATCACCTCATCCCCCGATACGTGGAACCGTGCATACAGCTATGACGGCGCAGCATCGAACATTCCTGATGAGATTTTCGACGATGGCGCGTCAACATATTTGCGCTTTTCAAAAGATGCGTCATCGCCAGCGATCTTCATCGTCACAGCAGATGCTGGCGAAAGTCTGGTCAATTTTGCCGTGCGTGGTCCCTATGTGGTGATTGAACAGGTCGCCCAGCAATTCATCTTAAGGCAAGGAAAGAATGTGACCCGCATCTTTAATGATGGCTTTCAAAACCCTGTCCCCGGGCCAGATGCGCCAACTCTGCGTGTTAAGACAAAGCGCGGCAAGTCTGACACATCGGCGAGAATGGATCCGAAATGAAACCAATAAAACCATCTGCAACTGATCCGCGCGCTGATATTCCTCTCGACACACTCGAAGAGGCCAATCGCCGCGCATCGCCCCAAATTACGATGGCCAGCGCTTTCACACCCAGCATGGCATTAGGGGTAATGGGGGTTGGTTTGCTTGGTGTTATAACTTTCACCTCACTTGCCAATGGTCGCAC
>JAYUPB010000115.1:0-23594 GCA_043760405.1 Sphingomonadales bacterium
CAATTCCGCGCGGAGAAGCGATGGATTTTTTGTCGGATCTCAACAGATGTTTAGCAAAAAAAGCTTATCTGAGCGGTGCGACACGCTCTCTAACAGACATCGCTATATTCCCATTCGTCCGCCAATTTGCAGCAACTGACCGCGTTTGGTTTGACGATCAACCCATACCCCATCTTCGCCGCTGGCTGGACGGTTTGATTGCGTCCCCGCTGTTTGAAACCATCATGGCCCGCGCCCCTATTTGAGCAGGACCAGCTCTTCGGCCATGCTGGGGTGCAACGCCATGGTGTCATCAAAATCAGCCTTGGTCAGACCTGCTTTCACCGCAATGGCGGCTGCTTGCAAGATTTCGGAACTGTCAGGGCCAATCAAGTGCAAGCCGATGACCTTCTTTTCTGCGCCGGCCGTGATCATTTTATACAGGCTGCGTTCCTGACGCCCTGACACCACATTTTTCATGGGGCGAAAATCGCTTTTATAGATTTTGACGCAGTCGCCGTGCGCAACGCGTGCTTCTTTTTCGGTCATCCCAACGCCAGAAAGTGGCGGGCTGGAAAACACGGCGGTTGGGATATTGTGGTAATCAACTGTTCGCGGCGTGTTGCCGAATACGGTATCGGCAAAGGCATGACCTTCGCGGATCGCCACAGGCGTCAACTGCACACGGTTTGTCACATCACCCACGGCATAGATGCTGGGCACTGATGATTGATTGTATGCGTCGACGACAACCGCGCCGTCCTTATCAAGCACAACCCCCACTGCTTCTAATCCTAACCCTTGCGTATTGGGTGTACGACCGATGGCCCACAGGATCATGTCCGTTTCGATTTTTCCTTGATCGCCGCCGTCAATCAGGATGCTGCCATCGGCCTGTTTCGCGGCGGACAAGAACGGAAAGTTAAAGCGGATATCAATTCCCTTGGCACGCGTCATCGCGACCAGCCTGTCTACAATCTCATCATCATAACTGCGCAGCATCCGGTCGCCGCGCGTCACGAGCGTCACGTCAACGCCAAAACTGTGCAGGATGCCGGCAAATTCATTGGCGATATACCCCGCCCCCGCAATCACCGCGCGTTTTGGCAGTGCGTCCAAATGGAATATTTCGTTCGATGTTATGCCCAATTCAGCCCCGGGAACCGCCGGAATGGCTGGCCAACCGCCAGATGCAATCAATATTGTTCTGGCTGTCACAGTCTGACCATTTGCCAATTTCACGCTGTTCGGCCCACCAATAGTCGCGCGTTCTGCGAACAGGGTAACCTTATTATTATCCAGCGTTTGGGTGTAGAGCCCCTCTAACCGCGACACATCTGCCTGAACAATATCGCGCAGGCGGCGCCAATCAAATGTCGCGCCTGTAATATCCCAGCCAAACCGTTCGGCCTCATGCAAATCTTCGGCAAAATGTGCCCCGTAAACGAGCATTTTCTTCGGTACGCAGCCGCGAATGACACATGTCCCGCCGACACGATATTCCTCTGCTGCCGCCACTTTCGCGCCGTGAGAAGCCGCAATGCGCGCTGCACGCACACCGCCGGAACCCGCGCCAATTACGAAGAGGTCATAGTCAAAATCGGGCATTGTTCATCCTTATTGTTAACTAACGCTCTAAAGTATGGGGTCGCGTGCAACAAATTGCTTTTTGCACTAACAGTGATCGAGCTTACACCCCTGCCCGTTCGATCAAGGCCTGTGTCGAGGCGTCAAATTCAACATCTCCACTTTCTATCGCCTTGGCCATTTCCTTGCCAAGTTCAACGCCGAATTGATCAAAAGGATTGATCCCCAGCATGACAGCATTCACGAAAACGCGCTGTTCATAGAAAGCGATGAGCGCGCCGAGCGTGCGTGGGTCAAGCTGATCCAAAAGGATTGTTGTCGATGGCCTGTCACCGGCATAGGCACGTGCCGGGTCAGCATTGGCTTTCCCCGTCATCAACGCCGCGCCCTGTGCAAAGCAGTTGCCCAGCAATTGCCGGTGATGCGCGTCATCCAGATCGTGGCCAGGTTCAACCACGGCGACAAATTCAACCGGGATCAAGCGTGTTCCCTGATGGAGCAGCTGAAACACGGCGTGTTGTGCATCCGTTCCAACCCCGCCCCACGTCACCGGTGCGGACGGCATGTTCAAAGCGACGCCCTTTGCCGTCACAGACTTTCCGTTGGATTCCATTTCAAGCTGCTGGAGATAAGAAGGCAACAGCCGCAAACGTTCATCATAAGCGAAAACAGCGCGCGTCTCACAACCGCGCGCTTGCGTGTAATAAAGATCAACGAATGCCGCCAAAACTGGGGCGTTTTCGGCAAGCGGGGTCAAGCGAAAATGGCGGTCCATTTGCGCTGCACCTTCCAACATTTCTTCAAATGCACCCCAGCCCAGCGCAATTGCGGCTGGGAAGCCGATGCTCGACCAAAAGGAATAACGCCCCCCGACGGTGACTGAAAATGGCAGGATGCGGGTTTCGTCAACGCCCCATTCAAATGCCTTTTCCGGTGCAGCTGTCAACGCGATCACCTGACCGTGGGCATCATCAACGCCTGCACCAATCATCCAGTTGAGCGCGCTTTCGGCATTGAGCAAAGTTTCTGTGGTCGTGAATGTCTTTGACGCAATGACAAGCAATGTTTTGTGCGGATCAAATCGCGCGAACACTTCTTTAAGCGCGCATCCATCCACATTGGACACCACAGCAACGTCATAACGTCCTGCATCGCGCCCCAGCGCATCGATCAACACATCAGGCCCCAATGCCGATCCGCCAATACCGATGTGCAGAACATACCGAATATCGCCCAGTGCACCTGCCTCAATCGCTTCAATCAACGCACGCATCCTGCTGTGAAGTGCTTTGGCGGCGGCAACACTGTCAGGATTACCCTCCCCCCGTTCCGCTGTATGTTCGGCGGCGCGCCCTTCCGTAACATTCACGATCCGCCCTGCGAAAAGATCATCACGGTGCTTGGACAGGTTCATGGCTGTAGCGACGCTTGCAAAGTGATCCGCCAAGGGTGCGGTCAAATGGGTTTTGGAAAAATCAAAATAAAGCCCAGCCGCCTCAACCGAATATGCGGTCAAGCGGTCGCTATCCTCGGCAAACAGAGAAACAAGCGTTTGAGGCTTGGCTGATGCCAAAAAATTCCATTGATCAGTCATTTGAATCCTTAGTTTTTATGCAGCAAAGCTTGACGGTTGAGACTTGGGACAGCACATCGCCATAATGATGACAGATACACAGATTGATCAGACCCCGAAAGACGCTGAAACAGCAAATTCGGCAAAAAAACCGCCCTCGGAAACTAAAGATTTCATGAAATTTTTGGTTAAACTGGCTGTTTTCGTGTTCATTTTGCGCAGCTTCATATTTGCGCCCTTTAATATCCCGTCTGAATCCATGCTGCCGCGCCTTTATGTCGGGGACTATCTGCTCGTGTCAAAATGGCCTTATGGCTATTCAAAATACTCAATGCCATTTTCATTGCCCTTGCTTCCAAAGCGTATTTTGGCAACCACACCCAAACGCGGCGATGTTGCGGTGTTTAAGGCCCCGCCGACCAACGATATTGATTTTATCAAGCGCGTGATCGGCCTGCCTGGTGATATGATCCAGATGAAGGCTGGTCAGTTGTTTCTTAACGGCATCGCAATCCCCAAAAAACGGATTGCCGACATGGTCGTGCCGGTCACCCCGAACACACACTGTTTTTCGACAGCTTTTGAAGAAACCACATCGGATGGCAGCCGTCAGTGCCGGTACCCGCGGTACCGCGAAACTTTGCCGGGCGGGAAAAGCTATAACGTCCTCGACCTGATCTCGATTGCGGGTGATGATACAGAAGTTTTCTCTGTGCCTGAGGGCCATTTGTTCATGATGGGCGATAACCGCGATAACAGCCTCGACAGCCGCTTTGATACCGAAGGCGACGGCGGCATTGGCATTGTCCCGCAGGAAAATCTGGTAGGTCGTGCTTGGGTCAGTGTGTTTTCGACCGATGGTTCTGCAAGTTGGATCAAGCCGTGGACATGGTTCACCGCCGCCCGCTGGTCGCGTATTGGTGAAGGCTATTGACTGCGTTGACACCTTGGCTGACTGATCTGTTCGGGATCGCGCCAGTTGACCTGACCCTTTACGAACGCGCGCTCACGCATGGCAGCCACAGTGCTGACACCTATGAACGCCTTGAATTTCTCGGCGATCGTATCCTTGGGCTTAATGTGGCAAAATGGCTGTATGCCCGTTTCCCTGATGATGCAGAAGGGCAATTATCGAGGCGTTTCAACACGCTTGTTTCGGGTGAGGCCTGCGCTGATATTGGCCGCGCAATTGGGGTTGCCCCCTTCCTTCGTTTGGGCAAACAAGCCCGCGATGACGGCGCGTTTAACAGTGGCAACGTTCTTGGCGATGTGGTGGAGGCGTTGATCGGCGCTGTATTTCTTGACCACGGTAATGACGCTGCTGACCGTTTCATCCGCGCCAACTGGGAGTCCTTGGTCGAGGGGCAGCGCACCGCCCCCCGCCACCCCAAATCCGAACTTCAGGAATGGGCCGCCGCACACAACCGTAAGGCCCCTGTCTATGACGTGATCGAACGTTCCGGCCCCCACCACGCCCCGCGCTTTACTGTGCAAGTATCACTGGGCACAGCGGGAGAAGCCGTGGCCGAGGGCGGTTCAAAACAAGAAGCCGAAACCGCCGCCGCACTGGCGTTGCTTGGGAATTTATTATGATACAAAAATGCGGCCTCGTCGCCATTGTTGGTGCCCCCAACGCTGGCAAATCAACCTTGGTCAACGCGCTGGTGGGGCAAAAGATCGCCATTGTGTCGCCCAAGGCACAGACCACACGTGCAAAATTGCTCGGTATTGCGATGGAGGGTAACACCCAGATCATGCTGGTCGATACGCCGGGCATTTTCGAACCCAAACGCCGCCTTGATCGCGCGATGGTGCAAGCGGCGTGGGGCGGCGCGAGTGAGGCGGATATGATTGCGCTGGTGATCGATGCCAAGGGCGGGCTGGGCAATAAAATCGAACCCATCATCGAAGCGCTCAAAAACCGCCCCGAACCCAAAATACTTATCCTCAACAAGGTTGATATTGCTGACAAAACCCGGCTGTTGGTCCACGCCGAAAAATTGAACGCGCGGATCACCTTCGATGAAACGTGGTTTGTGAGTGCAGCCACAGGTGACGGTCTGCCTGAACTAAAAGCAGCCCTTGCAGCGGGTATGCCCGAGGGGCCGTGGCATTTCCCCGAAGATCAGGTGAGCGACGCCACTGACCGGATGAGTGCGGCCGAAATCACCCGCGAACAGCTTTACCTCCAACTCCACGCAGAATTGCCACATGCCAGCGCAGTGGAGACCGAAAAATATGAAGAGCGCCCTGACGGATCGGTTGAAATTCATCAACAAATCCTAATCGAACGCCCCACCCAACGCGCGATCATCCTTGGCAAAGGTGGCGCGCGGCTGAAGGAAATTGGGTCGCGCGCGCGCGCCGAAATTTCCACCTTGCTCGGAAAACGCGTGCATCTCTATTTGCATGTGAAGGTCAACCCGAAATGGCAGGATGATCGCGGACTATACGGTGATATGGGTCTGGACTGGGTCGAATAGCCCCGTTTGAAAAGGAGCGTAGGCATGACTGCAATCGGGATAATTGGCAGCGAAGGCCGGATGGGACACGCGCTGGCAGACGCCATCCGCGCCAGCGGCAACCTTGTATCCGGCGGTGTGGATGCGGGCGATGATGTACGTGCATTGGCGCAAATCAGCGATGTTCTGGTCGATTTTTCATCACCCAAGGCCTTGGTCGCCAATATCGGTGCAGCGGTTGCGGCGGGAAAGCCAATACTCATTGGCACCACCGGTCTGGAGGATCATCACCACCAAGCGATTGATGACGCCGCGCGCCATATTGCGGTGCTGCAAACCGGCAATACGTCGCTGGGCGTCACCCTCCTCACGCGGTTGGTGAAGGAAGCGACCGCGCGATTGGGCGATGATTGGGACGTTGAAATTGTCGAAATGCATCACCGGATGAAGGTTGACGCCCCGTCAGGAACCGCGCTTATGCTCGGCCAAGCGGCGGCCGATGGTCGCAACATCGCACTAGACCGCAACAGTGAACGCGGGCGCGACGGCGTCACCGGCGCGCGCGCCAAGGGCGCAATCGGTTTCGCGAGCCTGCGCGGCGGCACCGTCGCGGGGGACCATAGGGTGATCCTCGCGGGCGACCAAGAACGCATCGAACTCACCCACCGCGCCGAAGACCGCAACATCTTCGCCCGCGGTGCCCTTAAAGCCGCCACCTGGCTGATCCGCCAACCAGCCGGGCGATACGGCATGGATCAGGTGCTGGGGTTTTAGCGGGCTTCCGGGGACACTCATGAATACATTCTGGATATAGTAGAGGTTAAACCAGTGTTATTCCGAACCGCTTCAGTCTGAAAATGTAAAGGATGAACGCTGCTACAAAAATCACGTCTCCAAGGATAACGACAATTGCAAAGGCCGAGGTCCATCCTTGGAGATACATGTGCAGCAAATTGATTGCAAAGAGCGCCTTTCCTAATCCACCCATAAGGACAATGCCTGTATGGCGTTGCGGGTTGTAGGCTGCGATAAGGAATCCAAAACCATAGAGAAAGGCTGTACCCCATGCGCCCCGATAGACAGCAACCATAACTGGATCGGCAAGTTCTCTTCCGAACTCGCGGAAAAACATACCGCTGCTGTCTGTCAGTCCAGGGATCGCTCCGGCAAAATTCCAGAGAGCTGAAATGACAAACAGGACACGAAAAGCAGTGATTTCCCTTTGTGGTAGTTGATTGGATTCTAAGTGTTTCATGTTAACTCCATTATTGACGGGGGCTATCAACGGCTACCCAGATTTCTGAGCGGCACAGTGGGCCCCAACACCCTGTGACCTTAAGCCTACGATCCGAAATGGACTGCATTGAACTACGAAAAGTCTGCCCCGTTTCCGGGTTGTATACCCGTCCGCCTCCCCATCCCGCTTCAGTGCGGCGCAGCCCCCAGATAATGGGCACACCGATGAGTGGCCTAGAACGAAGAGCGGGATTGGGATTGCGAATGTCGTTCCTAATCCCGTGCGAAACTGACGGATCTACCCAAATAAGAAAGCCACACGGCGAAAGATCACTGCAGTTTTTGATCTCAACCAATGCGCCTTGCATTTGGGTTCGCCAGCGGCCGACAGGATATTGCGCATCCTGTCCATTGGCCGCCGTTAGTGTTGCCATAAAAAACAAACTGAGTCCCAGCTTGCGCATGTATCATTCTCCATTTAATTATATCGCGTTATCATTTTTATGAAAGTCTTGTCAACCCGCCTTCCCTAGGCTCATGTAAATGCTTACAAGTGGAGTGAATATGACGCCAAACGATCAACCACGGACCCGAGGACGCCCATATCGCTCGGAACAGCATGTCACAGATATGAAAGCGCTGATCGCCGACCATGCGCTCAGACTGTTCCAGGAAGATGGGTATGCAGCGATTTCCATGCGCCGCCTTGCCCGTGAGGTCGGCTGCACGGTTATGACAGTTTACCGCTATTATGAGCGCAAGATCGATATTTTACGCGATCTCTGGGCGCGGGTTTTTGAAACCCTCTTCGATTCACTTGATCAGCTCACCGAACTATACTCAGATCCAACTGACAGGCTAGAGGCCGTTGCGCTGGGATATGTCAGCTTCTGGCTTGAACACCGCGATCATTATTTTATGATCTTCATGTCAAGCAACGTCGATCAATCCGACGTCAGCATATTTGTTCAGGACGATGCCTTGCTCGGGCGCTTCCAAATCTTTCAGCGCGGTATAGCAGAGGCATCCAAGGATGATCTTAGTGAAGCCGATTTGAAAGTGAAATCTGAAGTGCTTCTGTGCGCGCTCAACGGCATTGCTCAGAATCTGATCACGATCAGTGCTTTTCCGTGGTCCAGCCCTAAACGACTTGTGCATGCCACTGTCCACGGCATCGTCGGATCAAAATTCTAGAGTCAAAACCTGGCCATTGCTTCCGTCACAAGGGATTGCAACGCCTTTACCAGCGCAATGACGATACAAAACCCGACCACCGGATCGTTAACAAGCTTCGGAAACAATTCTTCTTTCTCGACGGAATGGAACATAGTGATGAATTGCGAATGCTTGCGGTGTGGAAGGCACACAGGCTGATCGACAATTGTTGGAGTCTTCGCGTCACTGCCAATTACCGGATGACGTTCATGGTTGAGGACGATGAACGCCCCATGACCATTCCTGATCTCGAAGATTATCATTAGAAAGGCCCGCATATGCCCATGCACACCCCGCCGCATATTGGCGATTTTATGCGCACCGAAATTATTGAAGCCAATGGCCTCAACGTTTCTACCGGCGCGCGCGCGCTCGGTGTCACGCGACAGGCGTTATCAACCTTGCTCAATGGTCATGCGGGCCTGTCCCCATCGATGGCGCTGCGGATCGAAAAGGCATTCGTCGTCAAAACGGATACGCATGCTGCGCATGCAAACAGCCTATGAAATCGCACAAGCCCGCGCCATGGAACGCCAGATAGAGGTGACCCGCTATCTGGCAGCATGATGGTTCAATGCGGTGCAGCACTCGTGGGATTGCCCGTGAATCTCAAGGAAGAGGATTTGAATGTCCGCTCCAATACGCCATGTGACGATTGTTCATCGTGATTGAATGGCTGGGATGTTGGGGGGAGCTGACTGTCAGGTTTTGAAATTTTCCAAGAGCTACCGGACGTTCGTAAAGGGTGCCGGATTACGGTTCGGCAGAATCTCTTTGGATTACAACAGCGGTCCGGGTTCGCGCCGCATCAACCCACTCAGCATCGCGACGCCAACGCAAAATGTTCGAGATGGCGGATTTCTGATTTGAGTTGTGCGATTTCGTTAAGGTCCCATCGCTTCGACCAGACCAGCAGGGCTTGAAATGCGCCGCCGACGATCATCGCAGTCCTGATGCCCGAAGTCTTGTCGTCAACCCGACCTTGTTCCATCTCAAAGGCAGCCATGATCCCCGCTTTGAAGCGGTCGATGATAAAGTTGGTCTGGGAACCATCGGTCGTGCGCTGGAAAATTGCCCGGTTGGCGGTAACATGATCAACCAGCCATTCCAGAACGGGAATGGTGGACGTGCTATCGACCGAGAACGCCGCCACGATCTCAGAAATCGACTCATCCAGTACCTCGGTCGGACTGGCATAATGCAGGTAGAAGGTGGAGCGCGCAACGTCGGCCTCATGGCATAGCTTGCTGATGCTGATGTCTTGCCAGTCATGGGATCCGATCAATCGAAATAACGCCATGCGAACGGCCTGTCTCGTTCTGGCGATCCGGCGATCTTTCGATTTTTCGGTCAAAGTTACAGCCATCGTCCGATATCCTTCACCTTCAAGGCTTTTGTCGTTCACGCATCGCCAACCCTGCGACTAAGGGTTTATCGGACACATGTCCATTTATAGTCTGCAAGGCATCAATCCACTATGGCAACATCAGCAAAACTCGATCAAATCGCACGTGGAGTGGTGCGTTACGGCCTTTATCCTTTGTCATGGGCAGCAATACTCACTGGCACTTATCAGATATGGACTACGGAGGCTGATCCACGGAAAATTGCATCGATCGTGACCGGCAGCTTGCTCGCATTGTATTTTCTGATCGAGTTTGCTTTGCCTTATGAAAAACGCTGGGCGATGACATGGAGGTCGTTTCTCTCTGACCTCAAATACATAGCCGTTAACGGTACGACGGGTGCGCTGTTAACCATCGGGCTCGGCGCGTTCGCCATTACGATTTCAGGCGAACTCAGCGGCCCGGCTCGGCAATGGCATCCCGCGATCCAGCTTTTGGTTTGCCTGCTTGTTTATGAAGCCATCTACTATTCAATGCACAGAGCGATGCATGAAAGTCAGGGACGCTATGGCGAATTCCTGTGGCGGACGCATGCGGCTCATCATTTGCCCTCCCGCCTCTATCTCGTGATGCACGGCGTCTTTCATCCTCTGAACAGCATTCTCGTTCGCGTGATTGCAACGATTCTGCCGATCTGGCTGTTGGGCTTTGAACCCAAAGTCATTGCGATGTTTGCGATGATCAGCGGGGTGCATGGATCGATCAGTCACTTCAACGTCGATATTCGAGCGGGCTGGATGAACTATCTCTTCGTCGGCACCGAACTGCATCGTTACCATCATAGCGCTGAAGTTTCCGAGGGCAAAAACTATGGGAGCGTTCTTGCGATCTACGACCTCATTTTTGGCACACTCGTTTATCGCCCCGGCATCCCGCCGAAAGAACTGGGCGTTCGTGCCGAGCAAGGCCTTCCTCCCTACGAGTCAGCATTAAAAGTCATGATGATGCCTTTTGTCAGATGATCAACCCTAAGGGGAGCAAGAGGTCCAATGATGGACGTAGGGCGGTTTTTGATGGGTCCGGTCGAACCGGCGAACGTCCGAACACTTGTCGATAGCCGAAGCTCAATTGGCCCTCTACGCCCTTGCAATGTAGGATTTTCCGTGGGAACTTTGGCGTGCTCTTTCTCATTTTGGATATACATGACACCGCTTGGTCGCGCGGCATCACCTGATTTGACGCCAAGACTCCTCTTAACTTCGCAGTGGAGGGCATGTCCCTAAGAAGTTTGCGAAGCTAAGCGCGAAAAAGCGCAGTTTTGCGCGCGCCGCCGGTGCTCATATCGTCGCGCAGGCGTGCAGGAACACCGCCATATGAAGCATTTTTCAGTATCCCCGCCTTTCTTCAAACATCCTCCCCGACAGCAAGTAAGTTAACCTATTCTTGCTAACGCCGTGATCGTCAGGAGACACAATCATGAAGTTCGTTTTACTCCATTCGCGCGGTGGCAATTATTTGGTGGTTGCAGCGAATATCGCTTACCTCCGCACGGATGAAAATGGGCAGACGAAAGTGGGTTTGGTCGGCGGAGATGCGATCCTCGTTGCTGGAACGCTGGAGGAAACCGCCGCAACAATTTTGGCGGGATAAGTCCGCGAACAGCAGCGCATGAGAGAGATTAGCGCGCCGTGAGAATGGCCTGAAATTGCGGACCCATTTTGGGCAGATAGAAATTACGGGATTTCTCACCGAAAACCTGGTCCCCTACGGGCGGTTTTTGGGCATAATCGCTGTTGAGATAATAATGAATTTCCGGCTTTTTCGCGGCGATCTCATCATCAGAAAGCCCCGCGATAAACAGCGTCGACGGCGATTGGAAGCGGACCGTCACGAATTTCAATGCCCAATGGCACATACCCAACCCAAAATAATCTTCATCCTGAAGCGCATCATCATAAAAAACCGCTTCATATTGATCAGGGCCGGTCTTTTTGAGCGTCAACGGCACATTATGTTCGGGAGGAAGCGCAA
This sequence comes from Sphingomonadales bacterium, assembly GCA_043760405.1. Lineage (GTDB taxonomy): Bacteria > Pseudomonadota > Alphaproteobacteria > Sphingomonadales > Sphingomonadaceae > Aquisediminimonas. The sequence goes on from JAYUPB010000115.1 coordinate 11,430, forward strand.
CGCCGCCAAGGGCACGCTTATAATCCATCGCGACACAGGCACGATTTTCGACCACAAAGTTGGCGGTCGCCTGAATATTGTTGAGTGTCCCTGGCTGCTGAGCGAACCTAAGATCGAGCATGTGCGCGCGTTGCGGCTTTTCAGTCATCTTGACCACTGGGTCGGCTTTGCTCTTGGCGGCATTGGAACAGCCGCCAAGCACCGCGGCGAAGGTAAAACCAGCAATCACCGTTTTTCTGAACACACTAATACCTCAAGCACAAAGGGGTGAATCATGACGCAAACCTAGGGGTGGGGGGGGCAGTACGTCATGATTCGAATGCCTTTTCAACGCGCCCCTATCCCTTAGTCAATTGCACTAGCACACAATATCAAAAAAAGATGCTTATATGATGCCTCTTTTGGTAAATGCGGCGCTTGCAGAAGATGGCAGCAACGAGGCATGATCTCAAAATGAAAAAATCTGACGCTTTTGAATTTTACAGCCGCCTTGCAGAAGCCAATCCGGACCCGCAGACGGAGCTTGCGTACGGTAATGTCTATCAATTGCTTGTCGCGGTTGTGTGTTCGGCTCAATCAACCGATGTCGGGGTAAATAAAGCAACGCGGCGTCTTTTTGAGGACGTCAAAACGCCTGCTGACATGGTTGCCCTTGGGGAGGATGGATTAAAGACCCATATCAAGACGATTGGCTTGTTCAACGCCAAGGCGAAGCATGTTATTGCCCTGTCTGAACAACTGATCATGCTGCACGGCGGCGAAGTTCCAGCAGAGCGCAGCGCATTGGAGGCCTTGCCCGGTGTTGGCCGCAAGACCGCCAATGTTGTGATGAACACCGCTTTCGGGGCCGAAACCTTTGCCGTCGACACCCATATTTTCCGCGTCGGCAATCGCACTGGTTTGGCCAAGGGGAAAACCGTGTTGGCCGTGGAAAAGGCGCTGGATAAAGCCACCCCTGCCCCTTTTCGCATTGGCGCGCATCACTGGCTGATCCTGCACGGCCGCTATGTCTGCAAGGCGCGGACACCGGAGTGTTGGCGGTGCAGTGTGGCCGACCTCTGTTCGTTCAGGTTCAAGTCAGAATTAAAGGTAAATAAAGTTAAATCAACTGCTTAAGGAGAGACCATCATGCGTGTTCTTGCTGTCATAGTGATCAGTGCAGGGCTCATAGCCCTTACCGCCCCCGCCAATGCCAAACGCGATACGTCGGTGCCAGCTGCAACTCCGTCTGGCAAAGAAGTGTCATGTATCAGTCTGACCAGTATCCGCGAATCCCGCGTTCGCAGCAATTCTGTGATCGACTTCAAAACAAATGGTAATAAATGGTATCGCAACACTTTGCCCAACAGCTGCCCCTCCTTGGGATTTGAAGAGCGGTTTTCCTATAAAACATCGCTCAACCAGCTGTGTTCGGTCGACATCATCACCGTGTTGCAATCTCCGGGCTTAAGCCAAGGGGCAAGTTGTGGTCTGGGGCCGTTTCAACCTATTGAACTGGTCAAACGCTGAATGAAGGGCTAGCGAATGCTGCACGGCTTTGCTAACGCGAGCTCGTACGCACCCGTAGCTCAGCTGGATAGAGCGCTGCCCTCCGAAGGCAGAGGCCAGAGGTTCGAATCCTCTCGGGTGCGCCAGCTTCCCGTCTGAACGAGCAGCGAGGTTTTGCCCTCCTTCTTTCAGGGTGCGATTATTTGGCTTTGGCGATCTCGCTAGCCGCTGCACCCATTCGAAACCCATAGCGGCGTCACGCCAATACCAGTGGGAATCATCTGGCGAGCGCAAATATTCAATTGCGGGGTAACCCTGCGCCCCCATTGACCAAAGATGATGAGAAATCGACGATCTCGAGTTGCCGCCATTCAGAGCAAACCGAAAAAACTTCTGCACAGGTTGAAAACGATATATTTTAATCAGCTATATCAGCAACTTGCAAGTCACCGATATAATGGTCGGGGAGACAGGATTCGAACCTGCGACCCCCTGGTCCCAAACCAGGTGCGCTACCAGCCTGCGCCACTCCCCGTACCAAGGCTTGGCCTCTAGCCGCCTCTTTCACGCAAGTCTATCCCGCAGATGTCGCAATTAGCTGTGCATAGAAATTAATCATGCGCCGCAGGTTGTCGACGGTCATATGTTCGTTGGTGCCGTGGATCATTGCAGTATCCTTTACCGTGAAATGCATGGGCATGAACCGGTAAACATCTTGAGAAATGCCTTCAAAACTGCGGCTATCCGTGCCGGCGACAACAAGATAGGGGGCAAGTGCTGCCTGAGGTGCATCGGCACGTGCGGCAGCGCTGATCAACCTCCATCCTTCCGAAGAGGTTGAAGAAACTTTTGATGGTTCACGCGGTGTTTTGACCCATGATAGCGTTACAGGAATTTTTCCAACCGCCAATTTTGCCTTCGCCATCACATCGGAAGAACGATTCCACGGTGCGATTCGGTAATTGATCAGCGCAGTTGCTGTTTGGGGAAGGACATTCTCCTTTGGGCTGCCTTCCAGCATCGTTGGCGCAATTGTGGTGTGGAGCATAGCGGCGCCACCCGGCGTTTCACCAGCCTGACGTTTTATCATACTGCCAAAAAGCCAGGGATTTGCCATTGCGACTTTGGTTGCACCGCCTTTGATAGCGGCAAGAGACCCAAGCATTTGTGCGCCCGGTCCCTTTAATTCGAGAGGAAATGGCTGATCGTTTATCGCAATGACAGCCTTAGCAAGGTTTATCACGCCCGTCTCTCTGGGGGGCATTGAGCTATGGCCACCCGCAGCATTGGCTGTCACTTTAAGGGTTCCATATCCTTTTTCCGCAATGCCAATCAAAATAGCGGGGCCATTGATAAGCGGCGCATCAAGCACAACCGCACTGCCTTCATCAATCGTGAACAAGGCTTTGACACCGCGGCTTGCGAGCAAATCAGCTGCGGCCTTCGCGCCGGTCCCGCCGACTTCTTCGTCATGGCCGGAAATCAGATAAATTGTCCGGCGCGGCTTAAACCCATTTATCGCGAGTGCCTCAAGCGCCTCAAAAAGGCCAATGAGCGCGCCTTTGTCATCAACAGCCCCCCTGCCCCATACAGAATTTTCAGCAATGACGCCGTCAAATGGCGGGTATTTCCAATCCTTTTCGGTGCCTGCGGTCACCGGCACGACATCTTGATGCGCCATCACGATGATGGCCGGCTCAGTTGGCGCTGACCCTTCCCATTTATAAATGAGCGCGCGCTCTGCCGAAAATTCTCGCGTCATGACCGCATGTGTTGCTGGATATGTGGTTTGGAGCCAAGCGTGGAGCTTATTCCATTCCGCTATCTGATTTTCGACTGGATCTTGATGCGAAATCGTTTGAAATCGGATGGCAGCACTCAAGTTTTTGACTGACCTGTCCAAATCAAATGTCGGAAGCGCTGCAAGGGTGATGCCATCTGTTGTGGCAACATCTTCAGGCGTAAAATTATAAGTGTTTAAAGCGATGACACCACCAACACAGAGTGTCGTAAGCGCAAGTGCGGAAACTGTCTTCCCTGTCCGTTTCATTCTACTTTCCCCGATATTCCTCAGGCCCCGATATTCCTCAGGCCCCGATTTTTCTCAGGCCCCGATTTTTCCCAGATTATGTCAGAATATTAAACGACGCCAGTGGGAAAGTGGTGGGCCCGGAGGGACTCGAACCCCCAACCAAGCCGTTATGAGCGGCCGGCTCTACCATTGAGCTACAGGCCCCACCGTATTGTGATGCGCGATAGCGGAGGGAGATTGCGGCTTGCAAGCGAAACCCGACGATTGACGTTCAATCTTCAAACATGGAGAAGGTTGCATGACATACACATGCTTCGACCTCATCGGCATTCCAACCGACATCAACAGTTCATTCGAACGCGGTCCCGCCAAAGCGCCGAGCTATATTCGAGCAGCGCTGTGGAGTGACCGCGGCAACTTATCTTGCGAAAATGGATATGAAATTGGTCGTGACATAACGCTTAACGATGTCGGAGATTTGCCCCTTACAGAAACAATGGGAGACGATGCGGTAATCCGCGATGCGGTTGCAAAAAGCCTTGCGTCCGGCGCTATACCGATTGCCCTTGGCGGCGATCACGCAATTACCTTTCCGATCCTTCAAGCCATTGCCGCCTATAACGGGCCGGTTACCATTCTGCATTTTGACGCGCATCCCGACTTATACGATGATTTTGAAGGCAATCCACGTTCGCATGCTTCCCCCTTTGCGCGGATTATGGAGGCGGGGCTCGCGTCGCGATTGGTGCAGGTCGGAATCCGCACGCTTACCCATCATTGCCGCGAACAAGCCGCACGATTTGGTGTTGAAATTATCGATATGCGGGGATTTTCTCTGGCTGCGATGCCCGTTCTTACGGGGCCACTTTACATCAGCATCGATCTGGACGGAATTGACCCCGCCTATGCGCCGGGTGTTTCCCATCCGGAACCGGGCGGATTGACGGTGCGTGAGGTTTTACAGGTGCTCAACCTTCAACGCGCACCGATTATCGGGGCTGATATCGTTGAGCTTAACCCTGACAAGGATATAAATCACGTCACTGCTATCTTGGCAGCAAAACTCGTTCGCGAGGTTGCCGCGCTTGCACATCGCAACGCCTTGTGATCCAACGCCCTCATAAACAATATTGGAGCCTAATATGACAGTTATCGTCCACCACCTTGAAGATTCCCGTTCACAGCGCGTTTTGTGGCTGCTCGAAGAACTCAGTGTTGCCTATGAAGTAAAACGCTATAATCGCGATCCAGTCACACGGCTTGCGCCACCGGAATTGCTAGCAATCCATCCCTTAGGAAAATCACCTGTCATTGAAATTGATGGCGCAGTGTTTGCAGAAACAGGCGCTATTTTTGAAGCCTTGCTCGATAAATTTGATTCGGCACACACATTGCATCCGGCGTCCGACGATTCCCGCTATGCCGATCACCGCTTCTGGCTACACTATGCTGAAGGATCCGCCATGACCCCGTTGCTGTTAAAGATGATTACTGGGCGTCTTGGTGATGCCGCTGCCCCTGCCATGGGATTTATAGACGCACAAATTGCGCTCCACGCAAATTATCAGGAATCGGTTGTTGCGAAAACGGGCTGGCTTGTTGGCGATAATCTCACTGCGGCTGACATCATTATGAGTTTTCCGGTTGAAGCATCGGCAACACGAAGCCCGATTGGCGATACATTTCCAGCCCTGGCTGCGTGGGTCGCCAAATTGCATGCACGACCTGCGTATCAGGCGGCCTTGAAAAGCGGTGGCCCCTATAGCTACGCTTGATTAAACTGTTTTGCTGCTGTCTGCTTGTGCAACAACAACAGGCAGCAGCAGGACGAAGTGATCCTCGGTTATCATCAATCTGGCCCTTGCGACCTTGGCTGTATTTTCGATGAGACGCAGGGCAAAGCCAAGGCCAAGGGGCGGGCCATCGGGCCATTCTCCGGCAATCTCACCGCTAGGATCATAAAGCGCCTGTTCTGATAAACCAGAGAGACTTTTAGGGCGGTCCACCGTGAAGCTGACGTGATCGCCGACTTTTGAGAGCCGTGCGCCAAGTGTTTCGCCTTTTTCACACAAACCAATCAACGTTGATAACAGGCGCGACATCATGGATTGGGTCAGCATGCTTTCCAAAATGACCTGATGATCATCCGTCAAACGCGTAAGACGCAAATGGACATTGTGTGCATCTGTAAGCCCACGAAAACTTGAAACAAGCGCCTGTAAAATCTGATTGGGATCTGTTGAAGAGGTGGCATCAATATCATGCCCGCGGTCGAGCTTCGCTGCCAGATCAAGATCATCAAATAACTGTAATAAGCGTCTGCAATCATTAATAATTTCATCAGCTTGGTGGCGGTATGAAGATGATGCTGGTCCCAAAATTTGCTGACTTATCATTTCAGCAAATCCGCGCATCGCGTTCAAAGGTGTCCGCAACTCATGCACCAACTGCCGAACAGAATCGGGAGGAAGATGACGACCAAGCAAGTCTATTTTCTGTTCAAAGCGCCCTTCATTACTCTGCGGACGCCGCGCCGATCCGCGATACCCAAAAAAACGCCCATCCGCTTCGTGAAAGCAGGGAACACCCGAAATCAACCATGCGCCTGACGCAGGGCCAGCCCCTGGAACAATCATGTTTGCGTTGCGAAATGGCGTCCTGCGTTTGAAAGCACCCGCGGCATGGCCATCAACGCCGTGACCACCAAAATGGGCCATTGCCCCTGTTTCAATGCCAATTATGGGACCGCGCGGGGCACCTTCAACCCAAGTAATAAGGCCATCAATCCCCGTTTCAAAACGAAATGCAGTGACAGCTTCCTGTTTCTTGGGATGGGCATCCTCACTCTTTTGTTCCGTATCGCGGTCATGACGATAGGCTTCAATACGTGCAACCAGTTCGCGAATCTGGCTCGACGGCGTGGGTAATACACGCTCTTCGCTTGGAAAGGCAACGATATTACCCTGTGCAGATGGCAACGAAAAATCACTAACGCCGTACCCAGCAAGCATTTGTTTTACGCTGGCAGAAAGTTCTCTTCGTTCCCGCAGCAAAGCGCGTGATGTTGGAGAAAGCGTCGGGATGACTTGGGCCCAGGTCGCATCATCCAATTCTGCTGAAAGCAGAACAGGCGCGGCGACGAGGGGGACATCGGCTGCAAAAAAGCGTATCAAATCCGTTGGAATCGCTCGACCAGCCATGCTTTTTGCAGTCGCGAGCCGCCGCGCAAGAGCCACCTGAGCGCGCATGTCCGTTAGCTTTTCAAAAGCATCTTCGCGCGATGAGGACGAAATCGCGCCGCGATCTTGTGCCAAAATATCGACAATTTGCATCCACGCAGCGGCCACTGCCCCCGAATCATTGGAAGGGTGCGCATAAACTGTGGCAAGCATGTCGTCGAAACGCACAATAATCCTTATGTTCTTGTTAAAACTGCGTTGATGGTTGCGACTGATACCGCGCTAACAGGCAATCGGAAAGAGACCGAAATGGGACGTAACAAAGTGGCACAATTGCATTGACGTGAAATTAAATTATAGAAGCAGCATATATTGTGAATGGATCAATCCTTTATGCCGCTGCCAACATTCGATCAGATCGACCGTCGCATCCTCGCTGAACTACAAGATGATGGGCGGATGACCAATGTTGAACTGGCTGCGCGCGTTGGCCTCACCGCGCCGCCCTGCCTGCGCCGCGTTCGCACTTTGGAAGAAGACGGCGTGATCGAAGGATATCATGCGGCACTGAATGCGGCGCGCCTAGGATATACGATCACGGTTTTCGCGATGGTCAGTCTTAAAAGCCAGGCTGAATCTGATCTGCGGGAATTTGAAGATCATGTTGCGGCGCTTGCCCCGGTGCGTGAATGTCACATGCTCAACGGCGAAATTGACTTCATTTTGAAGATTGTTGCCCGCGATTTGAGCGAGTTTCAAAGCTTTTTGACAACATCATTAACGACGGCACCCCATGTTGCCGGGGTTAAAACATCGCTCACCATCCGCACATCAAAGCATGTGCCGGGGGTTCCTGTCGACGACAGCTAAAAAAAGGCGGTTCAGCGCACTTACGCCGAACCGCCTTATCTATTTCTTGGTTCGCTTGTGCGATTACGGATTCAAATCAATCCATAAAGCCCAGAAATCTGACACTTCCTTGCGGACACCTTTGACCAATGCCATAGCGGTACGAGCTTCTGCTTTCTGACCGGAGCGTGCAAGAGCAATGCCAAGGCGTGTGTTGATTGTATCCATATCCACGCCGCCCTTTTTCAAACTTAGGCGGAACATTTCAATCGCTTTGGCATTGTCGCCGTAAGCCAAAAAGGCATTTGCTGTATTGGCAGCAAGTTTGCCATCCACAGCATTTACAGCGCGCTTCTCATCCGCTGTGACAGATGCACGATCAGCCGGAATTTTGCCGGTTGCTTCTGCCAATCGTTCACGCACCGCTTGGCTGGTTTTGCTGACAGTACCAAGGGCAAAGCCTTCTTCAATCACGGATTTGGCTTCACCTGGTAGCGCACGTTCAGTGGCGAGTGCAGCATATTCATAATAATCGCGCTCACCTGCCAATGATTTTGTTTCACGCATTAGGCGAAAAAGATCGAGTTGGACCTGACCGTCCAATTTGTTGGTGTCTCTGTAAGTGACAAGCGCCGAACGCCAGTTTTGATTGCTGGGAAAGGCTTTTACCTGCGCGCGGGTCCATTTAGAGACTTCAACCGAAGCTTTTGCCTTAAATGCCATCGAAGCAGCACGCGCATACCATGATTCTGGCGCAACGCGCCCTTCCTTGGTTTCAAAGGCAATCGCACGTTCAATATAGCCAAGGCCTTCCGACAATTTGTTGATTTTGAAATTGCCTTCTGCAAGGCGAAGCAACAAATCTACGCTCTTGTACCCAAGGCGATCAGCCTCAGTCAAAAGCCGGATGGAATTTGCATAATCTCCAGAAATATAGGCGAACTCACCGGCATAGAAATTAAATTTGGGCAAGTCTGCTGCTGGTGTTGAACCGCTTACAATCATGGCGTTTACCGCAGCCGCCTGCATCTTTTGATCTTTGAGCGCACTTGCAAGTTCGAGACGAACCGCAGCGGCGACATATTTTTCATCAGGCGTGTTCGCAACAAGGTCTGTTGCCGCAACTTTTGTTCTGGCGTCTTCAAGTTTGCCGGCTTTGATATCTGCCTGCGTCGTTCCCAAAGCGGCCCTGAATTCCTTGCTCAGAACGAGTTTAGAAGGCTCAGGCGCTTTTTCCTTCTTTGCAGCAAAAGCAGGAGCAATGCTCCCTGCTGTTCCCAAGGCAAGCAACAGGCCAAGCGATACAGTCGAAACCAATTTCATCAGTCATATCCTCCTCGATACCGAACATTTATCAGCGGCATTATGATGCTATTGCTAGTCCGAACGCGACATTCGCACAAGCCGCCGCGCAAAATTCTGATTGCCAGACATGATCTGAATGCGGATTGAACCAAAAGCATAGTCGTGCCAAGAGAATGTCAGATTTTCTTTCAGAAAGCAGAGCCGTTCAGTCTTGGCGGCTCTCCGTTGATGCGAAGAGTCGCAAACCCCTTCAAACACGCGTGACCCCTGCTGAATTATCACCCTTTGGGGTGGCGTTTTGCGACGTTTGCCGCTAATAGCTAAAACACGTAAAACTCCATAAGAAAGTGACACATTGAGCACCGACGAGCCCATTCTCGCCGATCCTTCGGACATTACCCCGATCAACATCGTTGATGAGATGAAAACATCGTATCTCGACTATGCGATGTCCGTCATTGTCAGTCGTGCGCTGCCCGATGTCCGCGACGGCCTCAAGCCCGTGCACCGGCGCATTCTCTATGCCTGTCATGAGGCTGGCTATGTCGCGGGTAAGCCGTATCGCAAATGCAGCCGCATCGTCGGCGATGTCATGGGTAAATATCATCCGCACGGTGACAGCGCGATCTATATGGCGTTGGCGCGTTTGGCGCAGGATTGGTCGATGCGGGTGATGCTGGTCGATGGTCAGGGCAATTTTGGGTCTATGGATCCAGATATGCCTGCCGCGATGCGCTACACCGAGGCAAGATTATCTAAAATATCCAATGCATTACTTGATGATCTTGAGAAAGATACTGTTGATTTTACCCCCAACTATGACGCAAGTGAGAGCGAGCCACAGGTGCTCCCTGCCCGCTTCCCCAACTTGCTGGTCAACGGCGCGGGCGGGATTGCGGTTGGTATGGCGACCAATATTCCGCCGCACAATCTTGGCGAGGTCATCAATGCCTGCCTTGCTTATATGGAAAATGGCGCGATCAGTATTGATGAACTGATTGAGATTATTCCCGGCCCTGATTTCCCAACCGGCGCGCTCATTATGGGGCAACACGGTGCAAAATCGGCCTATCACACGGGCAAAGGCTCAATCATCATGCGGTCTAAGCATGAGGTCGAGGAAGGCCGCGGCGACCGACGCTCCATCGTCCTGACCGAAGTGCCGTATCAAACAGGCAAGAACAACCTTGTCGAAAAAATTGCAGAAGCCGCCAAGGATAAGCGGATTGAAGGCGTTTCGGACATTCGCGACGAATCAAACCGTCTGGGTGTGCGGATCGTTATTGATTTGAAACGCGATGCAACGCCTGAAGTCGTGCTTAACCAATTGTGGCGGCATACGCCTGCGCAATCGAGCTTTCCTGCCAATATGCTCGCTATTCGCGGCGGTCGCCCTGAAACGCTCAATCTGCGCGACATCATCGAAGCTTTTGTGAAGTTTCGTGAAGAAGTCATTACACGGCGGTCCAAATATGAACTCGCCAAGGCGCGTGACCGTGCGCATATATTGCTCGGCCTTGTCATTGCCGTCACCAATCTGGATGAAGTCGTGCGTATCATCCGCAGCTCCTCCAGCCCCGCCGAAGCGCGTGAAAAACTGGCAGTGCGCGAATGGCCAATTGCTGAAATCGCCGCCTATATCGCTTTGGTTGAGGCCGTCGATACTGAGGTTGAGGGCGACACATACCGTCTATCTGATATTCAGGTCCGCGCCATCCTTGATCTTCGCCTCCATCGCCTCACCGCAATTGGGCGTGACGAAATCGGCGATGAGCTGAAGGTTCTGGCCGGTTCGATCACCGAACTGCTTGAGATTCTGGGCAACCGCGTTCGCTTATATGAGGTTATGCGCAGTGAATTGGTTGCGATCCGTGATGAATTTGCGACCCCGCGCCGCTCAATTATCGCGCCAGCAACTGACGGTATCGATGATGAAGACCTGATCGAACGAGAGGAAATGGTCGTCACTGTAACGCTGGATGGCTATATAAAACGCACCACACTCGACACCTTCCGCGCCCAAAAACGCGGCGGTAAAGGCCGTGCTGGCATGTCGACCAAGGACGAAGATGTTATCACAGAAATGTTTGTGACGAGTACGCATACGCCGGTGCTGTTCTTCTCCACAGCCGGTAAGGTTTACCGGATGAAGGTCTGGCGTCTGCCTGAAGGCGGTCCGAATACGCGCGGACGACCGATGATCAACTTGTTGCCACTCGCAAAGGATGAAACCATCTCCACCGTCCTGCCTTTGCCAGAAAATGAAGATGAATGGGGGGCTCTCCACGTCATGTTTGCAACCGCAAACGGCACCGTCCGCCGGAACAGCATGGACGCATTCACCAATGTGCCCTCAAACGGCAAAATCGCGATGCGTTTTGATGATGATAGTGATGACCGTTTGATCGGTGTTGCGCTCCTGACTGAAGAAGATGACGTCTTGCTCGCCACGCGCGCAGGCAAAGCCATCCGTTTTGAAGGCACCGATGTTCGCGAATTCCAAAGTCGAACTTCAACCGGGGTCCGCGGCGTTACATTGAAGCCAAAGGATGAGGTTATTTCACTGTCCATCCTCCACCGGTCTGGCGCGACCACTGAAGAGCGCGAGGCTTATTTGCGGGCGGCGCCTTGGAAAGACAATGACAATGAAGCGACACTCAGCCCTGAACGTATGGCTGAAATGGCGGAAAAGGAGCAATTCATTCTGACTGTCTGCGCCAATGGCTATGGCAAACGGTCGTCTGCTTACGAATATCGCCGCACCAATCGCGGTGGTCAGGGCATTACGAACATCGACAATATCGACCGCAACGGCCTTGTTGTCGCCAGCTTTCCAGCGGGTAACGGCGAACAATTGATGTTGGTAACCGATCAAGCCAAATTGATCCGCATGGAAATTGGCGGGATGCGGGTGATTGGCCGTAATTCTTCAGGCGTGCGATTGTTCAACGTCGCCGACAATGAACATGTTGTCAGTGCGGCCAAGATTGAAGAAAGCGACGAGGAAGAAAGTGAAGCTCCAGCCGCAGGCGAAGCCCCACCAGAGAGCGAAGCCCCAACAGAAGGCGAAACACCTGTATCCGAATGACAACACACGCATATAAAATCCTAACCGCTGATCAGTGGGCACGATTCCAAGCCGACGGTGTCTTCACGGGCGCGCTGATCGACATTGCGGATGGCTATATCCACATGTCGACCGCTGATCAGGTAGAAGAAACACTATCCAAGCATTTTGCCGGGCAAACTGGCTTGGTGGTTGCAACGATTGACCTCACCCAGCTGGGTGAGGCGATTAAGTGGGAGGTTTCA
>JAYUPB010000116.1:0-7661 GCA_043760405.1 Sphingomonadales bacterium
GTCAAACGCGAAAATCGCAGAAGGAGTGACGATCTACGAATCGCACCTTGCAATGTTGCGGGACGAAAAACTCAACATTGTTTGCGTTTTGACTCCTGCTGCAACACACGCCCAGATCGCATGCGATTGCGCCGACGCTGGTATTGCAACCTTATGTGAGAAGCCGTTGGCGCATTCGGCTATGGCTGCCCAGAAAATTGCTGATCATTTTGCTTTTCAAGGAATAGCGCTGGGTTATGGCTCGTCCTATCGTCATTTGCCTGCCATCATTAAAGCAAGAGAGATGATATTGGCTGGTGCAGTCGGAACAGTGACGTCTGTCAGAGAGATTTCCGTAACCGGTCGTGGTCCATCGGCGCAGCGCCCGTTTGCCGCTGTTCATTATCCTGACAGCGGCCCTGGAGGAACGGGAATGGGGCTGGTCGATCACGGCATTCACTTGCTTGATATATTGCCTTGGCTGATTGGCGCTCCAATTGTCTCGGCTTGGGGTCGCGGCAATCGCAGCGGCGCGCCATTGCAAGCAGAATTTGCGACATTGCAGTTTGCGAACGGCGCTATGGGTCAGCTGCTTTATGATGACGGAACATGGCCCTCCGCGCTTCCCGGTGAAGGCTTGTTTAGTAAAGGGGCAAGTTGGGATCTGGATGGGCCGTTACCGTCCGGGCGCTGGGATTCCAATCCGGCAACGATTTACGTGCACGGGACAGAAGGAACGCTGCGCATATGCTACTATGCCAACGCACTTTTTTATCAGAATCACTCCGGCATCCGAGAAATTGAAATAGCGGGTGCACCAGCCCCTGCACATTTCCGCAGCCAAATCGAATGCTTTGCGGCAGATCTCGCCAACGGTCGTTTGCCAACGCCTGGAGCTGACGAAGGCATCAGAGCTCTGAAAATTCTTGAGGCAATCTATGCGGGCGAGGATAAGATTATCGACTTTTTTTAGGCCGTGGTAAACTGGAGTTACAACAATATGGTTTTGGTTACTTTTACTTGAACGGGCAATGGCCGATTCGGGAATAGGGAGCGCAGCACCGCTGTCATAAAGGGCAGTGGGAGCAAAACACGCCTCTGCATCGGGGCGAGGGTGAAATTAGAAATATCAAATATGGCTAATATCCTCAGGTGATGTGCGGAGGGCTGATATCACCCCCCGCACGAACGGCTTACTTATGATCCATGCCGCTCATGTCATGGTCTTTGTGCTCGTCACTTGGCGTTGCAGCTTTATCCTTGCAACACGCCATTTTACCTTCCTCGTCTTTCTTGCAGCAGCATTCTTTTTTGGGGGCTGGTGCCGGTTCGGCAGCGAAGGCGGAAGTTGAGATAGCAAGCGCCAGTGCGCCCATAAGATACTTACTTTTCATGATAATTCTCCGTTAAAAGATTGAAACTCTTATGCCAGATTTTAGACGTGGCGGTGGTATTGGTGGCTCCGCGCCAAATTCATCAAATTGCAACTCTGTTTGAAAATCAAACGGCAGTTTTGACATGAGAAACGACGCATGATGCGTCGGCATAGTCATCGGAGCGAGCAAACAACTGACACAATTACCGGCAATTTCATCGCGTTTGTGTGAGTGTTTGTTTTCGCTCCCTGCCATGTCATCGCACATGTTCGCGGACATTGTCATTTGCGCTTGCGCTTGCGGCGCTGCACAAGTCAGATCACTCTGCAAAAACAGCGCAAAAGCTATGAGCACAACGCCAATCAGTTTCATGTCTTGCGCCGCCTTCGCCGAAACGGCCAGCGGATGAACAGTAATATTGTTCCAGCAAGTCCAAGGATGAGCCCACCGACAGCGAACGCCAGCAGCCACCATGTGTTAAAATTCTCATGGTTCTTCCAATCCATGATGTGGAGGCTCCAGAAGAAATCATAAAGCCGCCACGTGCCGGTGCGGACAGCGGTAATCTTACCGGTGTCAGCGGCAACAAAGATGCTGGTGGTATCGGGGTCGGCATAGGCAATGCGCCAAGCAGGAAGCGCGGCACGGTATTCGGGGCTTTCTGCGATAACCCGCGATGCTTTCGAGTTCGGTTTGGCTGAGGACTTCCAGGCAGCGTTCGCGATAACCGTCGCTTGTGCGGCACTAACGGACGGAATGAGCGCGCCCGTTTGAGCTTCAAAGAGCTTGATACCGTCAACGGTCGTCACCTCGGCCACCGCTCGACCACCCATCATGTGCCAATAGACGGACTTGACGGGCGCTCCTGCATTGGCGGTTATCTTAGCAGGGTCGGCAAAGCTCGTTTCTGCCGGAATGGTCACAACCGTCTCACGGTCGACAAGATGCTCTCCACGCACTTTATCGATAGGCAGAAAGCTCATGATGACGCCGCTGGCGAACCAGATCAAAAGCTGCGCGCCAATAATCAGCGCCAGCCATTTATGGACGCGGCTGGCCGTTAAATGGATACGGGTGCGTCTGCTGCTCAGAACCAGATCCTTATCCCGGCAACCAGGCTGACCGTATCAGGATCTTCGCCCGAAGCACGAGAAAGACGCGCCGTTGCACCTGTTTGTTTCCGCCATTCAACGCCGATGTAAGGCGCAATTTCCTGCTTGATTTCATAGCGCAGACGCAAGCCTGCTTCAAAGTCCATTAGGCCAGAGCCAACCCCTAGAGCCGGTATGTCCTGAAACGAAATGTTAGCTTCGACGCGCGGCTGCAAGATAAGTGTCTGCGTGATGCGCTGGTCATAAGACGCCTCGACGCGAGCGCGAACCTCACCCTTATTCGACAGGAAAGTCGCCGCATTCACCTTGAACCAATAGGGCGCGATGCCTTCGACGCCCGCGACAAGATAGGTTCGAGAAGGATCAGGCCGGATGTCATGGCGGACGCCTGCTTGCAGGTTCCAATAGGGCGCGATGGCACGCGAATACAGCGCTTGCAGTTCCAGATCGTCAATGCGCTCGCCAAACGCGCCTTCACCTTCAAACTTCACACCGAACCGGTTGATATTGCCGCCAGAAAAGGCTTCGCCCTCAAAGCGGTAGCTTTCGCGCCCCTTCTGGAACCCGACCTCTAGCAAATCGACCATGACAAGCGAATAGCCCATTCCGCCGACTTCATAGGCCAGTTCTTTGCGCGACTGTGCCATTACTTCCGCGCCAAAAACCGCATCGGCGGCATGATCGCTGGGCGGCGCAGGTGCCGGCGCATCACCAGCTTCCGCTTCGTCACCTGCTTCATCCGGCGTTGCGCTCATATCATGACCGGCATGCGGATCGGGTTCGGCAGGAGCCGTCCGAGTTTCGGCCTGCGCCTTTGCGGCGGGCATGCCTTGGCCCTGATGCGCAGAGTGGTCTTGTTGCGCATAGGCCACCGACGGCATCAAGATTGAGGCGGTGAGCAAGGGACCAAGCAGGAAAGCGGGTTTCATTCGCTGCCCTCTTCATGCCGCACAGTAACAACGCGAAACATTCCGGCGTGCATGTGCATGAGCATATGGCAATGGAACGCCCAGTCCCCCATCGCGTCCGCTGTGAAATCAAACGTCACCTTTGCGCCGGGCAAGACATTGACCACGTTCTTGCGCGGATATTGCCCTTTCTGCCCGTTGACCACTTCGAAGAAATGGCCGTGCAGATGGATCGGGTGCGGCATCATGGTGTGATTGATAAGGTTCACCCGCACCCGCTCGTTATGGCGGAACGGCAACGGCTCGGTTTTGTCGCTATAGGACTCCCCGTCCATCGACCACATATAGCGTTCCATATTGGCGGTCAGATGGACGTCGATCTCGCGCGATGGTTTGCGCTGATCGGGATTGGGTTCCAGCGCACGAAGCTGGCTCAAGGTCAGCACACGGTGCGGCACTTTTTCAAGCCCTGTGGGGCGCTCGGCATTGCGGTCCATCGGCGTTGGCGCAAGACTGGCGACGCCCGGTCCCATTTTCACCTGTGGCGCAACCGAAGGGTCGCGCATGTTCATTGATCCGTGATCCATCGCTCCCATATCCTGACCTAGCATGTCTTGGGCAGGCATATCGTGACCCATTGCGGTATGGTCCATGCCCGCCATGTCGCCGGTCCCGCCGCCATGATCCATGCCCATATCTTTCATGGACAGCAGCGGACGTTCGCGCAGCGCCGGGATCGGTGCGGTCATCCCCATTTGCGGCGCAAGTGTTGCACGGCATTGGCCAGACCGGTCGATGGATTCAGCAATGAAGGCAAAAGCTGTGGCTTCCTTGGGTTCGATAATCACGTCCCACGTCTCGGCGACCGCAATCTGAAACTCGTCGGTTTCAACAGGTGTCAGCGGTAAGCCGTCCGCTGCAACAATCGTCATCGGCAGGCCGGGAATGCGAATATTGAAATTGCTCATCGCGGCGGCATTGATGATCCGCAGCCGCACGCGTTCACCGGGTTTGAAAATGCCAGTCCAGTTTCCGATGCTATCATGGCCATTGATGAGATAATGATAATAAGCGCCGGTCACATCGGCGATGTCGGTCGGGTCCATCAGCATCTGGCCCCACATCATCCGTTCGGACAGCGGGTGGTCTTCGCCCTTGGCTAGCCCTGCAAAGGTCTGTTTCCGCTTATTAAAATAACCTGCTTTTTGCTTCTGCTTGGTGAAATTCGTATGCGCGTGCGCAAAGCTCCAGTCGGACAGAACCAGAATATGCTCACGGTCATAGGCAATGGGGTCTTTGCCTGCCGGATCGACGATGAGCGCACCGTACATGCCCATCGCTTCCTGCATGTGGCTATGGCTGTGATACCAATAGGTGCCGTGCTGCCGCATCGGAAATTCATAAGTAAAGCTCTCCCCCGGTCCGATGCCAGGAAAGCTGATGCCGGGAACGCCGTCCATCTGGAACGGCAGCAACATGCCGTGCCAATGCACAGAGGTATCTTCCGCAAGCGTATTGCGCACGATCAGTTTGACATTCTGGCCTTCGCGCAACCGCACCAACGGCCCCGGCAGCGTCCCGTTCACAGTATAAGCATGGCCAGTTTTCTTGCCCAAAGCGAAGGACGACTGTCCAACACTCAGCTCTATGGTATCGCCCGATACGACACCGGACTGCCCGGCCAATGCGTGAAGTCCGTGCGACCCGCTTTTGGCCCAGGCCGGGAAAAGGTCACCCAAGGCGACCACGCCACCGGTTACGGTCGCAGCTTTCAAAAGCGAGCGCCGATTGAGTGGAAGCTGAGCGGAATGGATTGCAATATTATCGGTCATAGTTTTCATACGCACCGTAAGCGCAAAGCCCTCACATTCAACTTAGAATTTCGTTCAATTGTTTGCGTGCACGGTAAAGCCGAGTTTCGGCCGCTTTCGCGCTTATTCCGAGCAATAAGGCCGTTTCCGCTTCGGACACGTCTTCTATCGTGCGCAAGACCAACACTTCGCGCAGTTTGTGGGGAAGGCTGGCGATGGCCTTCATAACACGCGCCAGTTCGGCGCGATGTTCTGTGGTTGCGTCTTGCAACGGGTCGTCGCGTGCCACAGCATAGGCTTCATCCAGATCCACGGCGCGGGTAAAAAAGTCACGGACTTTCCGCCGTCGCGCCCAATCGCGCGCTTTATTGATCGCGATGCGCGACATCCAGGCCTGAAACGGGCGCTCTGGATCATAACGCCGTAAAGCCGCAAATCCTGAGACAAAGGCTTCCTGCGTAATGTCGAGCGCAGCGTCGCTATCGCGGACAAGGCTGCGCACCAGCCGGAAGACAGGATCGCGGTGCCGTTCGAGCAAGCGACGATAACCGTCCTCTCGCCCCGCCAGAGCAAGACGGGTCAATTCGGCATCGGAATGGTCAGAAGCGCCGAGCTTCACTTGCCGTCGCCGGTCAGCGCCTTTGTGACTGTTGCATCAAATGTCCGCGCTTGGTCGGCCGTCAACGTGGCGCGCATTGCAAACAGATGCTGGAGCGTCTCTTTCTGCGTCTCGCCCATCACATAGTGGATATGATCCACTGCTACGGTGACTTGAGGGCCATAGCCATGTTCGGCCTCGATGGCTGCGGCAAGCCGCGCATTGGCGGCGCGCATTTCAAGCTCCATTGCCTGTTTGCGGATAGCGTGCTGTTTTTCCAGCGCTTCGATCTTCGCATGCTGCTCTGTTGAGAGTTTGAGCCGCTCGTGCAGCAATTTGTGCACTTCGGTTTCATTCGGGCGCTCGGCAACAAAAACATGCCGCGCTGCAAAGACACCGCAAACTGATGCAAAAAAAGCAACGACGGCAATCAGCAGCAGCCAGCGCCCACGGGTCACTTGCTGCCATCCAGCAGGTTGGATGGGGCGAGTGCGGAGGCGGAGGTCAAAGCAAGCGGCGCTTCACTGGCAATTGCTGGTGCAGAAATCATCGTGCCGCTCGCTAACCCAATGCCAAGGGCAATTGCGCCGCAAGCACCAAGCGCGGCGCGCGAGACCGAACCCATTTGCAGCCGCTCGCGCAAACCAGCAAGAACAGCATCGTCAATCAAGTGGAGCGTGTCAGGCATTGGCAGATCGCGCATCTCTGCAAGCAATGTTTCATTCAAAGCCATCAATTTACTCCTCACTCCCAATTACGCAGCCAATAGCCTTTGCCCTCAAAGTTTGATTTTGAGGGTATAGCTTGTCTCCTGCGTAATTGTAATAAACCAGACACTCAAGGAGAACGAACAATGCGCAACCTCAACATCCTGTCGCTGCTCGCTGCAGCGGCGCTGGGAACATCGCCCGTAGCGGTATTCGCCCATGCCAAGATGGTTTCATCGACGCCTGCGGTAAACGCCTCGGTCGCTAAGCCAGCCAAGATCACCCTCACATTCAATGAAAAGTTGACCGGCCCGACTGTTAAAGTCGAATTGTTCATGACCGGGATGGCCAAAGGCATGTCGCATGATGGCGGCATGGATCATAGCAAAATGGATCATAGCAAAATGGCTGGAGGAAAAATGGACCACGGCGCGATGGCTGACCATGCACCGATGAAGATCGCCGCAACGTCGCAGCTCGGTAAAGATGGAAAATCGGTCACATTGACACCAAAGCGTGCGCTGTCCGCAGGCAAATACAAAGTGAGCTGGACTGCTGCTGGTGCCGATATGCACAAGATGGCCGGGAATTATAGCTTTACGGTCAAGTGAGATGGAACTTGCAGGCGTCGCCACCGGGAAAATCGGCACGCGCCGTGCCATCGTCGGGCATGAACAGCGTATCGCAGACAAATGCGGCATCGCCGATAATATAGGCGACATCTGCCGGGGTGTGGCCGGGGGCGTGCATGACCTCTAACTCGCCAATCGCGAAGCGCGCGCCATCGCGGAACTGCCGGTCGAAGTCCGACCCGTCGATTTTCAAGTCGTCGAAGGCGAAGACCGGCCGGAAGATCCTCTGCACATTGCGGATATGCTCGCCGATACCGATTGCAGCCCCGGTCTTTGCTTTGAAGCAGGGCGCGGCGGACAGATGATCGGCTGGTTCGACATCATGTGGTTCCTTGAAGGTGCTTGACATTATATTAGAATTATCTAAATAAGTAATTGCTAATATATTTATGGACCTCGCGATGCTCAAACCCCCGATGGACCTGACTACATTTGAAACCAAGGCGGGCGACGTCTCCACGTTGCTCAAGGCGATGGCCAATGCGCGTCGTCTCATGGTTTTGTGCAAGCTTGTCGAACATGGCGAAATGACCGTAGG
>JAYUPB010000117.1:0-56695 GCA_043760405.1 Sphingomonadales bacterium
GAAAAACATGGAATGTGCGGACGGACCGTGACGCTCAAGCTGCGCTATGCTGATTTTCGGACGGTGACACGCAGTCGGACAGTGATCGTTCCGGTGGCCACAACCGCGCTGATCGCGCCACTGATTGCGGACTTGCTTGAAACGTTGATCCCGCTGCCATTGGGTGTCAGACTGCTCGGCGTGACGCTTTCTGGTCTCAACAATGGAGTTCCCGATGATGAAATTGAAACGCGCCAAGGGACGTTGCTTTAGAATTGCAGCGGCGGCACTTCTGCCGCTTACGGCGTGCAGCAGCGGTGCGACTGGGGCTTCTGACAAGGAGAAACTCCCCTTTTCCATCAGCGAAAAGGCGGTCTTTGAAGACCCGTGGGCAATGGCATTTCTGCCCGATGGCCGCGCGATCATTACCGAAAAGACTGGATCTATTCAGATTTGGGATGAAAAATCTGGTCAGAAAACCCCGGTTTCAGGTGCACCTCCTGTGACAGATGAAGGGCAGGGTGGCCTTGGCGATGTGGCGGTGCATCCCGATTTCAAAAACAATCACTTTATCTACTTCAGCTGGGTCGAGGCACAAGGCGGGGTCAAAGGTGCCGTCGTCGGGCATGCGCGCTTGGTGGAAGATAAAGGGGGTGTCCGGCTTGAGGGGCTTCAGGTTATTTGGCGGCAGGAACCCAAAGTGTCGGGGAACGGGCATTTCGGGCACAGACTGGCGTTCGGGCATGACGGCATGCTCTATATTTCGAGCGGCGAACGACAGAAATTTGATCCCGCGCAGGATATGATGTCCAACATGGGCAAGATCGTGCGGCTGACTGACAGCGGCATGATCCCGTCGGACAATCCCTATTATGATCAGGGACGGATAAAGGCGCAAATTTGGTCACTGGGACACCGCAATCCTTTGGGGTTGGCCTTTGATGCTGCGGGGCGGCTCTGGGAAAGCGAAATGGGGCCGCGTGGCGGCGATGAATTCAATCTTATCAAACGCGGTGCTAATTATGGTTATCCGGTCAAATCAAATGGTTCACACTATGATGGTCGTGACATTCAAGACCACGCGCCGGGGGATGGGTTTGAAGCACCGAAACTGTGGTGGAACCCGTCCATTTCGCCTGGTAGCTTGATGCTTTATTCAGGTGCAATGTTTCCCAATTGGAAAGGCGATGCCTTTATCGGCGCGCTGGGTGGGGAGGCATTAATCCGCATTGATCTGGACGGAGAAAAGGCAAAGAAAGCAGAGCAATGGAATATGGGTGCACGCATCCGCGAGGTTGAACAGGGTCCGGACGGCGCGATCTGGCTGCTGGAGGACGGCGGTTCTGGCCGGTTGTTAAAGCTTACGCCTTAGATGCGGGTGTAACGAAAATACCAGACCTCATGCCCTAGCCGCCGTGCTTTGCGTTCATAACGGGTTTCGGGCCAATCATCGGGGCGTGTTAGAAAATCGGTCGCGTCGTCAATTTGCCATGCAAAGTCGCGGCGTTTGTTCATTTGCATCATCGCCCAGCGGCAATAGATCGGATGATCGGTGCCGAACCGAAATTCGCCACCAGGTTTTAGCTTCGCTGCAATCCGGTCGAGTGGCCCCACATTCATCATCCGCCGTTTGGCATGGCGCGCCTTGGGCCAAGGATCGGGGTGGAGCAAATAGACGCGCTCCAGCGATGCATCGGGCAATGCTGCGAGAACATCCAACGCATCGCCCATGTGCAGACGGATATTGGTCAAGCCCTGTTCTTCAATATGCTGAAGCGCGCCAACCACGCCGTTGAGAAAGGGTTCGCAACCGATAAAGCCGTGATCGGGATGGGCGGCGGCTTGCCCCGCCAAATGTTCGCCCGCCCCAAAACCGATTTCGACATGCAGTGGACGATCATCCCCAAACAGCGTGCGCGCATCAAGCGGACCATCGGGCACGCTGACTTGCGGCAACAGCTCTTCGATCAGCGCGGCCTGACCAATGCGCAGTTTATGTCCCGCGCGACGGCCATAAAGGCGGTTGATGGTTGTTGGGTCGTTCATGGCGGCGGCCTATGACGGCACGCCGCCAAAGATCAAGTCCTACAATGCCGCTTTCAACGCATCAACCAGATCGGTTTTTTCCCATGGGAAGAAACCACCTTCTGCCTTTTGACCGAAATGGCCGTAGGCCGCCGTCTTGCGATAAATGGGTTTGTTGAGGCCAAGATGGGTGCGGATGCTGCGCGGGGTAAGGCCGCCGAGTGCTGTGATGCTCATGATCGCGGCTTCGATCTTGTCATCGCCGACGGTTCCCGTTTCATGGGTATCGACATAAAGCGACAGCGGCTTTGAGACGCCGATGGCATAGGCCAGCTGGATCGTGCAGCGCGTGGCAAGGCCAGCGGCGACAATATTTTTCGCCAGGTACCGTGTGATATAGGCCGCCGAACGATCAACCTTCGTAGGATCTTTGCCAGAAAATGCGCCGCCGCCGTGCGGGGCCGCGCCGCCGTATGTGTCGACAATGATCTTGCGTCCGGTCAGGCCCGCATCACCGTCAGGCCCGCCAATTTCAAAACTGCCGGTCGGGTTGATGTGATATTCGGTCTCGGTGAGCAAGGCTGCAGGCAAAATGTCTGCGATCACTTGTTTCACATAGGCATGAAGCGTTGCTTCGTTCGCGCCTTCGTCATAGCCTTTGGCATGCTGAGTTGAAACGACGATTGCGGTCGCGGCCACAGGCACACTGCCTTCATAGCGCAAAGTCACTTGGCTTTTTGCGTCTGGTTCAAGGAACGGAGCCGCGCCGCTGTGGCGGTCGGCCGCCATACGCTCTAGGATTTTGTGACTGTAGTAGAGTGTGGCGGGCATCAGATCTGGGGTCTCGTCGGTGGCATAACCGAACATGATCCCTTGATCGCCAGCGCCTTCATCCTTGTTGCTGCTCGCGTCCACGCCCTGTGCGATATGGGCAGATTGGCCGTGGAGGTTGTTCATGAAGGTCAGCGTTTCCCAGTGAAAGCCATCCTGTTCATAACCGATTTCCTTGACTGTGCGGCGAACAGTGGCTTCAATCTCATCCTGAGCACCGTCTGCCCACGCACCGTTTTCATAAACGCCCTTACAGCGGATTTCGCCGGCAAGCACGACCAGTTGCGTCGTTGTCAGCGTTTCACATGCGATCCGAGCTTCTGGGTCTTTTGACAGAAACAGATCAACAATGGCATCAGAAATCTGGTCTGAAACCTTGTCTGGATGGCCTTCTGAAACCGATTCAGAGGTGAAGAGATAATCGTGACGCATCGATATTCCTAACTGATATAAGGAAAGCTTTATATGATAGTGGTGGTTCCTTAGCGCCGCTTTCGACGAAGAGCAATTCCCAACACGCACAAGAAAAAGGCGAACGCCAGAGAGAGAATGTTTCCGTGTCGCGCAAAGAGCGTCGGCGGCATGGCCTTTGGAAGATGCAGTTCGATGAAGCCTGCGCGTTGATAGGGCAGGGCCTTCAAGACACGGCCTTCCCCGTCGATCACCGCCGAGATTCCTGTGGGGGTGGACCGGATAACGGGCAACCCCTCCTCAATCGCGCGCAGACGTGCTTGGGCAAGATGCTGGGGTGGTCCCCAACTGCCAAACCAAGCATCATTCGACGGATTGAACAGAAAATCGGGACGGTTGTTTTTATCAACGACGTGCCCTGAAAAAATGATTTCATAACAAATCTGCACGCCCACTTTGCCAAATCCGTTAAGCTTAATGCTTTGTGGGCCAGCACCGGGCCAGAAATCAATGTCGCCCGGCACAAGCCGCGACAGGCCGATGGCAGAAAGAAAAGGCTTCATCGGCAAATATTCGCCGTAAGGAACCAGGTGCGATTTATCGTAACGGGCAGCAATGTGTGCATCGGGGGTGATTGCGAACATGCTGTTGCGTGCGCCGATCAGATCACCCTTCTTGTCATAAATAAGGGCAGTTCCGCCTGTGAGCAGCATATCTTTTGGGCCAATCAAGCTGGCGACACGCGCGCGCGCCCATTCCTCCTCTTCCAGATAATCGGGAATTGCAGCTTCGGGCCAAAGGATAAGACGCGGCGTCGCGCCGGGAATGCCGGTCAGGCTTTCCAGCTTCCTAAAATTGGTGACATCATAATGCGCGACATGCTTATTCTGTTGTCCGATATTGGGTTGAACAACGCGGATCAAGGGGCCGGGGGGACGATCATCAGGGCCGGGGACTTCGGCGAAAGCCAAAAGCAGCGCGAAAGCAGGGAGGACGAAAACCAGCGCTGCGTCTAAAAAATGGCGTTTGAACAAAAGCCAGATCGCACCTGCACTCAGCATGACAATTCCGGACAGGCCGTAGGTTCCAATGATGGTCGCCCCAGCGCCCAGACCACCACTGATAACCCCAAGGGGATTCCACGCAAAGCCAGTGAACATTAGCGCGCGGAGAAATTCGGTTACGATCCACGCAGCGGCAAAAAAGAATATGAAGGCAGCGGGTTTTTTTTGCCCCCAACGCCACGCTGCCCCAGCCGCTATTGCCGGATAGAGCGCAAGAAACAGGGACAGGACCACCACTGCAATCCAACCCAACCATGCGGGCATCGCATCCTGATATTGGAACGCGCCCGCAATCCAATTGAGCCCAACGATAAAATGGCCAACGCCAAACCAATAGCCGCGAGCGAGGCTGGATTTTAGGGAGGGTGCCGTCGACACAAGGTGAACCATCGCTGCAAGGCAGAGCAACGTTAGGAGCCACAGATTCAGAGGCGCAAAGCCAGCGGCCGAAACAAGGCCAGCGGCAAGCGCCACAGATTTGGGAAAGCGCACCACCGGTGTTGGTTACTGACTAACGCGCCAGATGCGGTTGCCGCTATCGTCGGCGACCAGCAAAGCCCCTGCGCTATCAATGATCACACCGGCTGGGCGACCTTGTGCTTCGCCCTTGGCATTCAGGAATCCGGTGAGGACATCGACGGGCTTTCCGTCGGCAAAGCCGCGCTCGTTAAAGGGGATGAAGACCACTTTATATCCCGAAGGCGGGGATCGGTTCCATGATCCGTGTTGACCAATAAACGCGCCGCGTGAAAATCGATCCCCCAATTTGGCATTATTGGTCGCAAAACTGAGGCCCAGCGAAGCGGTATGGGGTCCAAGGGCATAATCAGGGCGGCGGCTATATTGCTGTTTGACATAGCTGGTTGGTTTGACGCGGTGATCCACATAGCCGCCCCAAAAGAACCAAGGCCAGCCGTGGAATGATCCGATATTGACCGATGTCAGATAATCAGGTGGCCCGTCGCTGCCCAGCATGTCGCGTTCGTTGACTGTCACCCACAGCAATCCAGATTTGGGTTCGAATGCAAGGCCGTTGGGATTGCGCAGGCCAGTGGCAAAGGGACGAAAGCTTTTTGTTTTGGGGTAGACTTGCAAAATCGCTGCGCGGTTTTTTTCGCTTTCCATGCCATTTTCGGCAATATTGCTGTTTGATCCCACAGTCACAAACAGCGAATTACCGTCAGGCGCTGCAATGATGTTGCGGGCCCAGTGGTTGTTGGGTGTCCCGGCAGGAAGGGCGACAATCTTTTCACCTTTGGCTGTGATTTTGGTATCGCCGACGGTGAAGGCGAATGCCATCACAGCATCGGTGTTTGCGATATATAGCGTCTTGCCAACCAGCTGCATGCCAAAGGGCGAGTGCAGGCCATTGTCAGCATTGAGCAAAACCGATCGGAAATCAGCTTTTCCGTCTTTATCCGTATCGCGCAGCAAGGTGATACGATTTGCTGATTTGGAGGATCCGTTGGCTTCGGTGACAAGTTTACGGGCGATCCAATCCCCTGCGCCCGCCACTGGCCGGTCAGGCTGGGTGCTTTCGGCAACCAGAACATCGCCATTGGGCAGTAAATGCATCCAGCGCGGATGATCCAGCCCATCAGCAAAGGCGTTGGTTAAAAGACCTGCGGCGGCCACAGGCTTTGCATCGCCAGTCCAGCCGATAATTTTGGCAATCTCTATGGTTGGAAAGGCTTCAGGACGCATTTTTCCAAGGGTTGGAACCTTGCCGTACATTTTGGCGATGTCGACGCGCGCTTTATCATCCGTGGATAAATACCAACCACCACCGGCTGCCGCGACAAGCAGCAGACCCGAAATAATTTTGGCATGCGTGCGCCACTTCATGTCCCACCACCTTCTTCATTGTTCATGAAGATGGATATAGGGCCAATCGCCTTACCTACAAGCTTTGCCGAGAACCGCCCCGAATATGCTGGGTTTGCAGGGGGCGGATTTTGCGCCATCGTCAGTATTTCCAGTCATTGGCCCCCCAATCATCCACATGGTATGCGAACGATAGCGGACCCGTGCGGTCCATTCTGGGTTCCACGGCGTTGCCGGGTTGGCCGGGCGCGCAGGAAAGGCAAAATTCGCCTCTGGCCCGTATGCATATAGGTTGCCCATCATGAAATCGGGCGCTGCTGCTTTGACTTCGGCAGGGACTGTGCAGCTGGTTTGGCTTGGTGGCATGATAATTTTTTCGGTGATAAGCCGCCTTACGGTTTCGGGTGGTAGCCAATCCCACAAACCCCCACCAAATTCACGTGCGGACGACGAAGACCACCACACCATGTCACGCGGCGCGTTGCCGCCGTCCATTTTTGCGCCCATCAGCCATGCATGATAACCAGTTGCTCCAGTGACACTATTCCATGTCAAACCAATTGCTCCTCCGGGCATGTCGTTGGCGCGACCCGTCAGTCCGGGCATATAATCTTGCGACAAAGCGAATTTGATTTCCGGAGCATAATTGGCGGCAATGCGGTGATCGCCAAGCAAAGATGAGTTAGCGGCCGGTGGCTTTGCCGATTTCTTATTGGGCCATTCACCGTAGGTTCGGCTGTTGGATTGCGAGGGACCACGGTCCACCGGCACACGTGCAGAATAAAGATTGGGCGGCATTTGGCCTGCCGCTATTTTTGCGAAATCGATGATGACCGGCTGACCTTTGGGGGCCTTAGCGCCACATCCCCAAAACAAAAGCAAACGTCCTTTTGGACGCTGAAATTCGGGTGTGCCTTCGCCTTCGACGCGCTCTGGTGTCAAAAGCGGAACAGATTTGCCAAGCTTTGCTGCGGGAAGAAGAAAATGATCTGCCTGCGCCACCCCCTTTGTCGGTGAGAGTGTTGATCCCAGGCGCAAGCGCAATTCGCGGGCTTCTTTCCCTCCGCCACCGCCGAACATCATCGACATCGCGCCGCCCATGCCGCCGCCCATCGCGGCCAAGCCCGTAACAGTGCCAACATCCATCGCATAGCGGGCTTTTGGAGGGGAGGATGCCTGTTGCCGCTGGGCCACCGCCAGTCCGGCAAAAGCAATTAAACTGACAGAACCGGCAATGAGGGCTATTTTATGAGGACGCATCAAATGACCTTTTCAAAAAGTAATAAGGTGCGCCCGACTCATTTTTTTGAGAGCCTATCATTTTTACGACAGAGGTAAATGTTATTCGTTCTGCGTGTCGTGCGGGGTTGGCGAATGCAGTCGCACCCGCGTCACGCGCCGCGCGTCTGCCTGCGTTATTTCGATACGCCATCCACTGTCATGGGTCAGAACTTCTCCGACTTGTGGGACATGCCCAGCAAGGACGAATGCCAGCCCGCCCAATGTGTCAACATCTTCATTAATCACCCCCAAACGTTCATCGACATCGCGTGCGACGTCTTCAATCGGGGTGCGTGCATCGGCATCCCATATACCATCGTTAAGTGAAATCAGCATCGCAACGGGGGCATCATCATGTTCATCTTCAATGTCGCCAACGATTTCCTCGACCAAATCTTCAATGGTGATCAGGCCTTCAGTTCCCGAATATTCGTCGATCACAATTGCAAGGTGCATCCGGTTACCGCGCATGTCGGCGAGCAAATCAAGAACACCCATTGAAGGCGGGACATAGAGAGGTTCGCGGATCAAGCCAGCAAGGGTGAGCGGCGCTTTCTTGCCCGTTGCCAATATCTCAAAGACATCCTTGATGTGGACCATGCCGATAACCGTATCGAGGCTTTCTCGGTAAACCGGCAGGCGGCTGTGCTCTGCTTCGGCAAAGGCTGCAACCAAGGCCTTGAAACTGATGGTTTCCTCAACCGCGATAATGTCACTGCGCGGGACCGCGACATCCCCGACGGTGCGTTCGCCGAAATGGAGCAAGTTCCGTAACATTTGCCGTTCGACAAGCGAAAGGTCGCTTTTGTTTGGCTTGCCATCATCATCTTCTGCGTCATCAATTGCATCTTCAATCTGGTCGCGCAGCGAGTTTTCGCGATCACCAAAAAGCAGAGTCTTAAGGCCAGAAAGCCATTTTCCGCTGTTGCTACTGTCATCTGACATAGGGGTTCGGGTTAATCCTCAACCGGTTGATAGGGGTCATGCAAACCAAGCGATGCCATGATCTGCTGTTCCAAAAATTCCATCGCTTCGGCTTCTGCGTCTTCGATATGGTCATATCCTAGCAAATGAAGGGTGCCGTGCACAATCAAATGCGTCGCATGGGCTGCGGTCGAAACACCGCGCTCTGTGGCTTCACGATTACAAACGCCGTGGGCGAGAACAATATCCCCTAAGAGCACTTCTTCATCATCACTATTGGCAAGGTTCGCGATGAGATCAGGCTGAACCATTGGGAAAGACAGAACGTTGGTTGGTTTATCCTTGTGCCGATAATCGCGATTGAGCGCGCGAACGTCATCATCACTGGTGAATTTTACCGAGACTTCAATGCGCACATCAAGCGCATCAAGCGTTCCAAACGGGGATGCCGCAATGGCACCGGAAACGGCGCGGATGGAAAGCGCTTCCCAGTCCACGTCAGGGTCCCAGCCTTCGTTGATGATTGCAGTTTCTATCATCGTGGGTCGCTGTCTTTGCCTTCATAGGCCTCAACAATGCGGCCAACGATGGGGTGCCTGACAACGTCGGCGATACCGAAGCGTATTGTGGCGATGCTTTGCACACCTTCCAGGCGCGACACGGCGTCGGCAAGGCCAGATTTACTAGGATCAGGCAGATCGACTTGTTTGGGATCACCGCACACCACCATCCGGCTGTTCTGACCAAAACGGGTCAGGAACATTTTCATTTGGCTTGGCGTCGTGTTTTGCGCTTCATCAAGGATCACAAAAGCGTCTGCAAGCGTGCGGCCCCGCATGAACGCAATGGGTGCGATTTCGATTTCGCCACTGGCGATGCGCCGCTCCACCTGCTCTGCGGGCAGGCAATCATAGAGGGCATCGTAAAGCGGCCGCAGGTAAGGATCGACCTTTTCCTTCATATCGCCTGGCAGAAAGCCCAAGCGCTCGCCGGCCTCTACCGCCGGACGCGACAGGATCAGGCGGTCAACACTGCCAGTGATCAGCTGCGCAACAGCTTGGGCGACCGCAAGATAGGTTTTACCGGTGCCAGCTGGTCCAAGTGCAAAGATAATATCATTGCTGATCAGCGCTTCCATATAACGGATTTGCATCGCTGAACGCGGGGCAATGGTTTTTTTGCGCGTACGGATCATGATCGGCGGTGGGCTGTCATGTTCTGCGCGAATGATCCCGTCGAGCGTGGGTTCAAACGCCATGCCAATAAGCGCGGAGACCGCGCCGGTATCAATGTCCTGACCTTGGGCAAGACGATTATACAAGCCCGTTAATACGTCACGGGCGCGGGCAATGGCTTCTGCTTCGCCTTCAATCTGTATCTTGTTACCGCGCGCGGCGATGAAAACGCCAAAGCGATTTTCAACAAGGACCAAATTCTGGTCAAATTCACCAAAGAGACGCCCAAGCAGCTGTGTTTTGTCAAACACCACCTCAAGGCGGGCGCGGTCGCCGGAAACGGCGGGGACAGGTTTACGCGACATGGAGCTCCTTTTGGATGGTGATGCCAGCAAGGCTGTTTGGCCCGGCAGACACAAGGTCAACGTCAATCAAATCACCAATAACTGCGCCTTGGGCAAAAGTATGGACCGATTGCAGCCACGGCGTTTTGCCAATCAACTGCCCGTCGAGCTTGCCTTTGCGTTCGAGCAGGATGGAGGTGCGTTTGCCCACACTGGCGACATTGAACGCGGATTGTTGCATATTGATGAGAGCCTGAAGCCTTTGCAGCCGTTCATCCATCACGGCTGGCGCAATTTGCCCCTCCATCGATGCGGCTGGCGTGCCGGGGCGGGGTGAATATTTGAAACTATAAGCGGCAGCGTGGTTGACCTGTTCAATCAGTGCCAATGTTTCTTCAAATTCAGCATCACTTTCTCCCGGAAAGCCAACAATGAAATCGCCCGACACAGCGATGTCGGGCCGTACTTTGCGGACGCGGTCGATAATCGCAAGATAGGAGGCCGCATCATGACTGCGGTTCATTGCTTTCAAGATGCGATTGCTGCCCGATTGCACGGGAAGGTGGAGGAACGGCATCAGGCTTTCAACGTCACCGTGCGCGTCAATCAAGCCCTGTGTCATGTCACACGGGTGGCTGGTCATGTAGCGGATACGCAGAAGGCCGGGCAGACGGTCAAGCGCGCGGATCAATCCGTCGAGCCCGCGCGTGTCATCGGTCCACGCGTTCACATTTTGGCCCAGCAATGTGATTTCTTTCGCGCCACCATCGATCAACGCGCGGGCTTCATCCAAAATCGCGTCGAATGAACGGGAAATCTCAGCTCCGCGGGTATAAGGCACGACACAGTAAGTGCAGAATTTGTCGCAGCCTTCTTGCACGGTCAGGAATGCGGTCGGCCCCGTCTTACGTCGCGGTGGCAGATCGCTGAATTTGGTGAGGCCCGGCAGATCAAGGTCAATCG
This sequence comes from Sphingomonadales bacterium, assembly GCA_043760405.1. Taxonomy (GTDB): domain Bacteria; phylum Pseudomonadota; class Alphaproteobacteria; order Sphingomonadales; family Sphingomonadaceae; genus Aquisediminimonas. The sequence continues at coordinate 10,822 of JAYUPB010000117.1, forward strand.
CGCGCTTGCCCGTTGCGGCGGTCGCAATCATGGCTGGCAGATGGTGATAGGCCTGCGGGCCCACAACAATATCAACCTCATGCGCGCGCCTTGGAATTTCAGCGCCTTCGGCCTGTGCAACACAGCCCGCCACGGCAATCATGGGGCGGGTGCCGTCTTCGCGGCGTAAGCGTCCAATATCAGAATAGACTTTGTCGACCGCTTTTTCGCGAATGTGGCAGGTGTTGAGGATGACGAGGTCTGCGTCCGCCTCACTGGTTGCGGCCATCCCTTGTGCGCCGAGCATTTCCCCCATGCGTTCGCCGTCATAGACGTTCATTTGGCAGCCGAAGGATTTAACGTGAAAAGATTTGGGTGATTTCTGTGTCATGTCACCTGACTATAGGCGGGGAACAGTCGTGCTGCAATTGCATCGCGACTGTGCGCGGCAATCGCCTTGCGGTCATCAAAATCTGCGTGATCGAGGGGAGTCAGAAAGTGAAGGACCACAGGAAAGCGTCCAGCGCGGCTCATGACACGGAGGGCATTTTTACCAACTGGTTCATCATCAACCCACGCAATGGCAGCAGCGATTGTTCCGTAATCAATCGCGACCGGCTGAATTGTGATCCCTTCTGGCGGCGGCGTGACCGAGGCAATCAGGGAGGACCGAAATGGCAACAATTCATTCCCGTTTGCGGTTGTCCCTTCTGGAAAAAGCGTGATGGCCTGATGTGTTTCCAGCGCAGCCTGTATGGCAATTTTTTGCGCACCGACATCAAGGCGCTTTTCACGCTGCACATAGACGGAGTTGTTAAGCGATGCGAGCCAACCAATGATAGGCCAAGGTGCCATATCAGCCTTGGCAACGAAGGCGCAGCCCGTGCGCCCCGACAGCACAAGAACGTCAAGCCAACTGACATGATTGGCAATGTAGAGGACATCACGCAGAACACGTGGGCCAGTGATTCGAATGTCAACGCCAACGATCCATGCTGAAAAGCGCAGGAACAACCGGCTGAAGGGAGAAAAATAAGTGAAGCGCCGGACCAATAGATGGGCCGGTAAAAGAATGAGCAACGCCAGCGCAATCAGCATGACCCGGACATAGGCCCGAGGATGAACGCGTTCAGCCTTTGCGATCGAGAGCGACGCCATAGAGTTCCATACGGTGATCAACGAGGCGGAAGCCCAGTTTTTCAGCAATTTGTTTTTGCAGAGCTTCCAATTCGGGATCGACGAATTCAATTACATTGCCAGTTTCAACATCGATCAGATGATCGTGATGCGCCTCTGGCGCGGCTTCATAACGCGACCGTCCATCCCCGAAATCGTGGCGCTCTAGAATGCCCGCCTCTTCAAACAAACGTACGGTGCGGTAAACAGTTGCGATCGAGATGCGGGGATCCACCGCAGCTGCGCGGGTGTGCAACGCCTCAACATCGGGATGGTCAACAGAATCAGAGAGAACGCGCGCGATAACGCGGCGCTGTTCGGTGATGCGCAAGCCCTTTTCAGCGCAAAGCGCCTCGACATCAATTTGGCGCGTCATTGAACGACACAGGGGCTAAGGCGTTTATTCATAACACGCTCCTAGCCCCTTTCATTCCGGTCTGGAAGACAGATTTATTTCCGCTTGCCGCGCTTGCGTCCAAGGCCGATTTTAACCGCGAGTACGCGGCGCTGTTCAGCATAATTTGGCGCAACCATCGGATAATCAGCGGCGAGTCCCCATTTGGCACGGTAATCATCAGGCGTCATCCCATAATGGGTCATCAAATGGCGCTTGAGCATTTTCAATTTTTTTCCGTCTTCAAGACAAACTACATAATCGGGTTTGATAGAAGAACGAATTGATACTGCAGGTTCGAGCTTTACAGCCGCAGCAACAGGCGCACCGCCAAGCCCTGCAAGTGCACCGTGAACATTACTGATCAACGTTGGAAGGTCGGATACCGCTACGGAATTGTTGCTTACGTGCGCTGCAACAATATCCGCAGTGAGTGTGATGAGGGTTTCATGCATTTCAGATGCTTCAATCATTTCATTGTCTTTCAAATTTGAGAAGTTACTGGGGCTGGTCTTTTAACTCTATGCCCGGAATTGAAATGTACTAGTTAACTTTATAAATTGCACTATTTAATTTTGTCTATCGAACAAGTTCAATGCATAAGTAATAGCATCACGAAAATCACCATCACGCCCTTTGTAATAGCGCAGCCTGCGGCCTATCGCGATAAACCCAGCCTTGTGATAAATGTTTATTGCAGCATTGTCCTCTCTCACTTCCAAAAAAATACGATGTGCACCGCATTCATGTGACCAATGCACTGTTTGATCAAGTAAAGCTGAGCCAATACCCTTCTTTCGAAATTGCGGTTTTACGACCAGCAACAGTAATTCAGTTTCATCAACCACAAAGCGTGACATGGAAAATCCAGCAAGAACTTCATCGCAAAAGGCCAGATGTAATAGTGTATTGGGCAAACTAAGCATCCCAACACATTGATTTTCATTCCATGCTTCCCCGAAATCAGAATCAAAACCTGCTGTCATCACCGGCATAACCGCCGATAAATCTTCAACGCCGCCGCGTTTCAGGTGCAAAACCGCTGTCATAATGGACGTTTCGCGTCAGCCTCGCGGCCATATATCGGCATGACCGGCAAATCAGCATAACCATCGGGTAAAGCCAAAGCATAGCGGGCGTCGGGTTCAGATGCGACGGCACTGCCCCATCCCCGCAAAGCCACTAATCTATGCGCAGCTGACCCTAAAATAACCGAGGTTTGAAACAGGCGTGCTGCGTCTTCGGGGGGTAAGGATGTCAGCGGACTGGCCGGACCAAAAGGATTAGCTGCATAGGATTGGACAAAAACCTGCCCGTGGCCAGCCTCTGTCGCAACCGTGATGTCGTCGTTCTTGCGCACAGCATCGGTGCTGTGCGCAAAATAATGGCCCGCGAGCAACGCGTGGCTCGGATAACCGCGTGCTTGTATGTCCCATGCTAAAGCCAGACCTTTTGCAGCGGCAACGCCTACACGTATACCCGTGAAGCTTCCCGGACCGCATCCTACAAGGATGGAGTCCGCCCGGCCGCCACCGGGTAACGACGCGATCATGGGTATCAGGCGTTCTGCATGGCCGCGCCCGACCAGTTCATGGAAGGACGCAATCACCTCATTATTCTCGATCAACGCCACAGAGCAGGCCGCTGTTGCTGTTTCAATAACCAGGATCATTTTTGGGATGACTTTAAGATTAGACGACAGTGTTGAAACGATCAAATCCGGGGCGTGGTGACCGTTCGAATATACTTTTAGGATCGCCGTAACCAAGCGTGGAAATGAAGTTCGACTTGATCGTCGTGCCGCCGAAATATGCGCCATCGACAGCATCATTGCTAAAGCCTGACATCGGCCCTGTATCAAGGCCAAGTGCGCGTGAAGCCATAATGAAGTAGGCACCCTGAAGGCTGGAATTACGAAATGCGGTTGCTGCGGCCAGTTCTGGGGCATCCTTGAACCAGCTGCGCGCATCGGCATGAGGGAAGAGATCAGGCAGCTGTTCATAAAATGCACTGTCCGCTCCGATGATGACGGTGACCGGCGCGCTGCGGATTTTCTCACCATTGGCCGGCATGGCGAGGGCGGCCAGTTTTTCGCGTGCTTCTGCACTGACACACCAAATCAGCCGCGCTGGAAGGCAATTGGCCGACGTTGGGCCCATTTTCATCAATTCCCAGATCGCATCACACTGTTCAACCGTGACGGGCGTTTCCAGATAGGCGTTATAAGAACGCGCCGTTCGGAACAATTGATCAAGCGCTGCGGGGGCAAGGGGTTCGGACATTCAGAGGGCCTTTCAAGCTTAGACAGCGAGGACTTCAGTCACTTCAGGAACATAATGTTTGAGCAGCGACTCAATGCCGTTTTTAAGGGTTGCGGTGGAGGACGGGCATCCTGCACAAGCACCCTGCATTTTCAAATAGACTTTGCCTTTGTCAAAACCGCGATAGATGATGTCACCGCCATCATTGGCAACAGCCGGACGGACACGCGTTTCGATCAGTTCTTTGATCTGGACAATGATGTCGGCGTCAGCAGGATCATCAGAAAATTCAGTATCTGCAGGCACGGAAAAACCAGCAGCCGCTGGTTTGAACAAGGGCATCTGCGCAGAAAAATGATCAAGGAGGATGCCCAAAACGTCTGGCTTCAGTTGCGACCAGCTCGTCCCTGGGCCTGCGGTGACAGAAATGAAATCCCGTCCGAAAAACACGCCTTCAACATCACCGAGGGTAAACAGCGCCTCTGCAAGGGGGGATGCCTCTGCTTCTTCAGGAGACGCAAAATCACGTGTTCCAGACTCCATGACGGGACGACCGGGCATGAATTTTAAGGTGGCAGGATTGGGCGTTGTTTCGGTTTCTATCAGCATATTGACTATGTGGGGGTTCGAGCGGACTTGATCAAGCACGCATTGCTTGCCGACACTAAGGCGACGCTTTATTACATGTGAAAAATGAAGGAATAACACGTGTTCAAAGATAAAATCATCTGGATCACAGGGGCTTCATCGGGGATTGGTGAGGCATTAGCAAAGCAAATGGCAAAGGCGGGCGCACGGTTGATCCTGTCAGGGCGCAATGTTGAAGCTTTGGAACGTGTTGCAACTGCCTGTGGTGGCGCGAACCAGCATTTGATCCTTCCCTTTGAAACAACGGATACGGCGGCATTGTCTGATGTTGTTGGCCGTGCTTGGGCTCATTTTGGGTGCGTCGATACCTTGATCAACAACGCTGGCATTTCACAACGCTCACTTGCGGTTGATACCGCGCCGTTGGTCTATCAACAGATTATCGACGTTGATTTGATGGCACCGATTGCGCTGACACAATTGGTGTTGCCGCGCATGGTGACTCGCAATTCTGGGCGGCTGGTTTTTATCTCAAGTGTCGCAGGCAAAGTCGGCGTGCCGATGCGCACGGCTTATTGCGCTGCAAAACACGGCCTGATTGGTTATGCGGATGCGCTGCGCAGCGAGGTTTCTGGGCACGGGATCGACGTGCATGTCATCACGCCAGGTTCGGTGCAAACAGGCGTGTCACGCAATGCTTTGGGTGCAGATGGATCGCGGCGCGGAGTGAGTGACGCCGCAATTGACAATGGTATTCCCGCCGATAAAGCCGCAGCAACCATGATCCGCGCTATGGAACGCGGAGAACGTGAGATCATTGTCGCACGTGGGTTGGAGCGGACGATGCCACGCCTTCGGCGGCTTTCTCCCAATAAATTGTTCGATATGATGGCGGGGCTCATGGCCGCAGGATATGCCCAAAAGATGAAAAGCTAGGGGCTTTGATTACCCCACTGACCCATAATCGATTGTTTTTTGCAGCGGGTAGCGCGGTGTGAACTGGGTATAAAATTCCGCAATCTTTGCCATATCTTGCGCGTAATTTCCCGTTGGCCATAATGTCATGCCCAGCCCCGCGATCTTTTTTTGATAATCCATAAACCCGCACACCAAAGGGACACCGGCGCCGACCGCGATATTATAAAAGCCCGTTTTCCATTTTGTCACTTTGCCGCGTGTGCCTTCTGGAGCGATGGTCAGCATGAATTCGCCGCGTTTGGCAAATTCAGCAATCGAGGCCTCTACAGTATTGCCCGATTTTGAACGGTCTACGGCGACCCCGCCCATATCGCGCATCATTCCTCCAAAGGGCCAGCGGAACAATGATTTTTTTCCCATAAATGAAAGATTGGCGCCAAGCCCGTGCGCCGCGCCGATGAAATAGATAAAATCCCAATTGCTCGTATGGGGTGCAGCAATCAAAACAAATTTGCGGGGTTCGGGGACAGCACCGCTTGCTTCCCACCCTTGCCGATTAAACCACCAGATGATGGCGCGTCTTACGCACCGCGCAATTAGCGACATAGAATGTGTTTTGGCCATGTGCTCCCTCTCTCTTGATCGCGTTATGGCAAGCATGCCTTGCTTTCGCCACCATTATCGCCTATCTAATGTTGCAGCGCAGCAAAGCCACCGAGGTTTTGCCAGATTTTTGGCCAGCGTGATTGTCCGTTTTCAAACGGTGCAGGTCAAAATCGCTTTTGCGCGTTTAGCCAAAGGCTTCCCTTTTCACGCGGGTTGTCATTTAGACCCCGCTTGCGACCATGTGCCAATTTGGTACGTGGCCTCTCGCATATTTGAAAGTTATCCATGACCTATTTTTCTGACCTCGGCTTGTCAAAGCCGATCCTCGCCGCGCTTGAAGCCAAGGGCTATACTGAGCCAACCCCCATTCAAATGCAGGCGATCCCGCCGCTTTTGGATGGCCGGGATCTGTGCGGCATTGCCCAAACCGGCACGGGAAAGACCGCCGCGTTTGCGCTGCCCGCAATCCAATATCTGTCCGAAAACAAGAAACCACGCGCGCCTTTGACGTGCCGGATGCTTGTTCTTGCCCCGACCCGCGAACTCGCGGCGCAAATCGCGGCATCGTTTCGCGATTATGGTAAGCAATCACAGCTGTCGGTTGAAACTGTGTTTGGCGGCGTTCCCATTGGCAAGCAAATCCGTGCGATGTCGCAAGGTGTAGATGTTCTTGTTGCAACCCCGGGTCGTTTGCTCGATTTGATCGACCAACGTGCACTTTCGCTGCGCAATGTTGAAATTTTTGTGCTTGATGAAGCTGATCAGATGCTTGATCTCGGCTTTATCCATGCGCTTAAACGGATTGATACATTACTGCCAAAACAGCGCCAGTCTCTGTTCTTTTCGGCGACTATGCCCAAATCAATTGCTGATCTGGGCAACCGTTTCCTGAACAATCCGATCCGCGTTTCAGTCGCCCCGCAAGCAACGACAGCAGAGCGGGTTGAACAATATGTGACCTATATCAGTCAGACTGAAAAACAGGCGCTGTTGACCATTTCCTTACAGACAATTGAAAATATTGACCGCGCACTCGTCTTTACCCGCACCAAGCACGGTGCTGATAAGGTTGTGAAACATCTGCAGGCTGCAAACATTGGTTGCGCTGCGATCCACGGCAATAAATCACAGCCACAGCGGACTCAGGCGCTCCAGGCGTTTCGTACGGGCGAGATCAAAATTTTGATCGCAACGGATATTGCGGCGCGCGGCATTGACGTTTCGGGTGTCAGTCATGTGTTCAATTACGAACTGCCCAATGTGCCTGAACAATATGTCCACCGTATCGGCCGGACGGCGCGTGCAGGCGCGGACGGGATTGCGATCAGCTTTGTCGACGGCGAAGAACGCGGTTGGTTGCGTCAGATCGAACGTCTGACCCGCGTCCAGTTGGAACCAATGGCTTTGCCTGATGATTTTGATAATCTGAAAGCGAAATTGCCAAAGCCAGTTGCGACAAAATCAACGCACAATCCAAACCGTGATCGCGGTCCTGGTGGTCGTCGTCCGCCTGTGGGTGAAACCCGTGAAGGGGATCGTCCCCGTCGTCGCTTTGGTCCAAAACCAAATGGCGTTGGCGCGCACAAAGGGGCCGTTCGTCGCACAGCGGGACGGTAATTCAACCCGCAAGACGGTGTTGATCGAATAAGAATAGCCATAGGCTGCAAGGCGCGATACGCTTTGCAGCCTATGCTATTTATACCTTCGCGCCCTATGCGCTTCACCTTTGTTACTTTCCTCAGCCTTGGTCTTATCGCGGCGTCGCCCGTTGCCGAACGCAAAAGTGTTGCACCAGCAGCGCAAAGCGTAGCTGTTCCGTGGCTTTACAAGGGAAGTGATATTCCTGTTGATAAGGCGTGGACCTTTGGCGTGTTGCCAAACGGTGTCCGCTATGCGGTGCGTCGCAACGGCGTTCCACCGGGCCAAGTGTCGGTCCGCGTCGCGATTGATGCGGGTTCGATGATGGAGCGCACCGGTGAGTTGGGCTTTGCGCATTTCCTTGAACATCTTAGCTTCCGAGGGTCGCGACATGTGACTGACGGAGAGGCCAAGCGGGTTTGGCAGCGGCTCGGCGCAAGTTTTGGCAGTGATACCAATGCTGAAACCAGCGGCACCCAAACGATTTACAAACTTGATCTGCCGAATGCGACAGAGGCGGGCCTGAATGAAAGCATCAAAATTCTGTCCGGGATGATGTCAGGCCCGACGATTACCCCCGCAGAGGTTGACGCCGAACGGCGCACTGTTCTGGCGGAATCGCGCGAACAAGGTGGTCCGCAGATGCGCCTTGGCGATGCAACACGGTCCTTATTCTTTGCTGGGCAACTTTTGGCCGTGCGGCCACCCATTGGCACTGATGCATCCCTGACAGCTGCCACTTCGGCTTCCGTACGTGCATTTCATGACCGGTGGTACCGCCCAGAAAAGGCGATCATTGTCATTGCTGGCGACGGTGATCCTGCTGCATATGAACAGCTGATCAAAACGCATTTTTCGGACTGGAAGGGTACCGGGCCTGCGGCGCCAGACCCTGATTTTGGTTCGCCAAAACCGTTGGTCGAAAACAGCGTTTTCTTATCAGAAGCTGGTTTGCCAACGATGATCAGCATGGCCTATGTCCGGCCGTGGACACTTCGTAATGATACGATTGTTTATAATCAGGGAAAGTTGATTGATTTGGTTGCAACACGCCTGATCAATCGCCGGCTTGAACAGCGCGCCCGTGCAGGCGGCAGTTTTTTGCAAGCACAGGTTGAACAAAATGATGTCGCGCGCACCGTTGAGGGTACATTTGCCACTATCATTCCAATCGGTAATGACTGGAAAGCAGCCTTGGTTGATGTACGTGCGGTCTTTGCCGACGCTATCGCTAACCCGCCGGACCCAGCAGAGATTGACCGCGAATCTGGGGAATTCATTGCTGCATTGGATGTCGCAGTGGAAACCGCGCGCGCCGAAGCGGCTGGAAAACAAGCAGATGATATTATCGAAGCCGTAAACATCCGTGAAACCGTCGCCACAGCAGAGGTTGCGCGCGATGTTTTTGGATCCATGCGCACAAAAATCAGTCCTGCCGATATTCTGAGTGCAACCAAGCGCCTCTTCTCAGGTGCTGGCCCGCGCGTGATCGTCTCTAGCCAAGTGGCGGTCGTTGATGGTCATAAGCAATTGGCCGCAGCCTTGGCGGCCCCAGTGACAGCTTTGGTTTCGGCGCGGGACCGTAGCCCTGTTAGTTTTGATCTTCTCCCAAAATTGGGTGCGCCGGCTACGGTTGTAAAACGTGGTTCGCTTGGCAGTTTGGGAATTGAAACTGTTGAATTGTCAAACGGGACAAAACTCATCCTGAGCCAGAGTAACGCAGAGGCAGGGCGTGTCTATGTCGCTGCACGTTTTGGCGCTGGACGTCATGCGTTTCCAAAGAACCGGACCACGCCCGCATGGGCCGCTCCTGCTGCTCTGATCTCAAGCGGTATTGGTGATTTGAGTCAGGATGTGATCGACAGGATGACCAGTGGTCGCCAAATCAATATGGCTTTTGATATTGGGGATGATGCCTTTTTTCTGCGCGCCTCGACCAGAGACTCTGATTTGAAGGATCAGCTGCGCATCATGGCGACAAAATTGGCAACGCCGGGTTGGGACCCTGCACCCATCGTGCGTGCGCGCGCCGCAATGATGATCGGGTTGGAAACCATTGACGCTTCACCGCAAGGGGTGATGGGACGCGACCTTGGGCTTTTGCTCCACGGCGGTGACAAAAGATGGGGTAGCCCGCGCCGCGCCGATGTGGAAGCACTCACACCAAAGACATTTCGGGCGTTCTGGGAACCACTTTTGGCAGCGGGGCCAGTTGAACTGTCGATCTTTGGTGATTTTAATGTGTCCAGCGCAATCTCCGCTGCCGAAGCAAGCTTTGGCGCTATACCCAAGCGGAGTGTGGTCTCGCTCCCGCGAGATGGTGCAAAGGTAAAGCCAATCAAGGCGACCTCAAAACCGCTGATCGCGACTCATAAAGGCGCAAAGGATCAGGCGGCAGCAGTGCTGGTATGGCCAACGGGGGCTGGGTTAGACAATGTCTATGAAAGCCGTCAGCTGGACATGTTAGCGGCGATTTTTAACGACCGGATGTTTGAACAATTCCGCGAAGGTGAAGGCGCAAGTTACAGCCCAGACGTGTCAAGCAATTGGCCCTTTAGCCTCAAAAACGGAGGCTTCCTGATTGTGACTTCACAAGTGAAACCTGCTGGTGTCGCGCAGTTTTACACGCGTGCAAACGCGATTGCGGCGGATCTTGCGAACAAACCTGTGAGCGCGGACGAGCTGGCACGGGCATTTGGGCCGATGACCCAACAGCTGGCCCGAACATCAAGTGGCAATGGTTTTTGGATGGGGCAACTTTCAGGTGTGACAAGCGATCCGCGCAAGATTGCCGTCCTTAAATCATGGCGGTCCGATTTGGAACGGATTACACCTGCGTCGCTTCAGGCTATTGCCCAAAAATATTTGAACCCCGCAAAATCACTCTCTTATGCAGTTGTGCCTGCGGAATAAGTGGGGGAGGTTTATTGCCCCGGAAACCGTTCAAACACCGGGAGTTCATGCGCGGTCGCCATCCAATCAATCCGTTCTGCGGTTTGGATGTGCGCGCCAGCGGGGAGCGCGCTGGGATCATCAAGTGTTGCGGATTGAATATCGACGATACCGGGCAAAAACTCTTCGTTGCGGTAGAACAGGCCAGTGCCGCAATCGCTGCAGAAACTGCGCATTGTTCTGCCTGATGAATTAAAGGTTTTGGGCCTGCCCTTGGTCAAGGTCAATTCGCCTTCTGCAAAGGCCGCCCAGGACACCATCGGCGCGCCAGCACTCATCCGGCAATCCTGACAATGGCAGAGTGCGACATGTTGGGGCGTACCCGAAACTTCATAAGCAATCGCGCCGCAGTGGCAGTGGCCTGTGTGTGTCATGTTGGTTCTCCTCGTCAGAGGACATATTTGCTCAAATCCACATTTTTGGCAACACTGGCCAATTGAGCGTCAACATAGGCCGCGTCGATCAAGAGCGTCGTGCCTTGGCGGTCTTCGGCTTCAAAGCTGACATCCTCCAGCAGTTTTTCCATGACCGTAGACAGTCGTCGCGCACCGATATTTTCGAGCGCTTCATTCACTTCTGCGGCGGTCCGTGCGATGGCAGTGATGCCGTCATCGGTGAAGGTGATCGTTACCCCCTCAGTGCCGAGCAACGCCTGATATTGGTCGGCAAGGCTGGCGCGCGTATCCTTCAAAATACGGACGAAATCATCCTGCGTAAGCGCCTTGAGTTCGACGCGGATCGGCAGACGACCTTGCAGTTCAGGCAACAGGTCACTGGGTTTGGCTACATGGAACGCACCGCTTGCTATGAACAGGATATGGTCGGTTTTCATCGGGCCATATTTGGTTGAAACAGTTGTCCCTTCGATAAGCGGCAACAAATCGCGCTGGACGCCTTCGCGGCTGACAGAACCGCCGCGGACATCGCTGACTGCAATTTTGTCTATCTCGTCAAGGAAGACGATGCCATTGGCTTCGGCATCGGCAAGGGCAACGCGGCTGAGTTCGTCTTGATCAAGGCGGCTATCGGCCTCTTCCTCGATCAACTTGGCCCAAGCCGTTGGGACGCTCATTTTGCGGCGTTTCAACTGTTGCTGTTTGCCAAAGGCTTTGCCCATCATGTCGGACAGGTTAATCATGCCAACTCCGCCTCCGCCGCCGGGAATTTCAAACGGCATCTGCGGCGCATTTTCGACTTCGATCTCAATTTCCGTCGTATCAAGATGGCCGTCTTGAAAGCGCTTTTTGAACGCTTCGCGCGTCGCAGCACTCGCATCTTTACCCGTAAGCGCATCGAGCAAGCGAGACATTGCGGCTTCTTCGGCCTTGTCGATTACGGCAGTCCGGCGGCGTTCTTTTTCAAGGCGGATCGCTTCTTCGACCAGATCGCGGGCAATTTGTTCAACGTCACGCCCGACATAGCCGACCTCAGTAAATTTGGTCGCTTCAACTTTGACGAATGGGGCATCAGCCAGTTTGGCCAAACGCCGGGAAATTTCGGTTTTGCCGCAGCCCGTGGGTCCGATCATCAGGATGTTTTTGGGGGATACCTCATCACGCAATTCAGGGGGCAATTGCTGACGCCGCCAGCGGTTACGCAGCGCAACTGCGACTGCGCGCTTGGCATCGGTTTGGCCAACAATATGCGCGTCTAGGGCAGCAACAATGGCTTTAGGAGTCAGACTGTTTTGCATGATGTTCTCGCGGATGGACTATATATTTGAAGGGAGCGTTTCGAGTGTCAGCTGATCATTGGTGAAGACACAGAGCTCTGCTGCAATCGCCATTGCTTTGCGGGCCTGTTTTTCTGCGTCCGCCTCATAATCTTGAAGTGCGCGGGCGGCAGACAAAGCAAAATTGCCGCCAGACCCAATGGCCGCAATCCCGTCGACCGGTTCCAAGACATCACCGTTGCCGGTCAGGATCAGCGTCACATCCTTGTCCGCGACAATCATCATCGCTTCCAAATTGCGCAGATACTTGTCGGTCCGCCAATCCTTGGCCAGCTCAACGGCGGCGCGCATCAGCTGACCATTATGCCGTTCAAGTTTGGCCTCTAACCGTTCAAACAGGGTGAAGGCATCCGCCGTTGCCCCCGCAAAACCACCGATCACCGATCCGTTGCCAAGGGGTCGTACTTTTTTTGCATTGGGTTTCATGACGGTGTTGCCCATCGAAACTTGACCATCACCGACAATAACCACTTTGCCAGATTTGCGGACGGACAGGATTGTGGTGCCGTGCCATTTTGGGGTTTCATTCATGATGATGATATGGGGGCACGCGCTTGCGCTTTTCAAGAGCATGCTTAGGGAAAGTGCGATGCGTTTTGTTTTGATCCTGTGTTTGGGCCTTTTGATTGGGGCAGCGCCAGCCCCCGATTCCGGTTTTGAAGCGCTGCGTGTGCTTGATCTGCGGGTGGCGACAATTGGCTATCGCCTGAAAGCCGCAAACCGCGATCTGTGTAAGACGGCCATGCCGCAAACCGGCTTGCTCATCCACAGTTTAGGGCAATATGCCCCCACGGAACGTAGCGCCACGAAAGCTTATTTCGGATTGGGGCTAACCCCCGCAGTGATCGCTGTGGTTCCGGAAAGTGCAGCTGACAAAGCAGGGTTCAGGGCGCGCGACCATCTTCTGTCAATTGCGGGGGAAAGGGTGCCAACCGAGGTAACGACGCGCGCAGATTATGCCGCCGTTCAACAGGTGGAAGATGCACTGTCCCAAGCGCTTAAAAAAAATGTAACAATCGATGTTATCATTATGCGCGACGCGGTGGAGCGCACCCTGCGCTTAACCGGAGAACCGGCCTGTCCATCGCGCTTCATTGTACGTTACGCCAATAAATTAGGCGCGAGTGCGGACGGTGCTGATGTTACGCTCACCGGGAAGATCGTTGATTTTGCAGGGAATGACGATGAACTCGCCGTGGTGATGGGCCACGAATTCGCCCACAATGTGCTGGGCCACGGGGATCAATTGGACATATCGGGTCGCGCGCGTCGTTTTGTCCGCGCGACAGAGATTGAGGCGGATTATGTCGGTCTCTACCTCACCGCTCGCGCAGGCTATGATCCAGCAGCAGGCGTGCGGTTTTATGCGCGCTTTGGCAAAAAGACCGATCATGGTTTCTTATCCGACGGCACTCATTTGCGTTGGAAAAGCCGTGTGGTGCTGGCACAGCGTACGGTGGCAGAAATCAGGATGAAGCAGGTGGCAGGGCAGCCCCTTATCCCCAACAAAGCACCGCCAAACTAAACGCCGCGCAACATTCTTCTTCACACACGTAATTTCTGCGTTAGTGTCAGCCCTAACCGCGCCGCATGAGCGGGCAAATAATTTTTTTTGGGGAGCCTAATGCTATGGCCAATGTGATCGATGATGCTGTCAGTGAACCTGGGGCAATTCCCGCAGACATGACGCATACGGGAACGGGTTCTGGCGAAGGCTGGTTTGGACATCCCAAGCAACTAAAGCGTTTGTTCACCACCGAAATGTGGGAACGATTCGGCTTTTACGGGATGCGGGCAATCCTGACGCTTTACCTCGCCAATCATTTTCTGTTCAATGATACGACGACAGCCGGTCTCTACGGTGGCTTTACTGCTCTGGTCTATCTGACGCCGTTGGTTGGCGGGTTAATTGCCGACCGTTATCTTGGATCCAAGCGCTCGGTCAAATTTGGCGCGATTATGATGGCCATCGGTTATTTTATCCTAAGCTTCAGCGCAAGCAGCCCCTCTGCCGCACCGTTTACAACCATTGATGGTCAAAAATATGAAATCAGTGTTGAGGGTAAAGGCCAGACAGCAACTAAGTTTGTAACGATCGAGGGGCAAAAGCTACAGATTAAGGGCAATGAGGATAAATCTGTCTCTCTGATCGCAGCGGATCAGAAAGAGATTCGTAAATTCGCCGATGGTGATTTTAATTCTGATGGCGAACGTTCTCCATTTTTTGTTCTGATGTTGCTGCTGGGACTGTCGACCGTCACGATTGGGAACGGGTTTTTCAAACCCAATATCTCGACAATGGTTGGTTCACTTTACGAACAAGGTGATCGCCGCCGCGATGCAGGTTTCACGATGTTTTATATGGGCATCAACCTAGGTTCGTTGATTTCACAATTTTTCTGTCCATTGTTAGCGGAGTCCGTGGGGTTCTGGGCAGGCTTTGGCTTGGCTGCTGTTGGCATGCTCTGTTCGTGGTTGCTGTTTCAGTTCGATGGTGGGCGGCTTGATGGCTACGGTGAACGCCCTGCTGACGCGGACACCAGCAAGGATTGGTATATTTACGGCGGCGCTTTGGCGATGATCCCGATCTTCTGGTTGCTGTTTTCCAACCTGATGAATTATGTAAAACCAGAGGCTGGAACTGGCATAATAGGCTATATTACGACGCTGCCGATTATGGGCAAAGCATTGTTCCTGACCTTCCTTTTTAGCGTTCCTGCAATTCTGATCTGGTCGCGGATTAAGGGGTCACGGCAAGAGTTTCAGATGATGGTCGCTGCGATGGTGCTGATCATTTTTAATGTCGTTTTTTGGACGCTTTTTGAACAAGCGGGGTCTTCATTGACGCTCTTTGCGGATCGAAATACCGAATTGGCGCTTGAATGGACACGCCCCCTATTCGCCATGTTCCGCGCCAATCTGTGGACTTATTACGGGGTTGCAGCCGCACTTTGTTTCGGACTTGCCCGCGCAGCATGGTCATTTTTCTCCAGTGGCGAAGATGCTGTGACAAAACGCAAGATGGGGCTTTGGTTCGGTTTAGGTGGTTTGCTGTCAACTATAGGTTTGCACTTTGCGCGGTCTGGTTTGATTGACCAGCCTGTCTATCTCATGCCTGCGGGGCAAACACAGATTTTCAACGCACTGTTCATTGTGGCACTCGCCCCAGTGTTCAGCATCTTATGGACGGCCTTGTCAAAACGTGGCCTTGAACCCTCAATCCCCGTCAAATTTTCGCTCGCACTGATGGGCGTTGGCGCTGGGTTTCTACTTCTCGTTTGGGGTGCCGCATTTGCAGGGACTGATTTCAAAGTGGGGATGGTCTGGCTCGCGGGGCTTTATTTGGTTCACTCGGTGGCGGAACTCTGCATTTCGCCCGTCGGCCTCAGCATGATTACCAAACTCTCTATCGCTCGCATTGTGGGCATGATGATGGGGGTTTGGTTTCTGTCGATTTCGGTCGCACAATATTTTGCAGGCATGGTCGCGCAAGTGGCCAGTGTCGAAACCGTTGGCGGGCAAGTGACAAATTTGAAGGTCAGCCTTGATACCTATGTCGGCGTGTTCACGACAATTGGCTGGGTTTCAATTGGCATTGGCGTGTTGTTGCTCGTCATCGCTGTTCCTCTCAAATGGCTGATGCACGGTGTTAAATAATATGCGTTTGGGGTTGATGCTCATGGCGACGTTGCTCGCCGGTTGCGCGTCTGGAACGGGCGCAAAACCTGCAAAGATTGCAGATAAGGCCCCGGCTGCAAAGCCAAAGCTCGACCCCTATCCATCAACCTATAAAGCCTATCCCGGCGTCCCCACGCTCATCCGTAATGTCACCATTTATGATGGTGAGGGCGGTCGGATTGAAAATGGCAATGTCCTTTTTCAGGACGGGAAAATCACCACGCTTGGCGGGGCTGTGGCGGATATGGCATTGCCGCCTTTGGTGCTCACCGTTGACGGCACTGGCAAATGGGTGACACCCGGGATTATCGATGTCCATTCGCATCTGGGTGATTATCCGTCGCCCGGAGTTGACGCACATTCCGATGGCAATGAAGCGACAGGGCCTGTGCGGCCAGAGGTGTGGGCCGAACACAGTGTATGGCCGCAAGACCCGGGATTCAGCCGCGCTCTTGCCAATGGCGGAGTAACGTCGCTGCAAATTTTGCCGGGGTCTGCCAATTTATTTGGCGGCCGTTCGGTTGTGCTCAAAAATGTCTATGCGCGCACGGTGCAGGGCATGAAATTCCCGCAGGCCCCATACGGCCTAAAAATGGCGTGCGGCGAAAACCCCAAGCGCGTTTACGGTGGCCGCAATCAGATGCCCGCGACGCGGATGGGCAATATGGCAGTCAACCGTCAGACATGGATTAAGGCGACCGAATATAAGCGGAAACTGGATAAGGGTGAAACCGTGCCCCGCGACCTTGCGATGGAAACGCTCAGTGGTGTTCTCTCTGGCGATATTCTTGTTCACAACCATTGCTACCGCGCGGATGAAATGGCGCAAGTGATCGATATGTCGAAGGAGTTCGACTATAAAGTGTCGACTTTTCACCATGCCGTTGAAAGCTATAAGATCGCTGATCTGTTGAAAGAAAATAACATCTGTTCAGCGATGTGGGCGGATTGGTGGGGATTCAAAATGGAATCCTATGACGCGATCAACGAAAACATCCCACTTGTGCACAGTGCTGGCGGTTGCGCGATTGTCCACAGTGATGATGCAAACGGTATCCAGCGCCTGTATCAAGAAGCGGCCAAGGCGCTGGGCGACGGGCGGCGGATGGGCATTGCAATAACCGATGAAGCCGCATGGACTTGGTTGAGTTTTAACCCGGCAAAAGCACTGGGCATTGCGGAGAGAACTGGCAGTTTGAAGCCTGGGAAAATGGCCGACCTTGTCCTTTGGAACGGCAATCCGTTTTCCACCTATACGCGGCCAGAAAAAGTATGGATTGACGGCGCTTTGATGTATGATGCCAACGACCCCAAACGCCGTCCTGTCAGCGATTTTGAACTGGGCCAAGCCGGTGAAGGGGATGTGAAATGAGACGTTTTCTTCTCGCATTGACGGCTTTCATGTCAACATCGGCCCTCGCCCAAACCACCGTCATCACCGGCGGAACCGTAGTGATTGGCGATGGCAGTGCGCCGATTGAACGCGGAACCGTGGTTTTTTCCGGCAGCCGAGTTGTGGCGGTGGGGCGAAACATAATCGTGCCCAAGGGGACGACGATCATTGACGCCTCGGGCAAATGGGTGACGCCGGGGATTGTTGCAGGATTTAGCCGGATTGGCTTGGCCGGTGTTGATGCCGTTGACGCAAGCAATGATAGCGTTGCCAACACGTCCCCTTTCAACGCTTCGCTTGATATCGCCTCAGCGGTTAACCCCGATGTCGCGGCAATTGCTGTCAACCGTGCGGCGGGCGTCACGCGCGCGGTGATCTCTCCCGATGCGGGAAATGCCATTTTCGGTGGTCAGGGTGCTGTGATCGATACCGGCGCTGATCCTGATCCGATCACGCGCGCAAAGGCGTTTCAGTTTGTCGAATTTGGAGAAGCGGGCGCGCGCCTTGCCGGGGGAAGCCGCCCTGCACTCTTTGCCGCATTTCGCAATGCTTTGACAGAGGCCCGCGATGTTCAAATGGGGCGACTGCGCGAAGATTCTCTCCTCAAACGCGCCGACGCGATGGCATTGGTCGCGGTGGTGACGGGGCAGACAAAACTGCTGGTCCATGTTGAAAGTGCCACGGATATTTTGGCTGTCCTTGGGTTAAAGCGCGAGTATCCAGCGCTTGATCTGGTTCTTGTGGGTGTGACCGAAGGATGGCGTGTCGCGTCACAAATCGCGGCGGCCAAAGTGCCGGTGATCGCATCGGCGGTCAACGATCTGCCAAGTTCATTTGAGCAAATTGCTGCAACACAGTCCAACGTTGGGCGGATGAAAGCGGCAGGTGTCTTGGTCGCGATTGGCATGATTGATGATAATGACACGCGTCAGGCGATGCACGCGGCGCAATATGCGGGCAATTTGGTGGCCCTCACTCGTGTTCCCGGCGCGACTGGGCTCAACTGGAATGATGCTTTTGCGGCGATCACATCAAAACCAGCACAGGTTATGGGCATGGGCGCTGATATTGGTTCACTCGCAACCGGAAAACGTGCCGACGTTGTGATATGGGACGGTGATCCCCTGGAAGGGACGACGGGAGTGGAGGCGGTGTGGATCGACGGGGTCAAACAGCCGCTCGAAACCCGTCAAACCCGTCTACGTGCGCGCTATGCCACGCCCAAAGAAGGCCCTTTGCCAAAGGCTTTTGATCGATAGACGACCGCGAATGATATTACGCCGCGCGGCATTAATTCATCAAAGGTTCAAAAGAATGTCGCATAGGGTGACGTGTGTTTTATCGAAAAAATTTCATAGCTTTCAATATCTTGGGCCTTTCCCTCATGTCCTGCGACGGGCAGGCAGCGTTTGCGCAAACCGCAGATGATGTGACGCGTGCGGATGATGAACTGATTGTTGTTACAGCGCCCCGCATCGCTGGGGCTGTGACGACTGATATTCCCCCAGAATTCGAACTCAACGTGGCGGGAATAGCAAGTTACGGTGCGTCGAGCATAGCTGATTTGATCGCGGCGATTGCCACACAAACGGGCACAGGCCGGGGGCGAGGCGGCGGTGCGCCCGTGGTTCTGCTCAATGGTCGACGGGTTTCAGGCTTTTCGGAAATTCGCGATTTGCCACCCGAAGCGATCAAAAAAGTCGAAGTTTTTGCCGAAGATGTTGCGCTACAATATGGCTATTCGGCGGATCAACGCGTGGTCAATTTCATTTTGAAGGATGATTTTTCTGCAGCGACTGCAGAGCTTGAATATGGTCAACCAACGGCTGGTGGTCGCAGCGAGATCGAAGCGCAGGCGACCTACCTCAAACTCACCAAAGCGGGTCGTTTGAATCTCAGCGCACAATATGACCGTGATACATCGATCTTGGAAAGCGAACGTTATATCATCCAGGCAGGCAGCGATATTGGCCGTTTTCGTACCCTGTTGCCCACCAATGATGCGCAGCAGTTGAATGCAACGCTAAACCGTACGCTCTCAAAAACGGTCTCTGCGACGCTGAATCTGCGCTACGATAACAGCGCGAATAACGCGCTTTTCGGCGTGTCAAATGCCGTGATCGCCGACCCGAGCATTACTAATTTTTCGCCATTGGCCCGTGTATCTCGTGCACAGACGCTCCATGCTGGCGTGACTGTGGATGGTAATATTGACCGTTGGCAGTGGACCCTAACGGCCAATTATGATGACACGACATTACGGTCTTTGACGGACCGCAATGTTTCCAACCCCTTGCTCCTGGGCCTCCTTGCCGCTGACAGTGCACGGTCACAGAGTGTCACGACCAATGGGATTTATTCGGTATCTGGACCTTTGATGCAATTGCCAGCGGGTGCCCTGACGCTCTCTGCCAGGGCTGGATTTGATGATAAATCGTTCAGCAGCCAAAGTGTGCGCGCGCTTACGAATAGCGCTTCGTCATTGCAACGCGGAGAGGCCAATGGCCGCATCAGCATCGATATTCCACTCGCAGACCGCGGCCGGTCAGTTGCGTCCGATTTGGGCGATCTTTCGGTCAATGCCAATTTTGGTTACCGGAATTTGACCGATTTTGGCAGCTTGATCGCCTTTGGATATGGACTCACTTGGTCGCCGTTAAAGGGTCTGATTGTGCTTGCCAGTGCGGCAGGCGAAGACACTGCGCCAACGCCGCAGCAATTGGGTGATCCCATTATCGTTACGCCCAATGTGACCGTTTTTGACTTTGTGCGCGGTCAAACAGCATCAGTTACGCTCATTTCAGGCGGCAATGCTGCGCTTAAGGCTGCGGACACGCGCGATATAAGGGTTGGTTTCAGTTACACTCCGCCGTCTAAGAAAGAAGTGAGTTTTAACGTCAATTATTTCCGCAATGTCAGCCGGGCCCCAATATCTAGTTTCCCCGCACTGACCAGCGCCGCCGAAGGTGCATTTCCGGGCCGCATTATCCGCGATGGTTCGGGCGCACTGGTTGCTGTCGATCAGCGCGCTGTGAATTTCAGCGCAGCACGCAACGATGTGCTGCGTATGGGGATTACCTTCACCCGCGAATTTGGACAGCCACCACAGGCGCGCGATCAAGCTGGATCCGGGCCGAGATCCTTTGGCAGCGGGGGCGGCGGTGGGCGTGGGGGCATTGGCCGTTTTGGCACCGGTATGGGGCCGGGTGGTCGTTGGCAAGTGTCGCTGCTCCACAGTCTGCGTTTGCGCGACGATATTGTGTTGGCCGCTGGGCAGCCAAAACTTGATCTGCTGAACGGCGATGCAACGGGTAACTCTGGTGGATCATCACGTCATATAATTGATATGGAGGGCGGTTGGTTCAACAAAGGCTTCGGCATTCGTTTGATCGCCAATTACCAAAGTGGCACTGCGGTTACTGGCGGTTCCATACCAGGTGGCGGCATCGCGCCAAATTTGTATTTTTCGGATCTGTTGACCGCAAACACACGACTATACATCAATTTTGACAATAGAAAGGCGATGGTTGCCAAATTCCCATTCCTGAAGGGTGGCCGTCTTGCGCTGCGTGTTAACAATTTGACCAATGCAATCCAAAGCGTGCGGGATAGCAATGGCGTTCAACCTTTGCGGTATCAGTCGGGCTATCTTAACCCACTTGGGCGCACGTTCGAGATCAGCTTTCGCAAAATATTTTAATGGGTTAGACTATACCCATAAAAATAGGGAGAGCGCTATGGATGGACTAATCTTTGCACTGTTGGGTTTTGTTGGATCGCACTTTTTGCTCTCGCATCCCTTACGCGCGCCGCTGGTCAAACGGATCGGGGCAAATGCATTTTTGGGGTTTTATTCGCTCATTGCCCTCGCAACATTCTATTGGGTGATTGTCGCCTTCGGTGCGGCTCCAGCCAGTGCATATTTGTGGGATGTCGGCGACGGTATTTGGGCCGCGGCCAGTGGCTTAATGTTGATCGGTAGTATCTTGTTTGCAGGCTCACTCTTTGGCAATCCAGCACTCCCGCGTCCTGATGCTGGCGATCTTGCGAAAGCAGCCGCGCGCGGTGTTTTTGGGATCACGCGTCATCCGATGATGTGGGGTTTTGCAGCGTGGTCGGCGGTGCACATTGCGGTCAGCCCGCAGGAAAAAGTCATTTTGCTTGCGCTGGCTATGGGCGTGCTTGCGCTGGGCGGCTCATACGGACAAGATATTAAAAAAGCACAGTTGATGGGCGATGGTTGGAAGGACTGGGCCGCGCGCACCAGCTTCATGCCGTTCGGCAACCAGATTAAGGGCAAAACGGGTTGGCGCAGTGCTTGGCCGGGTTTGACTGTCGTTCTTGCCGGCACAGTGTTGTGGCTCGGCGCAAGCTATCTGCACCCCGCGCTCGGTGCGCCTGTTGCAGGCGTCTGGCGCTGGATGGGCGGTTAGAGCCGCACCATTTTCATGCCGCGTTCGCCGTAACGGGGCCCCGCCGTGCCCCCGCGCGGTGCGGCACGGTCTAGCTGGGCAAGGTCATCAGCGGTCAACGTTACGTTAGTCGCGGCAATGCTGTCTTCCATCGTTAAACGGCGCTTTGTGCCAGGGATGGGCACAACATCTTCACCCTGCGCCAAAAGCCAGGCCAGCGCGATTTGCGCCGGTGATACGCCGTGGGCATCTGCGACGGATTTGACCACCGCAACAATTTTCAAATTGTCGGGAAAGTTTTCTTCTGAATAGCGCGGATCGTTCAAGCGCCAATCATTGGCCGGAAAATCAGCCCGGCTGGAAAATTGTCCGGTCAAAAATCCACGGCCAAGCGGGGAATAGGGCACGAACCCAATATCCAACGCACGACACGTGGGAAGAATATCATCCTCAACATCGCGTTCCCACAGCGAATATTCGGATTGGAGCGCGGTGATAGGGTGCACGGCGGCCGCACGGCGAAGCGTATCAGGTGCAGCTTCTGAGAGCGCGATGTACCGGATTTTGCCTTCTTTGACGAGGGCTGCAAGGCCGCCAACCGTATCCTCAATGGGCGTGTTGGGGTCAACACGGTGCTGGTAGAACAGATCAATCACATCAATCCCCAGTCGTTTGAGCGATCCTTCCACAGAGGCACGGGCATTGGCGGCTGTACCGTCGACACCGGTAATATCGTTCCCAGAAAACTTGAACCCAAATTTGGACGCAATGACCAGCCCATCGCGTTTGCCCTTAATGGCTTCTCCGACCAGTTCTTCATTCTGGAAGGGGCCGTAAATTTGGGCTGTATCAAAAAAGGTCACGCCCAGATCAATCGCTTTGTGGATTGTCTTGATCGCTTCATCAGGGTCCGCGTCCGCTCCGTAGGTGATGTTCCCACCCTTAATCATCGGCATACAACCGATGCCAATTGCGGAAACTTTTAGGCCTTGTCCAAGGGTACGATATTTCATGGCGGGAAACTCCTAAGATTTAGAAACGGGAATAGAGCGCGGATGCGCGGTGCGCCAGTCCGAAGGCAAATCAAATCTACCTTGCCAAAGCCCCCGTTTTGCTGCGCGCGCATTTTCTTCCTGTTGAGCATAGGCAGCCCTACCGCGCGCGGCAGGGCTGATGGCAAGACCAGCCTCTGCCATGGCCGCCGATAAATCAGGGGTGGACGCGCTGGCACAAGTTGCCACCAGCCGGTTATAGCGATCCTCTGCGCGGGGTGCACAAACAATGCCGCCAGAAGCGACATAGGCCGCCAATTGCAGGCGCGCCTCTTTGCCGCAGGGCCACGGTGCGCCGCGCGCATCTGTGCAGGTTTGATGATATTCAGGCGCATCGACCCCGTAAAGGCGGAACACTTTGTCGCCAATGGTAAGGGTGTCGCCGTCACTGACATTTGCTGCTGATGCTTTTATGAGTTCGGCGGGAAACAACCGGTCACTATACGCCCACAGCCCGCTCATCGCCGCGAGCAAAAACCAAAAAAGGAGTTTGCGGATCACGACACTTCAGATTGGCGCGCCACAGTGCCGGTGACTGCCATATCCATCGTGACATTGCCGAGGGTGCGAAAAATATCAGGGAAGGTTTCAACCGCGATCAACAGGCCTAGTGGTTCGACAGGCGCACCAACGGCGATGCAGATTGGCGCAATTGAACTGACGAAGCTAACTGAACCGGGCAGACTGACCGCGCCGAGCGTTGTCGTTGCGCCTGCGGCAATGCCGACCGCAATCTGCATGGGCCCTAGTTCAATTCCGTACCAATGCGCAATATAAAGGGCGACGCCAAGGTTCATCGCTGGGCCGGTCGCGCGGAAAATAGCGACGGCCAGTGGCAGAACGACGTCGGCAGTTGCTTCTGGCACATTCAGGGCTTTAACCCCTTTGAGCATTGCTGGCAGTGACGCGATTGAGGATTGTGTTGAGATAGCGACGGCTTGCGCTGGAATGGAGGCGCGAAAAAAATCGCCAAGGCCGCGTCGCGCACCAAAAAAAGCGAGCGCGAAGGATGCTAACCAGACAATCACGCCCAGCACCGATAATATGACAACATAATGGGCGAGTGCGCCAAGAGCCGCGGCCCCGGCTTTCGCCCCGACGACCAATGCCAATGCAAAAACACCAACGGGGGCGAGCGCCAGCACCCACGTGATGATGATGACCATCGCATCGGCGAGCGCATCAAAAAAACCGGTCAGGTGGCCGCGTTTTTCTTCGGGCAAATGGGTGATTGCAAACGCAAAAACAGCTGTAAAAATGATCAGAGGCAGCACAGCATCGCTGGCAGCGGCTGCAATCGGATTGGTCGGGATCATTGCGCGCAGAAAATCACCAAGGGGAGGTACGGCCTCTGTTTTGGCGGCACTCCCCAGCGCTGTCTTTAGGGCTTCTGCCGATCCTTCCGGCATCGGGAATGCCGCCAGAAGTGCGGGCATCGTAAGCGCGGCCATAATCGATGAACACCAGAGGATGACCATCATCGTGATCACAGCGCGCCCGGCCAGCCGTCCAGCCTTTGCCGCCTTTGCGGTTTGGGCGATGCCTGTAATTAGCAACGCTACGACGAGGGGGATCACCGTCATCCGAAGGCCATTCAGCCACAATGCGCCGATGACATCGGCAATGGCGGTCAACCCGCCTTCACCAATCAACATACCCATGGCAACGCCGCCGATAAGCGCGATAAGGATGATGCTTGTCTTGTTCATTTATGGTCCTTGCTTCCCACCGCGTTACATGGTGATACACAGGTCATAGGGAGAGACAATCCATGACATCAAAACTGCGCGCGCACCTTGGCATAGAATTTCCACTTTTTGCGTTCAGCCATTGCCGGGATGTCGTTGCGGCTGTCAGCAAAGCTGGCGGTTTTGGGGTTTTGGGTGCGACGGCATTTAACCCTGAACAATTGGAAATTGAGCTTGCCTGGATAGACGCCCATGTTGACGGCAAACCATATGGTCTTGATGTTTTGATCCCGGAAAACTTAACGATCAGCCACGAAAAGGGGCTGACATCGGGCGCGCTGGCCAAGCGTATTCCTCAGGGTCACCGTGATTTTGTCGATAATCTTTTGAAAAGCCACGGGGTTGACGCGGCTGGCACCACCGCGCGGGGCCGCGATGATGCGCCGCCGCCCTTTTGGCCCGAAGAAGCGATGGAATTGCTCCGTGTCGCCTTCAACCATCCGATCAAGATGATCATCAATGCGCTTGGCGTGCCGCCGCAAGAAATGATCCAGATGGGGCGGGATCACGGTATTCCGGTGGCCGCGCTTGCGGGCGCAAAAGAACATGCGCTGAGATTGGCGGCGGCGGGTGTGGACATTATTGTGGCCCAAGGCGGCGAAGCTGGCGGGCATTGCGGGGAAGTATCAACACTGGTGCTGATCCCCGAAGTCGTGCGGGCGCTGCGTCAAGGTGGTTATGATTGCCCTGTGCTTGCGGCGGGCGGGATTATGACTGGCGGGCAAATGGCGGCTTGCATGGCGATGGGTGCGGCGGGCGCGTGGACTGGGTCAGTCTGGCTCGCGACCACTGAAAGTGAATGTTCACAGATTTTCAGGGACAAGATGGTGACGGCGCGTTCGCGTGATACGGTGCGGTCAAAGGGGCGGACAGGCAAATATTCACGTCAGTTGAAATCAGCATGGACCGATGCGTGGGAAGGGGAAGCTTCGCCCGGCGCGCTCCCGATGCCAATGCAGTCACTTATTTCCGAACCAGCCATCCACCGCGCCACCAAAGCGGCAGAGGGCGGCAATGATAAAGCGCGCGAACTTGTGACATATTTCGTCGGACAGGGCGTAGGCCTTGTCGATAGTGTTACGTCTGTGCGCAGTGTCGTGCAGAGTTTTATGGAGGAATTTGCTGAAGGTGTTGAAACGTTGAACAGCGCCTTGGGGTAAGGCCGCGCAGCACACGCCGCGCGGCCCTTTATCCATTATTTCAACACCATCTCACGAAGCTGTTGCTGGCCCTTCGCTTTGCGCATTTTACCGCGATCGGCAAATTGCGCGCCGAGTGCCCTTGAATCCGCCTTCATAAAGGTTTCAAATTCTTTTTGCTGACGGATTTCTTCCGCTGTGTCGTAAATCTTGCTATAATTAACGACGAGATAGAGATCAGGTTCGTCGTCCCGCGCATAAGGATTGGAAAGCACAGCATAGCTGGTGATATAGCCTTTGGATTTGGCCCATTCCTGCTGCCGTTTCCATGCCCCTGCCAGATAATCCATATAATTGTCGAACTGACCGTCCAGCACGTCAATTTGAGAGACGTCGGAATAGCCACCTGGAGTATAGCTTGAATCCTGGGCAGCAACGGGTGCAGCATAGGCAAGTACGGCCGCGAGCGCGATGCCCGCAAACATTTTCATCTTCATACATTTGTTCCCTGTCTGGGGCCGTGAAACCATCACAGCCAAACGGCCCGGTTGTTAAACAACGCTTTGCTCGACCAGAGGGGTGGCACGGCACGACCATAGCCTGCTTTGCAGGATTGAGTGACAGCCAATGATCAATTAAGAGGCTATACCTGTTATTTGTGAGTCGCAATCCCCAGATTGGGGTGGCTTTACACCCGCGTCATTGCCCAGGTTCCGTCACTCCCTTTGCACGCCTGATAGGTTTCAGAGGCTGGGGTCGATCCCGGCACATCAACGGTTTGTTTGACCATTTTACAGTTTGATGCCGTGGCACTTGTTTCGCGTTTGAGCAACGCATTGGAAACATAGCCTTGCCCGACATTCTGGTCTGAGATCAGGAACCACGGGCTACCCTGAACCGATGCTGGTACCCAGACGCGTTGACCCGTGGCAAGTTTTCCAAGGATTTTCCCGTCCAAGCCCGCTGTACTGCGAATATTGGCATTGCCTGTGGCCAGAAAACTGCCACCGACTTTTGTATAACCACCAACAGGTTCAACACCCGAGGCTAGTTTCATGTTGCTCAGGCCAGCGTTTGAAAGTGCAGCATTGCCAACCTCAACTTTGCCCGATGCGCCGGTTTCATCACTTTGCCAAGTTTGGTTTTGGCCCGTGGAGACGGCGGTTTCCATCGCGCGTTCGGCCTTATCCTGATCATTTTTCTGAAGTTTGCAGCCAAGAGTTGATCCAGCGGCCCCGCCTAAAACACCGCCAATGATGGTGCCAAGTGTGCGGCTGCCGCGCCCCGCGATGCGGTTGCCGAGCAATCCGCCAATGGCCGCGCCGCCAATGCCGCCTATAGTTTGCTTGCTGCCGTCCGCAGCACAACCAAAAATACCGCTCAGAAATCCGCCGCTGCGTTTTTCTCCGGTGTCGGTGGCCGATAAAACCGTGGCCGTTGTGGCGGTTTGTGCTTTGACAGGATCAATGGCGCGCAAGGGTGCGGCGCTGATCATCAGGGCAGTGACGCTGATGAAGCTGATCGATTTTAATGCTGGTGTCATGATCTAATCCCCAAGCCTATGTTTGCTTTCACGTGATGGCAAATCTAAAAGTCACGGTCTGAACCCGCGCTTAATGGTAAACAGGCTTTCGTTCAGTGCGGAATTGGCGCAAACTATGCGCAAATGTGAGGAGTATTTATCGCGTGAGCCGGAAATTTTTTGGAACTGATGGGATTAGGGGGCGTACCAATACAGGCGCGATGACAGCCAGCATGGCGATGAAAGTTGGTATGGCAGCTGGCGCGCATTTTGTGCGGGGCGACCATAAGCACCGCGTTGTGATTGGGAAGGATACGCGGCTTTCTGGCTATATGATTGAAAACGCGCTTGTGGCGGGTTTCACCAGTGTGGGCATGGACGTGGTGCAGGTGGGGCCAATGCCAACGCCTGCGGTCGCGATGCTCGTGCGGTCGATGCGTGCAGATTTGGGCGTGATGATCTCAGCGAGCCACAATCCCTATCAGGATAATGGCATCAAATTGTTTGGCCCCGATGGGTATAAATTGTCTGATGATGATGAACGTTCAATCGAATCCTTATTATTAGATGATCCTCACTTGGCTGCGCCGGATAAAATTGGTCGCGCGCGCCGGGTTGAGGATGCGCGTGGGCGTTATATCCATTTCGCCAAAGATTGTTTTCCTGAAGAACTTAGGCTCGATGGCCTGAAAATTGTGATCGATTGCGCAAATGGTGCCGCATATCAGGTTGCGCCTTCTGCGCTTTGGGAATTGGGTGCGGAAATTGTGACCATTGGGGTTACGCCTAACGGCACCAACATCAACGACAAATGCGGTTCAACAGCACCGCAAGTTTTACAGGAAACTGTGGTGTCGAGCGGGGCCGACATTGGTATTGCACTTGATGGGGATGCGGACCGTTTAATTGTTGTCGATGAAAAGGGCGCGATTGTCGACGGCGATCAAATCATGGCGTTGATCGGTTCCAGTTGGGCGCGTGCGGGGCGACTGACCGGCGGCGGCGTTGTCGCAACGGTAATGTCGAATTTAGGGCTTGAACGGTATTTGGAAACACAAGGCCTGTCCCTTGAACGCACCGCTGTTGGGGATCGCTATGTCCTTGAACGTATGCGATCAGGTGGCTTTAATGTCGGGGGTGAGCAGTCCGGCCATATGATCCTGTCGGATTATGCGACGACGGGGGACGGTCTGGTCGCGGGGCTGCAAGTGCTTGCCGAACTGGTTCAACAAAACAAACCGGCAAGTGAGGTGCTCCATCTGTTTGATCCTGTGCCACAATTGCTCAAAAATGTCCGCTTTTCAGGGGGAAAACCCTTGGAAGCAGACAGCGTTAAGCGCGTCATTGCAGCCGCTGAGGCCGAACTTATAGGGGGGGGGCGCTTGGTGATCCGCCCTTCAGGCACCGAACCCGTCATCCGCGTGATGGCAGAAGGCGATGACGGTGCGCAGGTTGAGCGCTTGGTGGATGCCATTTGTGATGCGGTAAAAGAGGCTGCGGCCTGATGTTAAACATGCGCCCCGATTGCGAAAAATGCGGTGTCGATTTGCCCGCTGATGCGCCAGGCGCGTTTATCTGCTCCTTTGAATGCACCTTCTGCACAATTTGTGCGGACGGGATGGATGAAATTTGCCCCAATTGCGGCGGTGAATTGATTGATCGGCCAACACGCTCGCCGGAAAAGTTGAAAAAATACCCAGCGTCCACGACGCGAATGTTCAAAGCGTGACCGCGCGCATCCTGATCATTGCAGGGTCTGACTCTGGGGGAGGTGCTGGTATCCAGGCGGACATCAAAACCGTCACAATGCTTGGTGGACACGCCATGACCGCCGTAACAGCGGTGACCGCGCAGAACACGCTTGATGTTGACGCGGTGCACATCATTCCCACGGATGTGGTGATTGCGCAAATTGACGCTGTGATGCGTGACATCGGCGTTGATGCCATAAAAATCGGGATGATCGGTTCTGCCAAAACCATCAATGCGGTGGCGGACCGCTTGACCGGACTTTCGGTTCCCATTGTCTTTGATCCCGTGATGGTTGCCACCAGCGGCGCGCGATTGGCGGATGATGAAACAATTGCCGCGTTTCAAAAGCTGATCCAGATTGCCACGCTGACCACCCCGAATTTACCTGAGTTAGAGGCACTAGGCGGCGAGGGCGCACTCCAAGGGGTTACGCTGATAAAAGGCGGGCACGTCGAGGGGGATATGATTATTGACCGCTTGGTTGGCCCTGACGGTGAAATCGCGCAGTGGTCTGGTTCACGCATTGAGACCAAGCATAATCACGGCACCGGATGCACATTGGCAAGCGCTATAGCCTGTTTTATGGGTCAGAAAATGACCGTGATGGACGCTGTTGTGCAAGCGCGGCAGTTCGTCCGGCTTGCCCTTCTTGATGCGCCAGGCCTGGGCGCTGGACACGGGCCATTGGGGCATGGTTCAGTGCGCGCAGATGCATTTGGGGCCGCGCCAATGCTCAACCAGATTACGCTTGGTAGCACTGATTACCGCGCATCTGTCGCATTCTATCAGATGCTTGGACTGCGACAAATCGTTGATAGCCCGGACAATGACTACGCCCGTTTTGAAACCGCTGGTGGAACGACATTGTCGATTCATAGAGGGGAGGCAACCCCCTCAGCAACGACAGTCTATTTTGAAAGTGCGCGGCTTGACGTTTGGGTATCCGAACTGATCAGCGCGGGTCTCATCTTTGATAAAATGCCGAAAGATGAAAGCTGGGGGTGGCGTGAAGCAAGACTGTGCGACCCGCATGGCAATATCATCTGCCTTTATAATGCAGGAGAAAACCGGCGTTATCCACCGTGGCGGATTTGATCGCCGGGGTGGATGAAGCGGGGCGGGGGCCGTTGGCTGGCCCTGTTGTGGCTGCCGCAGTCATTCTTGGCATAAGCGTAATTGTTGGCCTTGATGACAGCAAAAAACTGTCTGCAAAACGGCGCGCTATTTTAGAAGCGGAGATTATGTCATCTTGCCGCGTCGGCATTGGCACGGCGAGTGTCGCAGAAATCGACACGATCAACATTCTTCAGGCGACCTTGCTTGCGATGACCCGTGCGGTGGAGGCTCTGGGGATTGATCCTGATCATATCCTTGTTGACGGCAACCGCTTGCCCAAATGGCGCTGGCCCGCAACTGCAGTGATTGGCGGCGACGCCATCCATCCTTGTATCTCAGCTGCTTCGATCATTGCCAAAGAATATCGTGACCGGATTATGATTGCGGCGGACGCCGATTATCCCGGTTATGGCTGGGCGTCGAACAAGGGGTACGGCGCGGTGGTGCATATGAACGCGCTCCAGCAGTTAGGCGTTACGCCGCTCCACCGACGGACCTTTGCTCCTGTTGCGAAACGATTGGCAGTGTAACCATTGCAGAAACATTACCGAATACCACCAACAAGGTTCATTTTTTTATTAAGCCAAAAAATAGGGACACTTTGATGACCAGAACACGGATCGCACTTTCTATCATTGCTACGCTGCTGGTCATTGTTGGCGGGGCAGCCGCCTTTTTCGTCGGGCCCGCACTTTTACCGCCTAAGAGTATCAATGTTGGTATTGCACTCAATGATAAAGTGCCTTTGGATATGGCGCTTTTGGATGACGCTGGAAAACCGGCGTCTTTGAGACAGAAAATGGGGGAGAAAGGTCTCGTTTTGGTGATGGTTCGGTCCGCCGACTGGTGCCCATTTTGCAAGGTTCAGCTCGTGAATATTAATGATATTCACAGTCAGGTGAGCGCGCTTGGGTATGTGCTGGCCAGCCTCTCTTATGATAAGCCTGATATACTTCAACGCTTCGCCAAAGATAAGGGATTAAAGTACGTCTTGCTCAGTGATGTTGGCAGTAAGATGATCGACGCTTTGAACCTACGTGATCCTCAATATGCATCAGATAGT
Organism: Sphingomonadales bacterium; assembly: GCA_043760405.1. Classification (GTDB taxonomy): domain Bacteria; phylum Pseudomonadota; class Alphaproteobacteria; order Sphingomonadales; family Sphingomonadaceae; genus Aquisediminimonas. Next base: position 41,941 of record JAYUPB010000117.1, read on the forward strand.
TTCGCATATGGCGTACCGCGACCGACAATCCTTATTGTCGGCACAGACGGCGCGGTTAAGGCAAAATTTGTCACAGATGACTACCGGTCACGTCCCTCCAATGACACTGTGTTGGCTATGATAAAGGGCCTCAAAGCCTAAAATTCGAGGGTAAACCTAAAAAATGCGACGAACCGTTGGGCGTGAGTCATTTGGGCAACACCACAAGCAATTGAGTCTATAACGCACAGATCAAACTATATCTCGTGGGGGACTCTTTTCGTTCTCTAAAAGTTAACGAAATTGTTAACTCTTTTTATTAACCTACTGACTTGACGGCGGACTCTCCTTGACTCAGGCGTGTCGTTTCTATTGTTTGGGGAATGAAAATGGGGCTTTTAGAGCGCGTCAGAAAACCGGATGTGGTGCCAACGAAGCCACTGCCGTTGAACCAGATTTTGATGGATGATTGCATCACGGCGATGGCATCGTTGCCAGATGCCTGCGTTGATATGGTATTTGCAGACCCCCCTTATAATTTGCAATTGGGCGGCGATCTTTTCCGGCCAGAGGGCGGACGCGTTGATGCGGTCGACAATGACTGGGACAAGTTCGATAGCAACGCCGCCTATGATGCCTTTAGCCGTGCATGGATGGCAGAGGCGCGGCGCATTTTGAAGCCCAATGGAACGATGTGGGTAATCGGCAGCTATCACAACATATTCCGTGTTGGCAGCGTGTTGCAGGATCAGGGGTTCTGGATCCTCAATGATATTATCTGGCGCAAGGCCAATCCGATGCCCAATTTTAAGGGAACCCGTTTTACCAATGCGCACGAAACGCTGATTTGGGCGTCAAAGAATGAAAATGCGCGCTACACATTTAATTACCGCGCGATGAAGACACTCAACGATGAATTGCAAATGCGGTCGGATTGGTCATTCCCGATTTGCGGCGGCGCTGAACGTATCAAGCGCGGCGGCACCAAAGCCCACCCAACGCAAAAGCCAGAGGCGCTGCTGTATCGCATCCTCCTGGCCTCGACCAAGATCGGCGACATCGTTCTCGATCCATTTTTCGGGACCGGCACGACCGGTGCGGTCGCAAAACGCCTGCACCGCCATTTCATCGGGATTGAGCGCGAAGCCGCCTATGTTGATGTTGCGATGGAACGGATTGCGGCGGCCCTGCCATTGGACGAATCCGCGATTACGACCATGCAATCCCCCACCGCAGCCCCGCGAGTGGCGTTCGGGACACTGGTTGAAACCGGCTATATCGCGCCAGGCACTGAAATTTGTGACAGCAAGCGCCGCTGGAAGGCGGTGGTCCGCGCTGATGGATCATTGCTTGTGAACGGTGACAGCGGATCGATCCATAAAATTGGTGCAACGTTGCAAGGTGCGCCCTCATGCAATGGTTGGACGTTCTGGCATTATGAAACGCAAGATGGCCTGAAGCCAATTGATAAATTGCGGCAGACTTATCTGCTGGCGACCCAGCCGTGACCTTTGCTGGCGTCAGCGCGTCAGCAAGACTTTATTTCCGTGCGGCGGGCTTCATTGACGCGCCATTTGGTCTTGATGGCCAATTCGCGCGGCTCGCAGGGGGCATGCAGTTCTTTAGCGCGTGGGACGTTGTCGCGGTCGATGGCGGGGTGCGAACCGGGCATTGGTTGCTTCCCATCGACCGTGTTGTGGATGCACTTGGGTCTTTGAGTGAAAACCAGCGCGCTGCCGTAACGACAATGATGACCCGTGCGACATCGCCGCGCGGCGTATTGCAACTGGGGGAGCGCACGGTGCGGCTCGATCAGCCCCATGTTATGGGCATTCTCAATATGACGCCGGATAGTTTTTCGGGCGGCAGTGATTTTCTAAGTGATCCAGCAGGGGCTGCATCGCAGGCGGTTGCCATGTCATCTGCTGGTGCGTCTTTGATTGATATTGGCGGCGAATCCACACGTCCCAAAGCAAAAACAGTGTGGGAGCAAGATGAAATTGCGCGGGTAATGCCGGTGATTGAGATCCTGCGGCACAGCGGCACAGCGATTTCAATTGATACGCGCAAAGCCGCTGTGATGGAAGCGGCACTCGCGGGCGGCGCGCATCTGGTGAATGATGTTTCGGCACTCATGTATGATGATCGCGCGCCAGAGGTTGTGGCGCGCGCAACCTGTCCAGTGGTGCTGATGCATTCTCCGGGAAAGTCGAGCGACCTTCATGAACAGACATCTTATTCAGATCCCCTGATTGAAACCTATGATTGGCTTGAAGACCGGATCGACGCGGTTGTTGCTGCGGGGATTTCGCGTGACCGAATCATCGTCGATCCCGGCATTGGTTTTGGCAAGGGGGTCGCGGAAAATCTTGCGATCTTAAACGGTCTGTCCTTGTTTCACGGGCTTGGCTGTCCCGTGCTGCTGGGGGCGAGCCGCAAGCGATTGATTGGCGCGCTTTCTAACGAAGCACCAGCGGACAGACGGTTAGGCGGGTCGGTCGCAATCGCGCTTAAAGGGGTTGAACACGGCGTGCAATTGGTCCGCGTTCACGATGTCGCAGAAACTGTGCAGGCCCTTCACATTTGGCGCGGTATGCGCGATGCTGCGCTCAGTCCTCAATAGGGAGCCAGAAATGATTGCAAAAAGCATAGTAGGATACCTGTCCACGGGGATCGCATTTGCCCTGATCGATTCTGTTTGGTTGCGGACCATGTATAAACCGCTCTACCAAACTGAAATTGGTGAATTGCTGATGCGCGGCCTGCGCTGGGGGCCAGCCGTGGCATTCTATGTGCTCTTCATTCTCGGCATCATGATTTTTGCCGTGAACCCCGCCTTTGTCAGTGGCAAATGGCAAACCGCGCTGCAGAACGGTGCGATGTTCGGGTTCTTCACCTATATGACTTATGATTTGACCAACCACGCAACACTTAAGGTGTGGAGCACCAAGGTCACGGTGCTTGATATACTGTGGGGCACCACATTGACGGGTTTGGCAGCTCTTGCAGGCTATTTGATCACCACCGCAATTCTGGGGAAAGCTTAAGCGACTTCGCTGATCCCAAGCTCGGCGAGCTTGCGGTAGAGGGTCGAGCGGCCAATCCCCAAACGCCTTGCAACTTCGGTCATGCGACCACGGTAATGGCCGATGGCGAGGCGGATAATATCAGCTTCAATCACGTCCAGTGGGCGCAAATGCCCATCCGCTTCGAACAAAGTCACACCGGCGGGTTGCGGTTGGCTTGATTGCACAGGGGTTGCCCGTGCGCGTGTCTGGTTGGCAATGTGTGGGAAATCCAGGCTGGTCAGCGCATCACTGTCACACAGAACCGCCGCACGGAACAGCGCATTTTGCAGTTGGCGGACATTGCCGGGCCAAGCATAGCTCATCAACAAATCCATCGCAGCGTCCGTAATGCCAAGCCCACGCAGGCCCGGTTGGCGCGCAATCCGGGCAAGGAGATGACGGGCAAGTGCTGGCACATCTCCCTTACGGTCGCGCAGCGGCGGGATCGTGACCTGTACCACGTTCAATCGGTAATAGAGATCTTCCCGAAATCGCCCAGCCTCCACTTCATCGGCCAGAGTTTTGTTGGTTGCCGCAATCACGCGCACGTCCACTTCCCGCGGGCTACGCGCGCCAATGGGCTGCACCTCTCCCGATTGCAGGAAGCGCAATAACTTTACCTGCGCGTCGAGGGGCAGTTCGCCAATTTCATCAAGGAACAATGTGCCGCCGTCTGCATCGGCGAATTTGCCGATATGGCGTGTAAATGCCCCAGTAAATGCGCCTTTTTCATGCCCGAACAGTTCGGATTCGATCAGATTCTGGGGAATGGCGCCGCAATTGACCGTGATCATTGGTTTTTTGGACCGGGGAGAGGCCGCGTGAATGGCGTCGGCGACCACTTCTTTGCCGACACCGCTTTCACCCTCGATCAAGATTGGGACGCGCGCGCGCGCAGCTTTTGCCGCAATTGCAAGAGCGGCACGAAACTGGGGCGCTGAACCGACAATTTCATCAAAACCAAGCGGGGCTGAAATCTTTTCGGTCAGCGGGCGCAATTCACCGGCAGGAACACTGCCATCTGCTGCGGCATCGAGTGCTGCGAGCAAGCGGTCCGGGGCAATCGGTTTGACCAGAAAATCGGTCGCGCCCGCGCGCATGGCCGCGACAATTGTTTCAACATCATTGATTGCGGTTAACATAAGGATCGGCAAGGCAGGGCGGCGATCCTTGAGTTCGCGGATCAGTTCGACCGAATCGCCCATAGGCTGCGCATGATCAAGCAACACCGCGTCGAGCATCATTCCGTCGCGGGTGCCCAGCATGGCAATGGCGATTTCATGGGACTCTGCAATGATCGGACGCCAGCCCGCACGCGTGGCAAGCGCCGCAACAAGCCGCTGTTGCGCAGGCTCATCATCAATAATCATCACCACGCGCATACCCGAAGGAGTCATATTTTTCCCAAACCTGTCCCAGTTCCGGACGTATGTGCCACAAAGGAGTAAAGGCCAGCTTAACCCCCCTTAAAAAACAACAGCTGAACGAGAGGGTTGAGCATAGGCCAGACCCTAGCTATGCATTTTTAAAGTGAATCCAGAAGAGGGACAATGACATGGCAGGCAACGGCGATCTAAAAGCGCATGAAGACACATATTCAAGCGTGATGGTTATGCTCAAATGGGGCACGATTGCGTCTGTTATCGTTGCAGCTTTTGTTATCCTTATAATACAGTGAAAATTGCTGTCCTGAAGGAATGTGCTGACGGGGAACGCCGCGTTGCGGCTTCGCCTGAAACGGTCAAGAAATTCATCGCGCTTGGGGCGAGCTTTGCCATTGAAAAAGACGCTGGGGTGTCAGCGTCGATTGCGGACGCGGATTACGTGGCGGCCGGCGCTACGCTCGGCACTGCGGCAACTGTGATAAAGGATGCCGATATTATCCTCGGTGTTCAAGGGCCAGATCCAAAGGCGCTAAAGGGCGTAAAGGCAGGCGCGTGGATTGTCGCGGGCCTAAACCCCTTCGTCGAACGCAAACGCGTTGATGCCTATGCCGCGCTGGGTGTTGAGGCATTGGCGATGGAATTCATGCCGCGCATCACCCGCGCACAATCGATGGATATCCTGTCATCGCAGTCCAACCTGTCGGGCTATAAAGCGGTGCTGGACGCGGCGGGCGAATATGACCGCGCGTTTCCGATGATGATGACCGCCGCAGGCACAGTGTCTGCCGCGCGTGTGTTTGTGATGGGGGTCGGGGTTGCGGGCTTGCAAGCTATTGCCACTGCCCGGCGGTTGGGCGCGCAGGTTTCGGCAACTGACGTGCGTTCGGCGACCAAAGAACAAATCGAATCGCTGGGCGCAAAGGCCATCTTTGTTGAAAATGTTGCGGGCATTGAAGGCGAAGGCAGCGGCGGATATGCCACCGAAATGTCTGACGCCTATAAAGCGGCGCAGGCCGAACTGGTCTCCGCCCACATCGCCAAACAGGACATTGTCATCACCACCGCATTGATCCCGGGGCGTCCGGCCCCGCGCCTGATTTCTGACGCGCAAATCAAAACGATGAAGCCAGGATCGGTGATCGTCGACCTTGCGGTTGAAGCAGGCGGAAATGTCGAAGGCGCGGTGTTGGGGCAGGTGGTCACTGTGCACGGCGTCAAAATCGTCGGGCATAAAAATGTGCCATCACGATTGGCTGCGGATACCTCAGCGCTTTTTTCCCGCAACCTGTTCAATTTCCTCTCTGCCTATTGGGACAAGGAAGCGGGCCGCCCCGTCCTGCCCGACGATGATGAAGTGACCCAAGCTATCCGCCTGACGCAGGGCGGCAAGGTTGTGAATGCAAGGCTGTTGGCGAAATAGAAGGTAAAAACATGGACTTCATATCAATTCTCTCCATCTTCGTGATGGCCTGTTTCGTTGGCTATTATGTCGTGTGGTCCGTCACGCCTGCCCTGCACACGCCGCTTATGGCGGTGACCAATGCGATTTCTTCGGTCATTATCGTGGGCGCGTTGATCGCGTCTGCGGCGGAAGGTTCGCCAACCGCGAAGTGGCTCGGTCTGATCGCGGTGGCGATGGCCAGCGTTAATATCTTTGGCGGGTTTGCGGTGACGGCGCGGATGCTCGCTATGTACAAGAAAAAGGAGCGCTGAGCGCATGGAACATGCAGCGCCTCCCTCTTGGGTTATGCTCGCTTATTTGATTTCGGGCGTATTTTTCATTTTTGCTTTGCGTGGGCTGTCTTCGCCTTCGACGTCGCAGCGTGGTAACCGTTTTGGCATGGCTGGTATGCTGATTGCCGTTGTGACCACGTTAATCACGCATGAAGTCGCATCATTACCGGAAATTTTCGGTGCGATTGCCATTGGTGGTGGTATCGGTTGGGTTACGGCGCGCAGGATTGCCATGACCGATATGCCGCAATTGGTGGCGGCGTTCCACTCGCTTGTCGGCATGGCCGCAGTTCTGGTTGCGGCAGCTGCTTTTCTCAATCCATCAGCTTTTGGCATCCTTGCAACACCCGAGCCCTATATGGATCCTGCCGAGTTTGCGAAACTGGGCCTTATCAATCCAGTCAGCCGTGTTGAAATGGGCCTGGGTATCGCAATTGGCGCAATCACCTTCTCCGGTTCCGTTATCGCCTTCCTAAAACTCAACGGCAATATGTCTGGCAGTCCGATCATGTTGCCAGGTCGGCATGTTATCAATCTTGCGACACTTGCGTCGATTATTGGATTGATCGGTTATTTCACCGTGGACCAATCCCCGTGGGTTTTCTGGACCATCACGGCGCTGGCGTTCCTTATTGGGTTCCTGCTGATCATCCCGATTGGCGGCGCGGATATGCCGGTCGTCGTGTCGATGCTCAACAGCTATTCGGGTTGGGCCGCCGCCGCGATGGGCTTCACGTTGCACAATACGGCCATGATTATCACAGGCGCACTCGTTGGCTCATCGGGGGCGATTCTGTCCTACATCATGTGCAAGGCGATGAACCGCAGCTTCATCAGCGTCATCGCAGGTGGTTTTGGTGCGGCACCTTCGGCAGCGGGTGGAGAAGCGAAATCCGACCGGCCGTGGAAACGCGGATCGGCGGAGGACGCGGCCTATATGATGAAACAGGCCGAAAGCGTGATCATCGTGCCGGGGTACGGCATGGCCGTAGCGCAGGCACAGCATATCCTGCGCGAAATGGCCGATGTCCTCAAGAAAGAAGGCGTAAAGGTCAAATATGCGATCCATCCTGTTGCAGGCCGGATGCCGGGGCATATGAACGTTCTGCTTGCAGAGGCCAATGTGCCTTATGATGAAGTGTTTGAACTCGAAGACATCAACAGCGAATTCGCACAAACTGATGTCGCGTTCATCATTGGTGCGAACGACGTGGTCAATCCGGCAGCTAAAACCGATAAAACATCGCCGATTTACGGCATGCCGGTGTTTGATGTGGACAAGGCCAAGACCGTGTTTTTCATCAAACGCTCCATGGGCGGCGTCGGCTATGCGGGCGTCGACAATGATGTATTCTATATGGACCAGACCATGATGCTCCTCGCGGATGCCAAGAAAATGGTCGAAGATATTGTGAAGGCCTTGCAGCATTGATGCGATGGTAAACAGGACCCTTGGTCTGGCGTAGGGGGCCAAACCAAGGGTCTTTCAGGCGGAAGAAGTGGTGAATAGAACCGCTCTGATCTGTTTTTGATAAAAGCATATCTTAAGTAAATTGTTAAATTTTTGCAGTGATGTATCCAAAACGGATATGTTATGATTATATACGTTTTGGATATAACGCGAATATCACCTGTATATTAAGATGACCATGATATTTTATTTTAAGATCGACAATAAACCTCGCGGTTATCGCCGAAATGGATATAATTGCACGCGACATGAACCCGGAATGACATCAGTTTGATCCTAATTGGACAGTCAATAAATGAGGGTTCCCATGCAGGACGTGATATATAGGAATTTTAAGATGGGGTATGGAGAACTTCCGGATCAGCGCGGGCCATCGATCCTTATCTTTTCAGATTCACTTCTTGGGGCGCAGGATGCCCAAAGCGCAGCTGAGGCGATTGGCGGACGGATAGTCGCGTCTCTCCCCTTTGATGCTGCATCAGAACGAATGAAAACCCAGATTGCCGTTGATGTCGTGATGATCGAATATACGGGGATAGAAGGGCAGTCGATTGACGCGCTGCTCGATCAAATCGGGACGTTGGCCGCGCGGCCAGCGACGTTGCTCACGACAACATTAGAGTATCTGGATCAATTTGCGTGGCGTCTTACCGATGATCGTATGACAATGCTCTGCGGCGCCTGCATGACCGACCGGGTGACGGCGCTTCAACTGGCGATGCTGGGTGCGCCACGTATGCTGCATGATGTTACCGCTGAACCGGAATCGGTGCGCCTGCGCCGTTTGGCCGATGAAGTCGGACGGATCGCGCGGGCGCTCTCAAACTTATCGGCGACTGCGCCTGTCACTTCTGCTTACAAAGCGGGCGTTTCAGATATGATGATGGGATTTCGTGCTGAACCTGCGCACGATCCGGTTGAAAGTGATATGCCGCGCGCAGCGGATTTGCGTGCGGCCATTCGGTTGCGACGGATGCGTGATCAGTTCTTTGAAAGCGATCTTTTTGCCGATCCGGCCTGGGATATGCTGTTAGATTTGATGGCAGCACGGATTGATCAGGTTCAAGTCGCCGTGTCGAGCCTGTGCATCGCTGCTGCCGTCCCCCCAACCACGGCGCTGCGCTGGATTAAGCGAATGACGGATGAAGGCTTGTTTGAACGGGTGGCTGACCCTGACGATGGCCGCCGGATATTCATTCGATTGTCTGATTCGGCAGCGCACGGGGTCGCGCGCTATTGGGCGGCGGCACACCGATCAGGTGGCAATGCAATCTAACACTTGCCCTAGCCCCTATGATGCGGCAAAGGCGCTATTCCCTGAACAGGGGGCGATTAGCTCAGTTGGTAGAGCGCCTGCTTTACACGCAGGATGTCGGCGGTTCGAGCCCGTCATCGCCCACCAGTTTCGCGCGCAGACTACGCGGGGCGCAGTCGAGCACGAAACTCCACAACGATAAAGCAGACAGCGCGGGGCGCAGTCGAGCACGAAACTCCTGAGCAATCGTTCAAAGACGCTGCTTATTTTCCTCCATCCTGATTGTGCGTGTCCAAAAAGGCGATACTTTCCTGCACAACTGGCAGTTTTCCGCGAAACAACGTGGACAGCGCCAGGACCAAATCATTATGGCTTGCGCCAGCCTGTGTACGGAGAGTGATATTCCCACCGGCGGCATTTTGTTTGGCATAGAGGCTGTTGGCATTGCGGACCCGCACCACAGTATCCGCAGTGCCGTGGATCAAAAGGATCGGCGCTGCATTTTTGCGCACAAAATTGATGGGTTGCGTCAGCAGCGGGTCTGGCGCTTGGCCCATGGCGGCAATCGACCGCTTCGTAGTGAAAGGATAGAAATCAGCAGGTCCAGCAAGGCTGACCGCCGCGCGCACAGGTTTTTCCCCGAGCCACTGGGGATCCAGCGCTAACATCAGCGCATTATAGGCCCCGGCCGAATGCCCAGCCACATTGACGCGGTCTGGGTCACCGCCGTAACGCGCGATATTGGCCTGTACCCATTTTACGGCTGCGGCTGAATCTTCGAGAAAGCCAGGAAAACGAACCTCTGGAACATGGCGGTAATCCGGTACCACGACCACATATCCATTTTCGACAAAAGGTCGTGCGGCATAGCCATATTCACCGCGTTCTCCGTTGGCCCAACCGCCGCCATAGAAAAAAACCAGAACGGGTTTTAAAGCTTTGCCCTGTGTTGATGTTGACCAAATATCCAGTTTATTGCCAGCGTGAGGTCCAAATGAGATGCCGTCTTGCGTTTTGACAACATCGGCGCGGCTCGCGACACGGTCAACCATATCAACGAGAAGTGCTGGGGAATACAGGAACAGGCCTGCACCAAAGGCAATGAGCAAGAGGACGAGCCCAGCGAGGGAGAGGACCAATGCTTTCATATCGACTGTCCATTTGTTTGAGGATGGACCGCACTGTGGATTTTCATTGATGCAGGGGGCGGCGTGAAATGCGCATCACTTTCATTTAATGCGGCTATGGCCCGCGTCCGATCATCCTGCGTAAACTTGCCCGTGGTCAGGCAGAATTCAACCAGATTGTCATTGGGGTCTTTGGTGTAAATCGACGTGCACCAATTATGGTCAACTTCCATCACTTGCAGCCCCGCCTTCGTCCACTGTGCGCGGCGCATGTCGAGTTCTGCCGCGCTGTTTACGCGAAAAGCGATGTGGTTCATTTCATCGGGTAGACCCGCCGCTTTGCTCAGGCTGGTTTCAAATCCGTCACCGCCCGGCACGTCATGCATTTCCCAAAAAGCGATGAAGCAGCTGTCGTCGCTGCCCATGCGGTAAAAGAAATGTTTGGCCCATCCGCCCGCCATAACCTTTGCTACTTCAACCTTGACGAGTTCAAAACCCATGACGCCTTCATAGAAATGATGGATCGCCTGTATATCGCGCGTTGCGAGGGCAAGATGGTGATAGGCCATATTCGTTATTCCTTTGGGTCAACCATGCGCATCGAATCCGCTTTAAAACCAGCAGGCGCTGGCACCTCAACAATGCGGTCCTCGACGTCGTCAAATTCTAGGCGCAGTGCTTTTGAAGTCACGGCATGCATATCATACCATGCTACGATATAGGTCAATTCAACAATCATCTCATCGTCAAGATTGGCTTTTAACGCGGCAAATATACCGTCGGCCGTGCGCCCGCCCATCAACACCAACGCATCGGTATAGGCCAAGACCGCGCGCTCAGTAGGATTAAAGCAATCGGCAATCTGCCAGTGCGGAATGGCTGTGATTTGAGCTTCAGTTACCCCGTAAGCACGCGCTGCCTTACAATGTTGTGAAAAAACAAATTGGGAACCACGTGCCCATCCCGCCCGCATTTGGCCCAGCTCGCGCAGCGCGGGGTCAAGCTTGCGGTCGGGGGAGCGGTAGTATTGAAACCCTTGAACGCAGTGTTTGAAGGTTGCTGGGGAATTGGCAAACACGGTCCACCAATTGCCAGGCGTGCCGGTTTCGGTGCCGGGATCGGTCACCGGATCTCGTTCACCGAAAAGGGCGGTGTAGAGCGTCTGGACGAGTGGGTCTGCGTCTGTGCGCGGAACTTGTTTCAATCTGGGCACGTCACAACCCCCTAACGAGGCGGGTGGCAACACCAATCCACGCCGGATCATCGATGATTTGTTGTTTTGCACCAGCCCCCAAGGGTAAGATCTGAAGACGCGTGCCTTCACGTCCAATCAACCGGCCAAAGATGAAGCGGCCGGCAGGACGTGGGACAATGACATCGCGGTTGAGCGCAGTAGCAAAATGATCGGGTGACAATCTGTCGCACCAAATTTCGTCGCCCGCGCGGTAATCACCAATGCCAGTGTCAACCAGCAGGGCGACGGTGCCTGCACTAGGGCCAGGGGCGGCGACAATTTGTTCATGGCGCGGGGCATGGGCACCATCGCTGGCCAAAATTGCGACCACGGGCAAATCGGCACGGTCGGGCAGTTGCACCAGATCGCCTGCCTCCACACCCAAGGCGTTGGCGATACGGTTGAGCCAGCCAACCGAAACGGTTCGCGTTCCTGTTTCCAAGCGTCCAATTGTTTGCGCAGTTGTAGGGGGGCTGCAGGCAAGCGCCACATCGAGCAATGTCATGGCCTTTGCGCGCCGAACTTCACGAATTCTGGTGATCATCTTGCTGGCTCCATAACCAAAATGGTTTTTCTCTTTCCTACAAATGATCCTTTAAGGCAAGGGTGATTCGTTAAAAATGGAGAGCGTAATGAAACCAATGTTTGTCGAACGGAATGTCCTGCAGGACACTCAAGATCGCAGTATTAAAACGCCAAGACGCGGGCGTAGTGTGACCATCAACCTTGCGGAATCGCCCTTAGGCTGGCTGCGCGCGCGCAGCATGATCAGTGACCGGCATTTTATAGCCGGAGAGGCATTGCGCCGCGACTACGAACGCGCTGCTCTGGCGGGGCGAACAACGATGGTGTGGGATGCCCCGCCAACCAGCCGCACGGCGCGCGGAGCGCCGTCACACGGCGCGACAACATTGGCACAAATCGAGGCAAAACGTCGGTTTGATGGGGCGATTGCTGCGGCAGGCGCCGGGTTATCCGATATCCTTTGGCGGACGGTATGTGCAGGGGAAAGCATTTCCGTGTCCGAAAAAGCACTGGGGTGGCCCGTGCGCGCGGGAAAACTTGTTCTGACATTGGCGCTTGACCGTGTTGCAGAATATTACAAGGTAAGGTGAGTGGTGAAGATGACTAAAGACTAATGTGGGGTGCTTTGACAGATATTATGCATTAAACTTCGAATTTTGAGAGGCAAAACAATGGCGAAAATGGTGTTGGTGACAAAGGCAAATATTTCTCAGGCTCAGTGTGTTGACATGCCTATGCCCCCGTTGGCGTCAGATGCTGTTCGCCTGAAGATTGAGAGTTTTTCAGTGACCGCAAATAACGTCACCTATGCAGCGATTGGGGACATGTTTGGCTATTGGAATTTCTTCCCGGCGACAGATGGCAAAGGAATCGTCCCAATGTGGGGACATGCTGTGGTTGAAGCATCGAACCATCCCGAAATTTCTGCAGGAGAACGGGTCTATGGTTATTTGCCAATGGGTAGTCATCTTGACGTACAGCCGGGCAATATCTCATTTGGTGGATTTCTCGACACAGCAAAACACCGCCAGCCGATGAGTCCGATTTATAATCAATATAGCCGCCTTGCCGCCGACCCCGAACATAATCCGGCACGTGAAGATGCACGGATGATTTTTGGGCCGCTGTTCAAAACCGGTTTTCTGATTGAATCTATGTTTCGGCGCGAAGGCTGGTTTGGCGCAGAACAGCTTGTCATGACCAGCGCATCGTCAAAGACGTCGTTGGGATTGGCCAGCGTAGCCAAAGATTTATCCCCCGCGATCAAGCGGGTTGGACTGACATCGCGCGCAAATGTCGCTTTTGTTGAAAGTACTGGGCTCTATGATCAGGTGGCGTCGTATGATGATCTTTTACTGGTGCAGAAATTACCTTCAGTGTCCGTCGATTTTGCAGGTAATAGTGCATTATTGGCGCGCATACATACGCATTTCGGTGACGCACTAACGTATAGTTGCCTTGTCGGCGCGACTCATGTTGACGCGCGGGGACAGGGGGATTCAAGCGCTTTGGTTGGACCCAAGCCAATTCTTTTCTTCGCTCCTGATCATGCAACGGCAACGATCAAAGAACTCGGCCCCAAGGACTTTGGGGTTGCGGTCGCGGCAAGTTGGGCTGGATTTGTTGGCGTTGCCGAGGGGATTGTTTCAATCGATCACCGAGACGGTCTGGATGCAGCGGCCGATGCTTTTGTCGCAACGGTGAAGGGAGAGGTTGATCCCGCGCAAGGCATTGTCATTCGCCCATGACAATTGCCGCGACAATGAAGCATCATTTTCTTTTTCCAATTATACTGATTGGGGCGATTGCGCTCGCCTTATGGACAGGGCGACCCCCATCCGCGCAATTGGAAGCCCCATCGTCGGGTGTGTCTTTGGCGAACATGGCTGCAACCGTCGATGCTATTGCATATGAACCTCACCCCGCGTCATCGCCGCAAAATAAGCGTGTGCAGGATATATTAGTCAAAAAACTGAGCGGTTTTGGTTTGAAGGTTGAGGTCCAGCGCGCGGACGCTGTGCGTCAATCACAACGCGGAAAACGAACGGTTTTATTGGGGCGGGTTGAAAATATCATCGCTATTCTGCCCGGACGCGATGGCACAAAACCGGCGGTTGCGCTGATGGCTCATTATGATTCTGTCCCTTATGCAGCAGGCGCCGGTGATGATGCTTCGGGAACGGCAGCGGTGATCGAGACTGCACGATTACTGGCTGCTGGTCCCAAACCCGCGCGTGATGTCGTTTTTTTGATAACCGATGGGGAAGAATTCGGGTTGCTTGGCGCGCAAGCGTTTTTTGAAGATCATGCTCTTGCTCGTCATGTCGGCGCGGTTGTGAATGTTGAGGCGCGCGGTTCAAAGGGCCGAGCGATCATGTTTGAAACCTCGAACGGTAATGCTGCGCTGATTGATCTTTGGGCCAACACGGCGATAAGCCCGAGCGGGAATGGCCTGTCAGACACCATTTATAAGCGCCTGCCCAATGACACGGACCTTTCCGTATCAATTGCATCCGGCCGAATTGGCATAAATGCGGCCTTTATTGATGGGCAATTTGATTATCACGCACCAAGCGACACACCTGCTAATCTCAATAAAGCCACGCTGCAGCATCTTGGAAGTTTTGCGTTTACGACCACACGGGCGTTGGCATTTACCGATCAATTGCCGGCAATTGGTGCTGACACCACATTTTTTGATGTCTTTGGATTGGGCGTGGTTCGGTATCCACTCTCGTTCGGCTGGTTTCTCCTTGTGGTTGCGGCTTTGGGCATTGTGATGATCCGCGTCGGGGCACTTGGGACAACATGGAAGCAAAGCGCCGGGGGGCTGTTTGGTGTTCTGACGCTGACATTCATCGCGGGGAGTGCTTGCCACGCAATTGGGCTTCTTTTTGCGGGTTCAGGCGCCACCGCAATGCGCGAACAACTTGCAGAAAGTGAAATGGCATTTTGGATTTACGTTGCGCTTTGTTTT
>JAYUPB010000118.1:0-2684 GCA_043760405.1 Sphingomonadales bacterium
ATGATGCACGGTCAGGGTATGCATGTCGCAGGCGAAGTGCCGGTGGCTGGCATCGAACATGTCCGCCAACCCTATCAGTTTAATGAAGGTCGCGACATGAGCGCGGAAGATTTCGGTACCGCCTGCGCCCAGGCCATTGAAGACAAGATCATCGCCGTCGGCCCCGAAAATGTCGCTGCGTTCATTGGTGAACCCGTGCAAGGTGCAGGCGGCGTCATCATCCCGCCCGCCAATTATTGGCCACAGGTTGAAGCGATTTGCCGAAAATATGGTATTTTGTTGATTGCGGATGAAGTGATTTGCGGTTTTGGTCGCACGGGTGAATGGTTTGGCCATCAAACCTTTGGTTTCCAACCCGATATGATTGCGATGGCGAAGGGTCTGTCGTCAGGATATTTGCCTATTTCCGCCGTTGCCGTGTCTGCCGAAATCGTTGCAACCCTCAAAACTGGCGGTGATTTTGTCCACGGCTATACCTATTCGGGACATCCCGTTGCCTCTGCGGTCGCGTTGCGCAACATTGAAATTATGGAACGTGAAGACCTGATCACCCGCACCCGCACCGACACCGGCCCTTATTTGGCCAAGGCGCTCGCGACGTTAAGCGACCATCCGCTTGTCGGCGAAGCCCGCTCCATCGGGCTGATCGGTGCGGTTGAAATTGTCGCGGACAAGGCCACCGGCGCGCGCTTTGGCGGCGCGGAAGGCACGGCAGGGCCAATCGTGCGCGATCTGTGTATTGCCAATGGGCTGATGGTGCGCGGCATCCGCGACAGCATCGTCATGTGCCCACCGCTGATCATCAGCCACGGACAAATAGATGATTTGGTCGGGATCATCCGCAAGGCGCTGGATCTGGCCGAACCCAAATTGCGTGCGCTGGGGTAACACAGGAGCCTTGACACTGTGACTCCCCATAAGCGATTGTGATTTTCACACCGCCCCACGGAGACTATCATGGCTGACAACACCGAAACCCCGCCGCCCGACAATGAAACCATGCGCGAGGTCAAACGTGCGAAGGCACGCAAAGAAGCGGCGGAGAAAACCTCCGTTGGTTGGAAAACTGCGGCCGGTATCGGCATTGGTTCCGCTGCGGTTGCAGCGGCGCTGATTTACGCCAACAAGGCGCGCAATAAAAAGGCCGACGATTAGACCCCTAAGCCTGAAGCACCACGGGGCTAGAAGGATGCCAATGCATCGACACTTTGTCATCCCAGGTAAAATCATCCTGATCGGAACGTGAGAGGTTGGTGCGCGAAACGCGGATCATCCTCCCACTTTCGAGCTTGATTTCAAAAAGGGTGCAATCGCCGAGATAGCTCATCCCCTTGATCACCCCCCGCGCAAAATTATGCCCTTCTGGCGCGTCTTTGGCCGCCGCCTGCACCGCTTTGCCAAGTCCTGGTTTGTGGAGCGTCATTTTTTCAGGGCGGATCGCGACCCATACTGTGCCTTCATGCGGGCCCGTGACCCCGTGATCCATATAAACACGCCCAACTTCTGGACAATCGACCACAGCCTTATCCTGTTCATCGACCGTCAGTCTGCCTTCAAAAATATTCACCGACCCGACAAAGTCTGCAACAAAGCGGTTGGCGGGATATTCATACAGATCTGAAGGCGTCGCCAGTTGTGCGACCTGCCCCTTGTTGATCACGGCGATCCGGCTTGCCATGGACAGGGCTTCATCCTGATCATGGGTGACTGTGACAAAGGTGATCCCAACCTGATCCTGCAAATCGGCCAGCTCAAACTGCATTTGGGCGCGCAGTTTGGCGTCCAGTGCGGACAGGGGTTCATCAAGCAGCAACACCTTAGGGCGCATGACCAAGCTCCGCGCGAGCGCCACGCGCTGCCGCTGGCCGCCCGAAAGCTGATCGGGCATACGCGCGCCGTATCCTTCAAGTTTGACCAGCCCGAGCGATTCTTCCACCCGCGCGGCAATATCATCCTTGGCAACGCCCGCAATTTTAAGCCCGTAAGCGACATTGTCAGTCACGGTCATATGCGGGAATACAGCATAGGATTGGAACACCATGTTGACCGGACGCTTGTTGGGCGGAACCGTCGCCATGTCCTGACCGTCGATCAGAATTTGCCCTTCTGTCGGCAGTTCAAACCCCGCAATCATGCGCAGCAGCGTCGTCTTCCCACAGCCCGACGGTCCCAGCAGGACAAAAAATTCGCTGGGCACAATATCAAGCGAAACATTGTCGACCGCGACCATATTGCCAAAGCGTTTGGTGACGTTGCGGATCGAGATGATGGGGGCTTTGTCGCTCATAAAATTGCCTATTTGGTCCCTGTTGCAGCGTTAATATCCTGCATTTTAAGGGCAATGGTGGTCAAAATAACGGTCAGCAGGATCAGCAGAGCAGAGGCCGCATTGACCTCTGGCGTGACCGAAAAGCGGACCATGGAATAAACCTTCACAGGGAAGGTAATGGTGTTCGGCCCGCTGGTGAAAAAGGTGATCACAAAATCATCCATCTGATGTTTTTGGCAGAGTTTCCAACATGTAACAACATTCACTGACATTCTAAACTGCAAACCGTTTTTGACAAGCTACGCACATTGTGCCAAATTATTCTCAAACTGAAACTTAATGAACTGTAAGTACAGCAAAACTTGCACTGATAACTTTACATGCCGCGGGGTGTATCGATGAACAAGATCTAATA
>JAYUPB010000119.1:0-7403 GCA_043760405.1 Sphingomonadales bacterium
TGCACTCGATCCCGATGGTCACCGTTTGCGGGTGTTTGCGCCGGATGCCGCCTGATACCAGACCTTATTGCCCCCGCCCTAAGGACAATTGCTGTCGGCCCCCGCCATAATATCCAAACAGCGGCCATCGATTTCGGCGGACGGTACGTTCAGGCCGATCAGGCTGGCGAGGGTTGGCAGGATGTCCACCGTTTCCACCGCATTGGGTTGTTCAAAGGGTTTCAAATCTTTTGACCAGAACAGGATCGGCACACGGCGGTCATAATCCCATGCTGAACCGTGGGTTGCGACATAGCCAAAGCCGCCGTTGGGGATGGGGGTGATGCGGGGTTTGAGGATGATATAGAGGTCGCCTGACCGCGTTGGATCATAATTGGCGGCGGCGCGCTGTGCCAAAGTCCATGCATCTGCGGGCAGGGTGGGCTTGGGGGCCGCTGCGATGTCATCGGCGGTCAGCACTGCTGCGACATGTGGGTGGGCCAGCAGCTTCTTTTTCGCCTCTGCAACAACCGCACCGCGTTGATCGGCGGGAATATCACGTGCGACATAATAATCGCCGAAGGGCGCATCCCCCGCGACGAAAAATCCGTCCAGGCCAAGCGCCTTGGTCACTGCGGCATCGATATTGGACGGGGCCACGGCGACGTCAACGCGTGCGGCATCGGGAATGGCGTGATCCTTGTTGCGTTCGGGCAGATCATGGCCGCCGTGGTCCGCCGTCAGCATGACCGTGTAAGATAATTTTGCCGCGTCCAACCCGTCAAAGAATGTGCCCAGCTGTGTATCCAGCGCCAAGAGTTGCTGACACATTTCGGGCCCCGCCGTCCCGTAAGTATGCCCCACATAATCCGTTGCAGACAGGCCAATCGCCAAGACATCGGTCGCGGAACCAGCGCCCAGTTTCATGTCGGTGACCAACGTTGAAGCAATCGCGAGTGCCGCCGCATCAAAATCAGGCGATGCGCGAAAGCTGCGCCGGTCCCCCGCAGCGCGTGCTGGCAAGGGATTGCCGACCGTGAAAGCTTCGCTGAGTTTATAGGGGTGAATTTTTGTTGCACAGAGTGCGGGCAACGCCGCCAATTTTCCTTCGCCGCTGAGCATTTCATCCAGCGCTGTGTTGGCCGTTTCAACCGCTGCTGGGGTTTTGCGTCCGGCGTAACTGGTGAATTCATTGCCACCCCACCACCAGATTTCGTCGACTTTATGACCGCCCATCATCACCGCTGCACGGTCTTTCCCAGACACCGAAACCACCCGCGATTTTGCGTCCTTGGTTTTCAATCGGTCGCCAAGCGTTGGCATTTTCAGGTGGACATCAGACACAGTATATTTTTCAGATGAACTGCCTGCGATGCTTTCATCCTCTGCACAGTAGATTTTTTTGTCGCCGCGCGCGGTGCTGAAATCAAACCAGTTGTTGGCGATTATACCCGTGCGTGCAGGCCGTCCGCCGGTCAGAATTGTGGAATGGCCAGGGCAGGTTTCGGTCGCCGCATGGCTTTGATAGCCCGACGGAAAAACCACGCCGCCTGACAAACGTTTTAATCCGCCGGTAAATTGAGCGCGGTATTCCGCGAAGAGATCGGCTGAAAACTGATCAATTGAAATTGCGACGATCAGTTTTGGCGCATGCGCCGGGGCTGGTTTGATCACATCGGCAATCGGCGGTTTGGTTTTCTTTGGGGCTTTGCGCGCGGCGTCTGCCCCCGTAATGGGGAAGGTGAAGGCGAGGACAGCAACAGCGGCTGTAACATATGTCATGTGTTTCACGAAAAACTCCGCAGTGACTGTTTGATGATTGAGACTATGAGATGGCGATGGAAATGCGACAAGGGAAATTGATGGCGGTCTTACGTTTCATTCTGATGACGATGATGGCTGTCACGGTGTTGAGCGCGCCCGCATCCGCACAAAATAATATTGATGCGCGCCTTGTTGCGGAAAGCACCACACCGGCTGCGGGCAGCACGGTGATGCTGGCGCTTGATATGCGACCAAAGGCTGGATGGCATGGTTATTGGAAAAACCCCGGCGACGCGGGTTTTGGGGCGTTGCTCGACTGGACATTGCCCAAGGGTGCGACGGTAGGCGCGGTGCGATACCCGGTGCCCGAACGGCTGGTGGTTTCTGGTCTTATGAACCACGTGTTCAACGGCAATCATGCTTTGCTCGTGCCGCTGACTTTGCCCGCTGGCTTGGCCAAGGGCACGGTATTGCCTTTGTCGCTGAAGGGCCAATGGCTGGCCTGTACAGATCAGGTTTGTGTGCCCGAACAAGCATCACTTTCGATCATGTTACGCGTGGGCGACGGGGCCGTGACACCGGCTGCACGCGCGCAATATGATGGCTGGCGTGCGCGGTTCCCGCGTCCTTTAGGGGCAAAGGCGACCTTTGAACAAAGCGGCGATACGCTCCGCATCGGTATTCCATACCCCGCAAATCTGCCAGCGAACGACCCGTGGTTTTTTGCCGAAACCGAAGATGCCGTGGCTTACGGCGCACCGCAAAGTGTGACGCGCGACGGTGACCTGCTGATCGTCTCTGCCAAAACGGCGGGGTCAAAACCGGTAGCGCAGCTTGTGGGTGTCCTCGCCTTTGGCAAGGGTATGGGGCTTGAAATCGCCGCCAATGCCGGCGTTGTGCCGGTGGGGACGTCGGGCGGCAGCATGCTGACCTTGCTGCTTGCTCTTGGCGGCGCGATCCTTGGCGGAGTGTTCCTCAATGTCATGCCCTGCGTGTTTCCAGTGATCAGTTTGAAAGCGATGCGCTTGGCGCGCGCGGGCGGTGATCCCCGTGATGCCAAGCGTGAGGCCTTGGCCTACGGTGCGGGGGTTATGGCCACCTGTGTTGCACTGGGCGGCGCGTTGCTCGCGCTGCGGGCGGGCGGGGCGCAGGTTGGCTGGGCGTTCCAATTGCAGGAACCACGCGTGATCCTGTTCCTGTTGCTGCTGGTAACCGCCGTGTCGTTCAACCTTGCCGGGCTGTTTCATTTGAACAGTTTTGGCGGTGGTGACGCGCTGACCCAGAAAAAGGGGGCAGCAGGATCGTTTTGGACGGGTGTGCTGGCGGCCTTTGTTGCGACGCCGTGCACAGGTCCGTTCATGGCGGCGGCGCTTGGCGCTGCGCTGGTGCTGCCGGTGGCTGCGGCGCTCGCCATTTTTGCGGGGCTGGGCTTTGGTTTGGCGCTGCCGTTCCTGTTGATTGGTTTTGTGCCCGCCCTGCGGAATAGGATGCCAAGGCCAGGGCCGTGGATGGCGACGTTCCAGCGCATCCTGTCAGTGCCGATGTTCCTGACGGCAGCAGCGTTGGTGTGGCTGCTGTGGCGGCAGACGGGGCACGTCGGGCTGTTGATCGCGCTCGCCGGTTTTACGGTGTCGGCTGTGATCCTCTGGTTGATTGGTCAGGCGCAGCGCAAAGGGCGAGCGGTTCTGTCCTTGGTGGGCGCGTTTTTAGCGCTTGGGACGATCCTGATTATCGCGCTGCCAAAGGGGGATGCGACGGCCAAACCGGCCGCAGTTGAAGGCGCCGAACCCTTTACCGAAGCGCGTTTGGCAACACTTCGCACAGAGGGCCGCCCCGTATTCGCTTATTTCACCGCCGATTGGTGCGTGACATGCAAGGTCAATGAAAAGGCCGCAATTGAACGGGATGAGGTGCGCGCAGCGTTCAAAAAAGCGGGCGTCACGGTGCTGGTCGGTGACTGGACGGGCGGCGATCCGGTGATTGGCCGGTTTCTGGAATCGCACGGCCGGTCTGGTGTGCCGCTCTATCTCTCTTACCCCAAAGGCGGGGGGGAGCCGACTGTCCTGCCACAGGTGTTGACGCCGGGGATGCTGGTGGATTTGACGCGGTAGCACTACTTCCGCGCGTACACCCGCTTACCGCCAACCCATGTTTCGAGCACTTTGGTCGCGCGCAGTTCAGACGGCGTGGCGAGCATCGGGTCGCGGTCAACAAGGATGAAATCGGCATAGAGGCCGACCGCAATCCGGCCCGTTTTGCCTTCAGCAAAGCTGGCATAAGCGCCGTCAACCGTAAACCCCGCCAGTGCGGTTTCACGGCTGACGCGTTCCTGGGGCTGCCAACCGCCGAAGGGTTCGCCCGACCCATCTTCGCGGGTGATGGCGGCGGCGAGACCTGCAAAGGGGTCAGGGCTTTCGACGGGTGTATCAGAACCAAAGGCAAGACGTGCGCCGGATGATTTGAGGGCGTTCCACGCATAAGCGCCGACCAACCGGTTTGGTCCCAGCCGGGCCTCTGCCATCGTCCGGTCCGATGTTTGGTGGACTGGTTGCATTGATGCGATCACGCCCAGTTTGGCAAAGCGCGGAAGATCAGCGGGATCGAGAATTTGCGCATGTTCAATCCGCCAGCGTCGATCGCCCTGATAAGTGAGCGCCATTTCTGAAAATGCGTCGAGCACTTGTGCGTTTCCCGCGTCGCCAATGGCGTGGACTGCGACTTGGAACCCGTCCATCGCCGCCCTGCTCATCAAATTACGCAGTTTTGCATCTTCAAGAAGCATCAGCCCGCGTTCGCCCGGCTTGTCGGCATAAGGGGCTTTGAGCCACGCCCCGCGCGATCCCAGCGCACCGTCAACGAGAAGCTTGATCCCCGCCATGCGAAGCTTGCTGTCGTACAGCCACGGCGTTGGTTCGCCGCCTGCAATCATCAGGATAGGGTCAAGTCCCGCAGCGTAACTGAAAATACGCAGGTTGAGCCGCCCTGCGTCGCCAGCACGGCGGAAGGCCATCCAGTCATCAACGTTGGTTCCCATGTCCGCAATAGCGGTTATGCCGAATGTATGGAGCGTTTCCTGCGCTTTGATAAAAGCCAGATCACGTTCCTTGGACAGGGGCAGTGGCACAGATTTTTCGATCAACCTTTTCGCCGCGTCGATGAATATGCCGCTGGGTTTCCCCAAAATTGTCTCGATACGCCCACCAGCAGCAGATACTGATTTGGGGGTGATCCCAGCCATTGTCATCGCCGCACTGTTCGCCCATCCGGCATGGCCATCGACGCGTTCGAGCCAGACCGGTCGGTTACCCACCGCCGCGTCAAGTTCAGCTGCGGTTGGAAAACGCCCCAAACCCCAGCTTTCCTGATTCCAGCCGCGACCGATGATCCAGCGGCGATCAGGGTGTGCAGCAGCATAGGCCGCAATTTTTGTCTGGGCTTCGGCGAGTGATTTCGTACCCGAAAGATCAAGCGTCAACGCCTGCCAGCCCAGCCCCATGACATGGCCGTGCGCGTCGATCAGCCCGGGGAGAAGTGTTTTATTATTGGCATCCAGCCGGAAATCAGGGCGTTCGGGACGTTTGTCAGTACGCGTCAGGACGCGGGTGATTTTGCCATCATTACCAATGACGATGCCAGTGAAGCGTTGGACCTTGCCGTCAGCGGTTGATGTGATGCCGTTGACATTGTCGATCAGCGTTTCGGCATAAGCAGTGCTGGATAACATCAGCGCCGCAGTTGCAACAAGCCACTTCACGTCTTGGCATACCGGCGGATCAGCGCGCTGGTGTCTTGCCGCCCGCCGCCCATCGCCTGAACCTCGGCATAGAATTGATCGATCAGCGCCGCGACGGGCAGGGTTGCGCCGTTGGCGCGCGCTTCTTCAAACGCCAGCCCCAAATCCTTGCGCATCCAATCAACCGCGAACCCGAAATCAAATTCATCCTTCACCATTGTGTCCCAGCGGTTGCTCATCTGCCAGCTTGACGCAGCACCAGTCGAAATCGCTTCATAGACTTTGTCGAGATCAAGGTCCGCCGCCTGAGCAAAACGCATCGCTTCGGACAGGCTTTGGATAATCCCGGCAAAGGTGATCTGGTTGACCATCTTGGTGGTTTGGCCAGCGCCCGACGGACCGACATGAACGATGCGGCTGGAATAGGCCTCCATCAGCGGGGTCGCCGCTGCAATCGCTGCGTCTTTGCCGCCACACATCAGCGTCAGCGTACCTTTTTCTGCGCCAATTTGACCGCCCGTCACAGGGGCATCGACCACCTGTATGCCTGTGCCTTTGGCTTCAACCGCCAATTGCCGCGCGATTTTGGCAGAAACTGTTGTGTGATCAATGAAGATACTGCCGGGCTTCATCGTCCGAAACGCGCCGTCGCGTGACAGGGTGACAGCGGCCACATCATCATCGGCCCCAACACAGGTGATGACGGCGTCACAGTCCTTTGCAGCTTCGGCTGGCGAAGGGGCGACTGTGCCGCCGTGCGCTGCAACCCACGCCTCTGCCTTCGATGTTGTGCGGTTATAGACGGTCATTTCATGTCCGGCAGCCGCCAAATGCCGTGCCATCGCACCGCCCATCACGCCCAGACCAATAAAAGTTATTTTTGCCATAACCAGTGCATAAGTTGCTGGGGATCGCTTGACCAGAGGGGAGCGCGTTACAGCAGCATTTTTCGCTGTGCGTCGGATAGGAGTGCGCAATAATCCGTTTTGCCAAACCAGCGGTATCGGTTGCGGGCGATGATGGCATAGACCCAATCGCGCAGCGGCCTTGGGATCAGTGCCGTGATCCGCAGGATATGCCATCCCCCGCCTAAAACCCTGCACATGTGAAGATAACCATCACTTTTGGTATAAGCACGACCGCCGTCAACGATCAGATATGTTTCATCAAAATTGAGGCCGTTTCGCGCATAAAGTGCCTGCCCAAGGGGCGACTGGGCTGAACAGAAATTGAATTTCCCGGCTTTGTCGCGTGCCATGATCCACCGCACCCCGCCTGAACATAAAACGCACACACCGTCAAAAATGAACAGCGGTTTGGATGTGTCATAGACGGGAACATCATCCATTCTTCGTCTCCCGCGTGATGGTGATGTCGAGCCCTTCAAGTGCATCCACATATTCGGCGAGCGGTATCAGGTCCACACAGGGGGTCGCGCCGCGCTGTGAGAGAGTATCGCGTGCCAATTTTCTGGCCAGAAGGATGGCGGGCATGCAGGGAATATAGGGCCCGTGGCCTGATCGCGCGATCAGATAAAACCGGTCTTCGCGCTGGCGACCATCCAAACCAACACCGCGTAAAAACATGTGAAAACCGCTTTCACTTGATCCTAAAGGATCGAAGAGAAAGGAAAGCTGCAACAGCCGTTCGGCATGTTTGCTGAGCGACGGGGCAAGTCCTAACCGCACCAGCCAACTGAGCAGCCATGTGGCCAAGTGCAGCAGCTTAATTTCATGACCTGCGCAAAAACGGATCGAATGAAGCGTGGGGTAGCGCGCGGGAAAAAGTGTGAGATCCGGAATGTCGCAATCCCCGAACAAACGCGTGCCGAGTCCGGGATAGATTTCGCTGTGCAATCCCTGCCAGCCATAGATATTTTGTATTTTACCGCGTCGCAGCGATGTAAAGGGTTTGCCAACATAGCTCA
>JAYUPB010000120.1:0-22581 GCA_043760405.1 Sphingomonadales bacterium
CTTACAAAAGCCCGACCCTGCGTGCCCCATTTAATGTATTCAAACCTATCAATTGTTTCTGTACCGTAGAAGCCGCCGATCAACCATGAAAATGGTCCATCACCGTCTGATGTAAGACGGAATTCCTGAGTGAAGTTCTTAATATTATTGTTGATAGTCTGATCGACAATACGAGCTGCGGTAAAATCGACGTCCAATGTTGTATCGTCGGTTTGACTCCGTAGCGCTGTGATTGAAGTCAGTTTAGCAAAGCCCAACTCAAGGTCAGATTGAAGCGAAACGCCTTTTCCGACCAGTTCGTTTCCGGGGTCAACGTCATAAACAAGTTCATAATTGTACACACGACCTGTATTCCCAATCGGTGCGCCAAGTAGCCCTCCAATAATGCCAGTCGTGACTGGTCCATTCACAATTGGCACTGCGCCACAGCACACTTCATTGAGTTTGTTGTAGTCGGCGATCAAACGGAAGGACAAGGAATCTGAAGGTTCAACCAAAAGATCATAACGGACCGAATAGCGGTCGCGGTTGTTTACTTTTGTCCCAAGGTTAATGTTCTTTTGATAGCCATCACGCTTGCTGAACGATCCTGAAAGGCGCAGTGCCACAGTTTCACTAAGCCCAGCATTCAAGGCCACCGTACCCTCTTTGGTATCATAGTTGCCATAGGTCAGTGATGCGTTGCCGCTCCATTCAAACTGTGGTTTTTTGGTGATGATGCTGATCGCGCCTGCCGAAGTGTTTTTGCCGAACAGGGTTGATTGCGGTCCGCGCAGCACTTCGACACGCTCAATTTCGGGAAGGTCAGCAATCGCCGAAGCTGATTTAGAGCGGTAAACCCCGTCAACGAACACGCCGACTGAGCTTTCAATGCCGATATTGCCGCTTCCGTTACCGAAACCGCGGATAACGAAGTTTGTCTGTGCAGCGCTCTGGAATTGAGGAACTTTAAGAGATGGCACGAGAACCTGAAGATCGATCAGGTCGTTAATCGACGACTGTTCAATAGTCTTGCTATCGGTAACCGAAACGGAAATCGGCACATCTTGCAATGTCTGTTCGCGCTTTGACGCGGTGACGATAATTTCGGTGCTGTCTTCTGCTTCAACTGCTTCTGCCTCTTGGGCGAATGCAGGGCTGGCAATGCTGATCGCTGACAGTGCAGCGGATACAAACATGCTTGTTCTAAATGAATTTCTCATAATCTCTCCCATCTCAATGACGCGACTGATACCGCTGTCTGATTTATGTATGGGGGGAACGGAGGAATTGACGCAAGCGTAAAGATTCAAATCATTTTTTATTTTTTAAAGCGTGTCTTTTGAGGAACAGGGACGGCCATTTTTACGACCGCCCCTGCAACGCATTATAAATGTTCGAGAACATATTCCGCTGCACTGACGCGGAATTCGCCGGGTGCTTCGACATGCAATTGTTCAACAACGCCGTCATTTACAACCATGGCAAAACGTTGGCCGCGTGTGCCCATACCAAATTTGCTGCCATCCATTTCAAGACCTACGGATTTAACAAAATCACCATTGCCATCGGCAAGCATTGTTACGCTGTCATCAACGCCGTTTGCTTTGCCCCAAGCACCCATGACGAAGGCGTCGTTAACGGCCGTGCAGGCAATCTCATCAATACCTTTGGCTTTTAGCGCCGCAGCCTGTTCAACAAATCCGGGCAAATGCTTGGCCGAACATGTTGGTGTATAAGCGCCGGGCACAGAAAAAAGGGCAATGCGACGTCCGGCAAAAAAAGCGTCGCTGGAAACAGGGTTAAGGCCGTCTGCCGTGGGTTGAACAAAATTGGTCGCGGGAATTTTTTCGCCAACTGCGATTGTCATTGGAAATCCTTTCAAATGTATGATTCTGTCCAGCAACATGTCGGCCTTGATTGTTTCGATTACAAGACGGGGTTAAGGCATGGCTTCATATTTCTAAATCGGAGATTTCGCATGGTTGGATTGTCCCGGCGTATGGCCATCGGTGGCGCAATAGGAGGTGCACTTGCTGCGCCTGCACTGGCGAAAAAAGCGAACCAAACTCTGATCCAGTTGAAACCCATCGTTCCGGCCTTTGCCGGGGTGCATGTGCCAGTTGCGTTCAAATTTGATCCAGCAAAGCTGGACGGTATTTCCGAAAAACTCATCACATCACACTGGGCTAACAATTACACAGGTTCGGTCAAGGCGCTGAACATGATTGAGGGGCAAATTGCCAAGGCCCTTGCCGATCCTGACGTGCCAGCACTTGTTTATGGCGGGCTGAAGCGCGAACATCTTCATCGCACGGGGTCCGTGGTGCTGCATGAACATTATTTTGAAACGTTCGGTGGCAATGGCATGGCCAGTGGCAGCATCAAGACGGCACTTATTGAAGCCTTTGGATCGTGGGAAAATTGGGAAACTGATTTTCGACGCACCGGAATGTCGCTTGCTGGGGGTTCTGGATGGTGCATCCTTGGGTTTAACCTGCATTTGGGATGTCTGGAAAATTATTGGGCATGGGACCATATGTCTGGTGCTGCGGCGAGCATCCCGCTGCTGACGCTTGATATGTATGAACATAGTTTCCAAATGGATTACGGCGCAGCAGCGGCCAAATATGTTGATGCGTGGTTTCGCAATGTGAATTGGGAAGTGGTCGATCAACGCTTCGAGCGTGCACGGAAAATGCACGCTTTATGACTCCAGCACACGGCATTCCCTTTGCCGAAGCTGTCCGCGTTTGGTGGCGGATTGCATTGATGAGCTTTGGAGGCCCCGCTGGCCAAATCGCCCTGATGCACCGCATATTGGTGGATGAAAAGAAATGGGTCGGAGAAGCGCGGTTCCTGCACGCTCTCAATTTTTGCATGTTGTTGCCCGGTCCTGAGGCGCAGCAACTTGCAATTTACATCGGTTGGCTGATGCATAAGGCAAAGGGTGGATTGGTTGCTGGTATCCTCTTTGTGATTCCGGGCGCAGTTGCGATTATGGGACTGTCGATCATTTATGTTTTATTCGGGACCACTGGTCCGGTTGCAGCGCTGTTTTTCGGTTTGAAAGCTGCCGTTCTCGCGATTGTGTTTGAAGCGGTTAAGCGGATTGGGGGCCGTGCGCTTAAATCGCGAGCGAGCAAAATGGTCGCAGTCGCGGCTTTTATTGCCCTGTTTATATTCAACGTGCCATTCCCATTCATCGTCATAGGTGCAGGTTTGATGGGCTGGATCGCCGCTAAGTTAGGAAGCAAGGGATTTTCAGGGGGAGGGCATGGTGGCTCTGACGCAGGATTGCGTGACGAAGAGAGTGCCTTAGGGGAAGGCATTCCGGATCACGCCCGCGTTAACGGTTGGGCAGCGCTTCGTTTGCCTGTCTTCCTTCTAATCCTCTGGCTGACGCCGACTATCCTTCTGCTGATAACCCTTGGCCCTGAAAATCGCTTTACCGAGGTTGCTACATTTTTCAGCCGGATGGCGGTGGTCACGTTTGGCGGTGCCTATGCGGTCCTTGCTTATGTCGGTCAGGCTGCCGTTGATCACTATGGCTGGTTGAGTGCGACCGAAATGCTTGATGGGTTGGGCTTGGCCGAAACGACTCCCGGACCGCTGATCATGGTGACGCAGTTTGTTGGCTTTCTTGCAGGATTTCGCGCGCCTGGCACATTGTCGCCGCTTACAGCAGGTGTATTGAGCGGCCTTTTGACAACGTGGGTTACGTTTGTCCCTTGTTTTTTTTGGATATTTGCAGGTGCGCCTTATGTTGAAAGGCTGCGATCCAATGTTGCGCTTTCAGCAGCGCTTTCGGCAATTACTGCGGCGGTGGTAGGTGTCATCCTCAACCTCGCGATTTGGTTCGCGTTTCATTTTCTCTTTGCGCGTCAGCAAGAATGGCAATTTGGCATAGTCGATATTTCTATGCCCGTTTGGGGGACGATTGATCCCATTGCGCTATTATTGTCTCTCGGCGCAGCAGTTGCGCTCTTCTGGTTTAAGGCAAGTATATTTCGTGTGTTGGGCGGTTGTGCCTTGGCCGGATTGATTCTTCACATAACGTGATGTGCTTTTCATGCGAAAATTATGTTTTTCATTATTCTCAATATGTTAATCATAATTTTTAAGCTCCTGTATACCCGAATTTGAAACCATGCTTCTTTATATAAGGGGATGGGGCATGGTGTTAAAAAGCAAAGCAATGCTGAGCGCAGCAATCATAGGGTCTGTGTTGGTTTCTGCGCCGGCACAGGCAGGGTGTTGGAGCGCTGAAGCTATCGCTGCAGCAAAAGTGCGCGATATGGAAACTATGTTGATGGTTTCAGCGCTGCGGTGCAGGGCCTCAGGCCATGATTTTCTGGGCCGCTATAACAACTTTGTTCGCAAAGGACGCGGCGCGCTGACTCAAGCGAATGACCAATTGCGCGCGCATTTTTCAGCAGAAGTCGGCACGGCGCGCGGGCTAAATGATTATGACCGCTATGTAACATCAATCGCCAACCGCTACGGCGCTGGGGCAGAAGGGTTAAGCTGCCGCGACATGGCATCAATCACCGAAGCTGCCGCCGCAGAGGGCAACAGTTTTTTGGCTTTGGAGAAACTAGCGGATCGGGCCGATGTTCAACCCATCATCCACGGGCGTCGTTGTGCAGTCACTCTTGCGACGAAACGATAATCAGCATCATATAAAGATTTCTTTATATTCTATTTGCCTTTGACGGCGGCTGGCGCTAAAACTCTTTTAGTATTGGCCGCCTTCATATTTTTTGAGCGGCCATTTTCGTTTTACTCGGAGATATTTTGTGGCTGTTGATTATGTGATTGCCGATATTGGTTTGGCCGATTTTGGTCGTAAAGAAATCAATATTGCTGAAACTGAAATGCCGGGCCTGATGGCTTTGCGGAGTGAATTTGGAACGTCAAAGCCCCTGAAGGGTGCGCGCATCGTTGGGTCATTACACATGACCATTCAAACCGCTGTTCTGATTGAAACGCTGGCTGATCTCGGCGCGGATTTGCGCTGGGCGACATGCAATATTTTTTCGACGCAAGACCATGCTGCCGCTGCAATTGCTGCCAGCGACATTCCTGTGTTTGCGATTAAGGGTGAAAGCCTTGCCGATTATTGGGATTATGTTGGTCGCATTTTCGATTGGGGTGATGATCAGACCTGCAACTTGATCCTAGACGATGGCGGCGATGCGACAATGTTTGCACTTTGGGGTGCAAAACTTGAAGCGGGTGAAACTTTTGCTGAGCCTGAAAATGAAGAAGAAGTTGAATTCCAGCGCGCATTGAAGGCGTTCATTGCCGCTAAGCCGGGTTACCTCACGCAAACTGTGCGTGCGATCAAGGGCGTTTCAGAAGAAACCACAACCGGCGTCCATCGCCTTTATGAAATCGCAAAAAAGGGTGAATTGCCGTTCCCTGCGATCAATGTGAACGATTCCGTCACAAAATCAAAATTCGACAACCTTTATGGTTGCAAAGAGTCATTGGTAGATGCGATCCGTCGCGCAACGGATGTTATGCTGGCTGGTAAGGTTGCCTGCGTCGCTGGTTTTGGTGATGTTGGCAAGGGCAGTGCGCAGTCGCTTCGTAACGGCGGTGCGCGCGTCATGGTAACAGAGGTTGATCCTATTTGTGCGCTCCAGGCCGCTATGGAAGGCTTTGAAGTTGTTACGATGGAAGAAGCTGTCACACGTGCTGATATTTTCTGCACGGCGACTGGCAATGCGGACGTGATTACGGCTGAACATATGGCTGCGATGAAGCCTATGAGCATCGTCTGCAACATCGGTCACTTTGACAGTGAAATTCAGATTGCGGCACTTTCCAACTACAAATGGACCGAAGTAAAACCCGGCACTGACTTGGTTGAATTTCCCGATGGTAAGCAGATTATCATTCTTGCAAAAGGCCGTTTGGTCAACCTTGGTTGCGCAACCGGACATCCATCATTCGTAATGTCATCCAGCTTTACCAATCAGGTGCTGGCGCAAATAGAGCTTTGGACAAAGCCCGGGCATTATGCGAACGAAGTGTTTGTCCTGCCAAAACATCTCGACGAAAAAGTCGCTATGCTTCACCTTGAAAAGCTCGGCGTGAAATTGTCAAAATTGACGCCAAAACAAGCGGGTTACATCGGTGTGTCGACAGAAGGGCCTTTCAAGCCGGATCATTACCGCTACTGATTGGTAAAACAGCAACAACAGGCTGTTCCCATTCGTACACTTCATCTTTAAGAGGCTCGGCATGATGTCGGGCCTCTTTTCATGATGACACTCCCTTTGAGCACTGCCGTTATGATCGGGATGATCATGGCCTTGTGGTTGTGTGCAGGGATTTGGGCCGTGGTCACGGGCCTGCGTTTGCGCAAACGAGCGCAATTTTCAACCAGTCAGGCAGACCGGCTGGCTCTGCTTCTCGAATCCGCACCGGCCTTGCCACTGGTGGTCCGCAACGATGGACGGATTGAAGCACAAGACCGTATCGCCAGTTGGCTGGGATTGACGCGACTTCCGAATTTTTTGTCTGATCTTGCTCAGCCTGATGCGGGCCTTTCTGCTGATGATGCTGCGTCCCTTGTCCGTGATGTATCGGCTGCCCAGAAAACGGGGCGCTCGTTCAGCCGTTCGGTGCGCTCAATTGGATCGTCAAGAACGCTTCTTATTCGGGGCGCCCCTGCTGCATCCGGCCTCGCAACGCAGGGTGCTGTAATATTGTGGATATTCGACGCGACTGAAAGCCAAGCCGAAATCGGGCGCCTTTCGCTTGAAACGGAACAGCTCAAAAAAGCATTTTCAACACTGTCAGGTTTGATCGAAGCCTCTCCTGTGCCGATGTGGCACCGCGGCCCAGATTTACGGATAGCTTTGGTCAATCGCGCCTATGTGCAGGCAGTTGAGGCTGCATCAGCAGAGGATGTTATTGCCAAGGGTATCGAACTTGTCGATGCGGGTGGCGGTCTAACACCCGTTGCCGCCGCTGCCGCAGCGCGTGAAAAGAATGAAATTTCATCGCGGATCGTTCCGGCAACGATCAACGGCGAACGTCGCGCAATGCGGATCGTTGATGTGCCTCTGGGTGACGCTGGCATTGCCGGATATGCGCTGGATGTTGAAGAGGTTGAGCGCGGACGTTCGGCCTTTCGCCGTTTTGCCGAAACCCAGCGCGATATGCTGGATCGTTTATCAGCCGGCGTCGCGCAATTTTCGGCGGATCGCAGTTTGTTGTTCTGCAACCGTCCTTTTCAACAACAATTTGCATTTAAGCCGGAATGGGTAGCCGAACGTCCCAATTTTGACCGGTTGATGGACCGGTTGCGCGAAGCCGGAAAAATACCGGAAACAAGAGATTTTCCAGCGTGGAAGGCCGAACGTCGTGAATGGTTTACAGGTACGGGGGAGGCGATTGAGGACAATTGGCTCATTCCGGGCAGTGTCCACCTCCGCGTGCTGGCACAACCGCTGCCTGATGGTGGGCTGCTTTTGATCTTTGAAGATCGTACTGAACAGGCCCAACTTTCAAGCGCACGAGACACATTGTTACGCGTGCGTGCGGCGACATTTGATAATTTGTTTGAAGCTGTCGGGGTGTTTGAATCCGATGGACGGCTCCATCTTTGGAATAATAAATTTCGCGGGGTCTGGGGTTTTGAAGAGGAATATCTCGCCACCCATCCCCGCGTTGATGCGCTTGCCGATGCAGCGGCCCCGATGTTGACCAATCCTGCGCGGTCCTCCCTTATCCGCGAACTGGTGCGTTCGGCGACTGTTGATCGTAAGCAGCGCAGCGGCCGTGTGGCTTTCCGCGATGGTCGTCATTTTGAATTTGCCGCTGTGCCGCTGCCAGATGGCAATGCGCTGCTGATCATGCTCGATATTACGGACAGCCGCACGGTTGAACGCGTGCTTCGTGATCGTACGTCGGCATTGGAAGAAGCAGACCGGATCAAGACCGCCTTTGTCGCCAATATGAGTTATGAGTTGCGGACACCTTTGACGTCCATCCAGGGTTTTGCTGAAATGTTGAACGGTGGCTTTGCAGGTGATCTTGAAACGCAAGCGAAGGACTATGTTGCAGCGATTTTGCAATCGACCGAACGCCTCAGCCTGTTGGTTGATAATGTCCTTGATTTGACACAAGGCGATACGGGCGCGTTGCCATTGGAACGCAAAAAGGTTGATATTGCCGAACTCGCCAAGCGAGCAGGCGGGGCATGTGCGGGCACGGTTCACGCCAAGCAGATTGATTTTGCTACAGACATCGACGTGTCAGCCGGAACAGTTCAGGGCGACGGCAAACGATTACGACAGGCGTTAGACCATCTCTTGCAAAATGCCGTGCGGTACACTCCGAACAAAGGCCGCGTTTTCCTTCATGCGAGCGGGGATGATAAAACAGCAGTGCTGGTGGTGTCTGACAATGGACCAGGAATGGATGCTGCCGGTCAAGCGCGCGCGCTTGACCGATTTAGCAGGATTGCCGAAACTGGAAGCCAAAATGATGAAACATCGCTTGGTTTGGGATTACCACTCGCACGACAATTTGTTGAAGCGCACGGCGGCACATTTACGTTGATTTCTGAACTTGGCGAAGGGACCGTCGTTAGAATTGAATTGCCGCGGTGATGCGCTTGCATGACGCAAACGCGACTGAAGCTGCGGGTTTTTCCTTGGGTGAAGCGCTTGAAATTGGCGACATCATTACATTGTCTGGGGATTTGGGTGCTGGAAAAACAAGCTTTGCGCGGGGGATATTGCGCGCGCTTGGCCTAAAAGAAGAAGCCCCAAGCCCAAGTTATGCGCTTGCAATTCCTTATGCTCCACCATTGGTGCGTTTTCCGGTCACCCATGTTGACCTCTATCGGTTGGACGGCCCCGATCAGACTGAAGAATTGGGGCTTGAGGATGTTCTTACTGACGGCGCGCTGGTCATTGAATGGCCTGACCGGCTCGGTTTAACACAGTGGAAAAATATACTCGAAATCGAATTGGTTGTTGAAACCGATGGCGTGCGCATCTTGACAGCGAAGCTCCCGCCGTCTTGGACAAACAGATGGCCATTTCCATGATTCCCCCTGAAAGTGCTTCCGCTTTTCTTACGCGCTCTGGCTGGGGGGGGGCGCATATCGTGCCATTGGCAGGGGACGCATCCTTTCGGCGTTATTTTCGCGTCACTGATGGCAACAGAAACGCTGTTCTCATGGATGCGCCGCCGCCTCACGAAGACCCGCGTCCCTTCATAACTGTTGCCGAATATCTAACCGGCATTGGTCTTTCCGCCCCCAAAATTCTCGCGCGCGATCTTGAACAGGGTTTGCTGCTGATTGAAGATTTCGGATCTGATCGAATGCGGGAAGCGGTCGATGGGAATATTGCATCAGAAACGCATATTTATACTGGTGTGGTCGATGTGTTGATTGATCTCCACAAACATGCCCCGCCGCCCTTAAAACAGCAAAGTGTCGACGCATTTTTGGATGAAGTTGGACTTTTTCCGGAATGGTATTGCCCCACAGTTGGTATCGATGTTGATGTCGATGGATTTCGGGAGGCGTGGCATAAAGTCCTGTCGCCGATCATGGCGGAAATGGATGTGCCTGTCACAGTTTTACGCGATTATCATGCCGAAAATATCATGTTGATTGAGGGGGGAAGCGGCCTTGGCCGTTTTGGTTTGCTTGATTTTCAGGACGCGTTGTCAGGGCATCCGGCCTATGATCTGGTGTCCATGCTAGAGGATGCGCGGCGCGATGTTTCGCCGCGTGTTGAGCGTGAAATGCTGTCCTATTATATCAAAAAAACTGGGCGTGATGAACGATTTGAAGTGGCATATTGGGTGCTGGGGGCGCAGCGCAACACCCGCATATTGGGGCTGTTTCCCCGGTTATGGAAACGAGACAGCAAGCCGCATTATACGGCGTTTCAACCACGGATGTGGGGTTTGCTTGAACGTAATCTTCAACACCCGGCATTGGCTCCGGTACGTTCTTGGTTTGATTCCAATGTCCCGATTGAAAAGCGCACCACATTTTGGCAATCGCTTTCTCTATGACCAAGGGCCGCAAACCCACGACGGTGCGCACGCATGTTGTGACTGACCCACCAATAACGGCGATGGTTATGGCCGCTGGCCTCGGCAAACGGATGCGACCACTGACGGCCACGCGACCCAAACCTCTAATCTCAGTGGCGGGAAAGGCACTTATTGACCACAGCATTGACCGACTCAAAGCAGCTGGCGTGAAACATGCCGTGGTGAACGTCCATTATCTTGCTGATGCTCTGGAAGCCCATCTTGCCAGCAGGGTAAAAGGGATAGAGATCAGCATCTCTGATGAACGCGCGCACCTTCTCGAAACCGGAGGCGGGTTGATGCAAGCTAAAAATTTGATCGACTGTGACCCGTTCCTTGTGGTCAACAGCGACAATATCTGGGTTGATGGCCCGACAGACACCCTGCGTCTGCTGTCAGCGGATTGGGATGATGAAAGGATGGATGTGTTGCTCCTGCTGGTGCCGTTGGCGCGCGCAAATAACCATCATAGCAAAGGCGATTTTCACATGGATGCGTTGGGGCATTTGACACGGCGCAAACATGGTCGGATTGCCCCTTTTGTTTACACAGGCATTCAGATCATTTCCAAACGCCTTTTGGTTGATGCGCCGGTGGGGGCATTTTCAACCAACATATTCTGGGACCGTGCGATTGCTGCTGGTCGGTGTTTTGGTACAAGGCATCAAGGGCTTTGGTTTGATGTCGGCACACCTGCCGCAATTGCTAAGACTGAGGCCATTCTCGCCAGTGTCTGACCGGCGTAGCCCAAGAATATACACGATCCCGCCGCACAGGGCCTTTGCTGATGCGCTTGTGACAGGCCTGCTCGCACAATATGGTAAGGACCGGATGGCGTTTGCGCGCGGGATCATCCTTGTCCCCAACAACCGTGCAGGCCAAGCAATCAGTGATGCGTTTGTCCGCAAGGCAGAGGGAGGATTATTGCTTCCGCGTCTTGTCGCCGTTGGAGACCCTGAACTCAGTGAACATATTGGTGCGGCGCTCGACCCAATGGATACAATGCCAATTCCACCAGCGATTGATCCGCTGGAGCGGCAGTTGATTCTTGCGCGATTGATCCAACAGCAAAAATCTTTGCTGCGTGATCGCACAGATGCCGCAGAGGCAATGCGATTGGCAGCAGAACTCGCGCGCGTATCCGACCAACTGGGTGTTGAAGAAGTGCCCTTGTCGCGCCTCACAGATATTGATGTGGGTGCTTTGTCGTCATACTGGCAACAGTCCTTAGCGCTTTTGTCGATCATCCTCGACGCGTGGCCTGCCGAGCTGGCTCGGCTTGGTAAAATTGACCTCGTTGATCGCCGCAATCAACAGTTGAACCGCGTTGCGGCGTTATGGCGCGAAACGCCCCCTGCGGCGTTTGTGATTGCAGCAGGCATCAGCACGGCCGCGCCAGCTGTGGCACGTGTCGTGAAAACGGTTGCGCAAATGCGGAATGGGCAAGTGGTTTTCGCGGGCCTTGATCTTTCGATGCCCGATGAGGAATGGGATACCATTCGCGGCAGTGATGATCGTTCACCCACTGAAACGCATCCGCAATTTCATCTGTGGCAATTGCTGGACCGCATTGGGGTTGCGCGCGCAGAAGTGCAGATGTGGAAATGGGGCAGCGAAACAGATGCGAGAGCGGCGCGGGCAAAGGCGATTTCCAATGCAATGGCCCCGGCACTCTTCACCGGAAAATGGGCGGAGTTGCCAGCGGCGGAACGTAACCTAACGGGGGTCCATGCGCTCACCCTTGATACGCCAGCGCATGAGGCACAGACGATTGCTATCGCAATACGTGCAGCCATTGAAGTTCCCGGGCGGACGGTCGCATTGGTTACCCCTGACCGTGATCTGGCCGGGCGTGTTGCGGCCCATCTTCAACGCTGGGGAATTTCGGCTGATGATTCTGCCGGGCGACCCCTGTCTGTCTTTCCAATCGGTACGTTGATCCTGGCGTTAGCAGAGGCCGCTGTGAGTGAATTTGCGCCAGCCAATTTACTTGCGTTGCTCAAACATCCGTTGGTCATGGCGGGCGAAACACGACTTGATTGGCTTGACGGGGTTCGCACGCTTGATCTCGCTATGCGAGGTCCACGGCCAGCGGGTGGCCTGATCGGCGTGACGCATTTTCTTCAAAAAGGGGATGATCGCACCGCGAAACTGCGCGCAAAGGCTCTGCTGTGGTGGCAAGATGTGGCACCGCTTTTGACGCCATTGGAAGCCTTTTTTTCGGGAGCCACGCAAACTTTACCACTGTTGATTTTGACACTTAGAGAGTGTGTAAAAAATCTTGCGGGCGACGGGGCTTGGGCGGGGCAGGATGGGCGATCCGCCGCAGATCTAATCGCTAATTTGGAAGCCGTAGCGCATTTAGGGCCAGAGGATGTTGTGGCGGCAGTCGTGCCGCAATTGCTGAGGCAATTGATGACGGGCATTGCAATCCGTCCTGCGCACGGGGGGCATCCCCGGATATTCATCTGGGGTTTGCTAGAGGCGAAGTTACAATCCGCGCATCTTATGATTTTAGGCGGTTTGAATGAGGGCGTGTGGCCAGCATTGCCATCGCCAGACCCGTGGCTTGCCCCGCGTGTCCGCCGTGACCTTGGGCTGCCGAGTTTGGAGCGGCGCATCGGTCTGTCCGCGCATGATCTTGCCGGAGGTCTGGGCGCACCCGACGTGCTGTTGACCCGCGCGCGGCGAGATTCAAGTGCGCCGACCATTGCTTCACGCTTTTGGTTACGCATCGACACAATGACGGGTGGACTGAACAGCCCGAATTCGGACTATCATGCACTGGCGCATGCACTTGATGGGGCTCAAGGCAGTCCCAATCGCGCAAAAAAGCCACAACCATCGCCGCCTATTTCAGAACGACCAAAGGAGATATCTGTAACAGATGTTGATAAGTTAAATGCTGATCCTTTCGCCTTTTATGTCAAAACGATGCTGCGCTTAACTCGTTTGGATGCAGTTGATGCCGATCCGGGGCCAGCGTGGCGTGGTAGTCTGATTCACAAAGTCTTGGAAGAATGGGCCGCGCAGGATGGCTATGATCCGGATATGTTGACCAAACGCATGGCAGACGCCTTTGCCGATGGACGAACGCATCCTCTGATACGTGCTTTGTGGTTACCGCGCATCAATGAAGCCGCGCAATGGATTGCGACAGAGGTTGCTAAAAATCGTGCTGAAGGGCGAAAGCCTGTTCTTGCGGAAAAGAAAGGGACAGCAAAATTTGGTGCGATAACGGTCAGCGGTATTGTTGATAGGATTGACCGGTTGCCAGACGGCCGATTGGCAATTGTTGATTATAAGACGGGTGAGCCACCCAGTGACCGTCAGGTGAAGGAAGGCTTTGCCCTGCAACTCGGCCTCATCGCGATGATCGCTGAAGACGGCGGTTACACGGATAAAATAGAGAGCAGCGCCGCATTTGAATATTGGTCACTTTCTCGAAAAAAAGGTGCAGTGTCATTCGGCTGGATGCGCTCTCCCACATCCGGAAAAGGTGTAAATAAAACAGACCCAGATGATTTCGTTCGTATCGTGGCTGCTCAATTTTCTACCGCAACCGCCAAATGGCTGACGGGGGATGATGCTTTCACAGCCAAACTCAAACCTGATTACACTTATGATGAATATGATCATTTGATGCGGTTGGAAGAGTGGCAGGGCCGTGATGGCTAAACAGAAAAACTTCTCTGCATTTCCACTCCTTGAGGGTGAACAGGCCGCGGCATCGCGTGCTGGGGATGATGTCTGGCTGTCCGCATCCGCAGGCACCGGCAAGACGCAGGTTTTGACCGCACGTGTGCTGCGGCTGTTGCTTAATGATGCGAAACCAGAATCCATTCTCTGTTTGACCTACACCAAGGCTGGTGCGGCCGAAATGGCTGAACGCATTCATGAACGGCTGGGCGACTGGGTGCGGCTGTCAGGGCCTGTGCTTGCAAAAGATCTTATGAATTTGGGGGAGGATCATGGCCCTGAAGCACAAGCAAGGGCACGGCGACTTTTTGCCGAGGTCCTTGATGCGCGCGGCGCTGGCCTGCGTATCCAAACCATCCACAGTTTTTGCCAATCTTTGCTGGGCAGCTTTCCTGCCGAAGCTGGGCTTGTTCCGGGGTTTCGTCCAATTGAAGGGCGTGCGGAGGCGATGCTTGGTCAAAGCGTGCTGGCAGATATGGTTGCTGACGCAGAACGGGAAGGGCGCATTGGCCTGATCGAACGGCTTCAAGCGTTGGCTTTGCGGATGGGGGAAGATGCGGCACGAAATTTCTTGCAACGGTGTCCTAAGGCCCCCGATGCGATGGAGGCACTGGGGCCAGCGCAGGGTATCGAGGCACGCGTTCGCCAGTGGCTTGGACTCGGTTCGGTGGATGTCGAAGACAAAATACGAATAGCGTGCAGTGATGATGGCGTAGATATGTTTGCGCTTGACGAAATTAAGCGCATGAATGTGGTATGGGGAACGTCGCGCGCGCAGGACAAAGTCGTTGCGATAGACGGTTGGTTGCGGATGACGATTGCGGAACGCGTGTCGAACATCACCTTACTTACAAATGTTTGGGCAAAGGCTGACGGAGAACTGCGCTCTTTTGGCAAAGGTCAGGCACCACAGGAGCCTGATTATGCTGCTTTATGCTCAGAACAATATGCATTTTTTAATGGCCTTCTGGAGCTGCGGAGATTGGCGCAGACGGCACAGGATATTGCAAATGCTCTTATCGTTGGCCAAGACTATGCCCGTGCATATGCGGCTGCCAAACGTGCGCAGGGTGTGGTCGATTTTGATGATATGATCCGCTATTCGGTCGCGCTTCTGGAGCGTTCGGAAATCAGCGCATGGATTAGTTATAAGCTCGACCAAGCAACTGATCATATCCTTGTCGATGAAGCGCAAGATACCAACGCTGCGCAGTGGTCGATCGTCAAGGCTTTGGCGGATGAATTCTATTCTGGTGAAGGGGCAAAGGCAGGGCGGTCCCGCACTATATTCGCCGTCGGCGATTATAAGCAGGCGATCTTTGGATTCCAGGGGACCGACCCCAATAACTTTTCAGATGCACAGCGGTATTTTGAAGAGCGCGCTCGCACGGCTGACCGCGATATTCTTGATCTTTCGCTCAAGCAATCTTTCAGGTCGAGCCAGCCAATCCTTGATGTTGTTGACGGGGTTATCGCTGAAGTTGGGTATGAAGCGATGGGGATGAAACGTGCTGATCCCCTGCACGTCAGTGCAAAGGGCGGATCAGGCAGCGTCACGCTATGGTCGCCCGTTGCAGGCGAAGATGTGGAAGGCGGTGATGAAGATGAGGTCGAGGAAGAATGGCTGTCTGATGCAACACTCGCTTTTGCAAAAACACTCGCTGAAACGGTAAAGTCTTGGATTGATGGGGGGCTTTTCTTACGCAATTTCGATCGAACCGCGCAGCCGCAAGATATTCTTATCCTCGTGCGTACGCGCGGTGATCTTGCGCGGTTGATCGTATCACGTCTTTATGAAGCGGGTGTTCCGGTCGCCGGGGTGGACCGCCTCCGGCTGAATGCGCCGATTGTGGTGCAGGACATGCTGGCATGCATCCGTTTTGCCATGCAGCCAGGGGATGATCTCTCTCTGGCATGTTTGCTTGTATCGCCGTTGGTCGGATGGTCACAAGATGAACTCTATGCAAATTCAAAAGGCCGTGAAAAGGGGCAAGGACTGTGGCATCATTTACGCACCACGATGGAAGAAGAAGAACTCTTCGTTCCATACGAAGTGCTCAGAATGGCTGACCGCAACACGCCGTATCAATATTTGGAAGCAATCCTGTCTGGCCCGATTGCAGGGCGTCGCAAGTTTATCGCGCGGCTTGGGGAAGAAGCGCGTGATCCGATTGAGGAATTGCTTAATGCAGCGATTCTCTTCGAACGTGATGCGACGGGGTCGCTGCAATTGTTTCTTGATTGGTTTGACCGCGGTGATGTTGACATCAAGCGTGACGGATCAAAGCCATTGGAGTCTGTGCGTGTGATGACGGTCCACGGGGCCAAGGGATTGCAAGCCCCCATTGTTGTGCTGGCTGATGCGACTAGAAATCCAGATAATAAACATTCAAGAGAGATGAAATGGGCCGTTGACGCAAAAACGACATTGCCCCTTTTCCGTCCGAAAAAAAGTGAACTTGTTGCGTCACTCAAGGCATCAGCAGATCATGACGATGCGCGAGAACGGCAGGAACATTGGCGATTGCTCTATGTCGCGCTGAC
The DNA here is from genome assembly GCA_043760405.1 of Sphingomonadales bacterium. Taxonomy (GTDB): domain Bacteria; phylum Pseudomonadota; class Alphaproteobacteria; order Sphingomonadales; family Sphingomonadaceae; genus Aquisediminimonas. The sequence continues at coordinate 16,300 of JAYUPB010000120.1, forward strand.
CCGTGCAGAAGAACATCTCTTCATCGGCGGCGCGATAACATCAAAACAAGTCAAAGGTGGCTTGGGTGACGATAGCTGGCACATGCGTGTTGGTGCCGCAATGATGCAAATGGGGGTTGAATGTGTTGAAGGAACCTACGTCATCGCCCATGAGGAAAAAGAAAAACAGGCCGAAAAAAACGAAAGAAGCGCAAGTGTAACTGTTCACCCATTGCCAGCATGGTTATCGCTGCCAGCTCCTGAAGAAGCGCGCCCACCGCGCCCGCTTGCGCCGTCAGCGATTGAAACAGCTGACGATGAAACCAGTCCGCCACCCGATGCTAAAATGCGCGCAGCGGCAGAGCGAGGCAAACAGCTGCATGCTTTGTTTGAACGTCTGCCAGATGTTGCATCAGCTGACCGTCAGGCAGTTGCTGAACGGTGGTTATTACTTTCCGCCGGGGTTTCCGATGCAACGACGCGGGCGCAGCTGATTATGGACGCATTGTCGGTGATCAACGTCCCCGATTTTGCAGGCATATTCGCACCAGATGCTCTTGCTGAAGCACCGCTCGCCGGCGTGGTTGGCACGCGGGTGGTGGCTGGCACGGTTGACCGGTTGCTGGTCAACGAGACGGAGGTGCTTGTGGTTGATTTTAAAACGGGCCGTTTTGTGCCGAATGATGAAAACCGGGTTCCTGCCTATCACAAAGCGCAAATGGCGGCATATGCGGCCGTCCTATCGGGTATTTTTCCCCAACACCGCATTCGTGCTGCTTTGCTCTATACAACTGGACCTCGACTGATTGAGCTGCCGGCTGCAACGCTCGAGGCCTACAAGCCTGGCTATCGTGACCAGCAGGACAAATTGTCCGTTGCCGGTTGAGATTGGTCAATGGGATGCCTAGATTGATACCAACAAGGAGATTCTCTCATGGCTACGAAAACCGTTACTGATTCAAGTTTTGCTGCTGAAGTGTTGGGCGCAACCGGTCCTGTGCTGGTCGATTTTTGGGCGGAATGGTGTGGTCCGTGCAAAATGATTGGGCCAAGCCTTGAAGAAATATCTGATGAATTGGGCGACAAGGTAACGATTGTGAAGCTCAACATTGATGACAACCCCGATGCGCCGGGTAAATACGGCGTGCGCGGTATTCCAACGATGATCCTGTTTAAGGACGGTGCGCCCGCAGCGACCAAAGTTGGCGCTGCGCCCAAAAGCCAGCTTAAGGGATGGTTAGAAGGCGAGCTTTAAGATATTACTGTCTCAGAGGTGAATCTATGGCAACAATGATCGGACATAACAGAGGGCTTGAACGTATGTATGCGATAGTTTTTGATCTTGATACTACTGTGCTTCAGTCAGCATATCATAACCCATCCTGGAATAACGCTTATTCTGATATTCGTCGCGTCCTTGAACTTCGTGGATTTGAATGGCAGCAAGGTTCGACTTATTTTGGAAATGAACGTGTAACTCCTGTTGATTGTGTGTTGGTTGTTCAAGAACTTCGGCGCACATATGATTGGTTTAAGCCGTCTGTTCGTGATATTCGCATGTTACGTATCGAAGAGAATAATGACCTTGGCCCTGCGATCGATTAACTAACTAACTAACTAACCAAATAAAACGGCGGCGGCCTTGTCCCATAGGCGGGGTGAGGCCGCGCCGATAAGGCCGCTTCTGCCGTCGCCAACTTTATAGGCGCTACCGTCTGTGCGCCGCACAACGCCCCCTGCTTCTTCCACAAATAACGCGCCAGCGGCATGGTCCCAAGGCAAGCTACGTTCAAAAAGGGCAATGTCATTTTGTCCGAGCACAAGACGCGGATATTGTTCCGCTGCGCAGCGCGGGATCGGCACAATTTCAAATTTCCCGGCGGCACGGCGTGCAACATCATCACGGCGTTCAGGGGGCAGAAAATGCATGGCGAGAGCAGCAAGCGGAAGAGCCGCGCCGGTTTCTCGCGCTGTGATCCGTTCACCGTTTATATAAGCGCCGCCACCCGAAAAAGCGCGACACATTCGGTCCGCGATGGGGTCAAACATCCATCCGGCCATACGTTCGCCGTCATTGAGCAGCGCGATCATCACCCCAAAGGGAGATTTCCCTTCTGCAAAATTGCTGGTGCCATCAATGGGATCAATCACCCAAACACTGCCATGATTAATGCCCTCCAGAGCGGTGGGGTCGGCGGCGGTTGCTTCCTCTCCAATCACATGTGCCCCAGGCATGATGCGTGACAGGCCCTCTGAAAGATACAGTTCACTCTCTCTATCAGCGATTGTTACCAAATCCCCGGGCGATTTTTCTGTGATGTCAGCAGCGTTCAAATTGCGAAAACGCGGCATGATGATGTCATTCGCGACATGGCGGATCAGGCCTTCGACGCGCGGTGAGATCAAGTTCATCAGCTACGGTAATCCGCGTTGATACTGATATACCCGTGGGTCAGATCGCAGGTCCACACCGTCGCGCGGCCAGCGCCCAGACCCAAATCTGCGCCAATATGAACCTCTGAACCTTGGATGTGGGCGGCCACCGGGGTTTCGTCATAATCCGGCACAACCAGACCGTCTTTTGCAACTTGGGTATGGCCAAAGCTGATTGACAGCGTGTCACGGTCGGCGGGTTCACCGGCCTTACCCACAGCCATCACGACGCGGCCCCAGTTGGCGTCGCCGCCTGCAATAGCAGTTTTGACCAACGGTGAATTGGCGATGCTCATTGCGATCCTGTGCGCGCTGGCATCGGAGACTGCACCAGTGACGGAGACTGTGATAAATTTGGTTGCGCCTTCGCCGTCGCGCACAACCAGATGTGCAAGTTGACGGCAAAGATCGGATAAGGCCGATTGGAAGGCGTCTGCACCCGCATCATCAAACCCGGTGAGATGTGTGTTTCCAGCCGCACCCGTGGCAAATGCCAGCACTGTGTCGCTGGTCGATGTGTCGCTATCCACGGTGATGCATGAAAATGTTTCAACATTTGCCGCCGACAACATGTCCTGAAGGAACGCAGGTGAGACCGCAGCATCGGTGAAAATGAAGCCCAACATCGTCGCCATATCAGGCGCAATCATCCCGCTGCCCTTAATAATGCCGACCAGATTTACGGTTTTACCATCGACTATCGCGCTGGTCGTTGCGGCCTTGGCGAAAGTGTCTGTCGTCATAATTGTCGCAGCGGCATCCTCCCACCCGCACGGAGCGGACAGGTAAGCGGCGTCGATCCCCGCCTCAGCCCTATCGATGGGCAAAGGCACTCCGATGACACCTGTAGAAGCGACGAAAACCTCACCCACAGCACAGGCCAAATGGTTGGCAGCGCGCTGCGTAACGGCTTCCACCGCAGCACGGCCACGGTGACCGGTAAAGGCATTGGCATTGCCCGCGCTGACCACCAATGCGCGCGCGGTTCCCCCTGATAAATGCGCGCGGCACCAATCGACTTCGGACGATGTGCACGCGCTTTTGGTCAGAACACCAGCGACGCTCGTCCCTGCGTTGAGCGCGATAAAGGTCAAATCACAGCGGTCCCAATTCTTATACTGCGCCCGCGCCACGTGTAACGTCACCCCACTTATGGCGGAGAGGGAAGGGAAGGTGGCTGGTGCAAGCGGGGATACATTGGTGTCGGTCATAAGATCGCTCTAGACCGTGGAGGCCGTCCGTTCAATAAAGATGCATTCGGTCTGAGCCTAAATTCCGCCCAAAACTCCAGCGGTTGCAAGTTTCTTGCCAGCCTTGGCAATGGATTTCAGCAGGCCGGGTTTCTTTGCTTTTGTTTCGGTGCAAAATGTTTTTGACTGACTCGCCGAGGCCGCTTGTTGTTCGCTTGCCGTGTTCAGTGCCAGATATTCCACGGGTGAAAGGACTTTCTTCGCTGCGCTTTCTGCAATTTTCATTGTGAGCGAGTCTTGATTGGTCAGGCCTAGCGACGCGCCGCATTTGGTTTCGCCTTTTTTAAGTACTGAATTTCCACCCAGTACAACTTTGGCAAGGTCGCCGAGGCCAAGCGCGTGGACCGGCGCAGACACGGCAATGGATAAAGCGGATACAATGAGAATGGATTTACGCATAACATACTCCCCCTGACATGGCGCTGGCGATGTTCAGACGCGCAATGCTAACACAAATTGCGCTGGATACGAGTGTTAATTTGAGGCCGAATTGCCCCGTTCAATTGACTATCGGCACCCCCATCCCTACATCGCGCGAAACCATTATGGTATCAAGCAGAGACGGCATTCATGCCGGATTGTGCGGTTGCCTATCAGACGTCAGGACCAAATTTCATGCTCGGTGGCATTGCGAAAGCCATTTTTGGATCGTCAAACGACCGTTACGTCAAATCTATCGGCAAAATTGTTGATAAGATTAATAGTTTTGAATCGACCATTTCGGCGCTGACCGACGCTGAACTGTCTAATCAAACCGCTGTGTTCCGTGAACGCTTGGCCAATGGTTCTGATCTTGACGATTTGCTGCCAGAAGCATTTGCGACCGTTCGTGAAGCGGCAAAGCGCGTCCTCGGTCAGCGTCATTATGATGTGCAAATGGTCGGCGGGATTGTCCTTCATCGCGGTGAAATCGCTGAAATGCGTACTGGGGAAGGTAAAACCCTTGTCGCCACGCTCGCGGTTTATCTCAACGCGCTGCCCGGCGACGGTGTTCATGTCGTGACGGTCAATGATTATCTGGCCACGCGCGATTCCGAATGGATGGGCCAAGTCTATAAATTTTTGGGCTTAAGCGTCGGCGTTGTTGTACCAAATTTGTCCGATCAGGATCGCAAAGACGCCTACAACGCTGACATAACCTATGCGACGAACAATGAGCTTGGTTTTGATTATCTGCGTGACAATATGAAATATGAACGCTCACAAATGGCACAGCGGCCATTTAGCTTTGCGGTTGTGGATGAGGTCGATTCCATTTTGATTGATGAAGCGCGGACGCCCCTGATTATTTCAGGGCCGACCGACGATAAGTCAGAGCTGTACAAACAAATGCAGGCCATCGTCGTCAATATCGTCCCTGAAGATTATGAACTTGATGAAAAACAGCGCACGATCGTCCTCACCGAAGACGGAACAGAGCGCGCCGAACGCATGCTTGAAGACGCTGGGCTTTTAGAGGGCGCAAATCTCTATGATTTTGAAAATACCCAAGTGGTGCATCACCTGAACCAAGCGCTGAAGGCCAATGTGATTTTCAAGGCCGATACCGATTATATTGTGAAAGACGGTAAGGTTATCATCATCGATGAATTTACCGGTCGCATGATGGACGGGCGGCGTTGGTCAGACGGTCTGCATCAAGCGGTTGAAGCCAAAGAAGGTGTTTCGATTGAACCGGAAAACCAAACATTGGCGTCTATCACATTCCAAAATTATTTCCGCATGTATCCAAAATTGTCGGGGATGACAGGAACGGCGGCAACAGAAGCTCCTGAATTTTTCGACATCTACAAAATGAATGTCGTGACTATCCCGACCAATGTGCCCGTCAAGCGCGTTGATGAGGAGGATGAATTTTACAAAAATACGGCTGATAAATTTGGCGCCATTGCTAAATCCATTAAGGAAAAGGCGGATGGCGGTCAGCCTGTTTTGGTGGGTACTGTTTCGATTGAAAAGTCTGAACTTTTGTCTGAATTCCTTGAAAAAGAAGGCGTTGCACACAAAGTTCTGAACGCGCGTTTCCACGAAATGGAAGCACATATCGTTGCGCAAGCGGGGCGGAAGTCGGCGGTTACCATTGCAACAAATATGGCAGGCCGGGGCACCGATATTCAGTTGGGGGGCAACCTTGACTTCCGGATTGAAGACGAATTGAAAGATGTTGAAGAAGGTGTGAAGCGTGACACTGGCATTGAAAATATCCGCGCAGAAATCGTGCTTGAAAAACAGGCTGTGCTCGATGCGGGCGGTCTTTACGTTCTTGCGACTGAACGCCATGAAAGTCGGCGAATCGATAATCAGCTGCGCGGACGTTCAGGCCGTCAGGGCGATCCGGGCCTGTCCAAATTCTATTTGAGCCTTGACGATGATTTGCTGCGTATTTTTGGTCCTGACACGCTATTTTCAAAAATGATGAACAATAACCTTGCGGACGGTGAGGCAATTGGATCGAAATGGCTTTCGAAAGCGATTGAGACGGCACAGAAAAAAGTTGAAGCGCGCAATTATGATATTCGCAAACAGGTTGTTGAATATGATGATGTGATGAATGACCAGCGCAAGGTCATTTATGAACAGCGTTCTGATATTATGGATGCTGAGGCCGTTGATGACATTA
>JAYUPB010000121.1:0-2593 GCA_043760405.1 Sphingomonadales bacterium
GCAATACGCGCATCACGCACATATTGTTCCATGCCCCATTCCGCGATGTAGCCATGACCGCCGTATACTTGTTGGGCATTGGTTGCGACTTCATAGCCCTTATCTGTGCCATATCCTTTAATCACAGGGGTCAGCAATGACAGCAAATCGTCAGCCATTTGCCGTTCTTCCTCGGTTGCTGCTTTGTGCGACATATCCGCCTGAAAAGCGCCCCAAAGGCAAAGCGCGCGCAGCCCTTCGGTCAATGCTTTGCCTTCCATCAACATACGGCGCACGTCAGGATGGACCATGAGCGTGTCTGCGCTGTTTTCTAAATCCTTTGGCCCGGTAAGCGCGCGGCCCTGCCTGCGATCTTTGGCATATTGTACGGCATTTTGATAAGCGATATCGCCCTGCGCAAGCCCCTGTACCCCGACGCCCAAACGCGCAACATTCATCATGATGAACATGGCGGCAAGGCCCTTAAATTCGTCTCCGACCAGAAAACCAGTCGCGCTGTCATAATTCATCACGCAGGTCGAATTGCTGTGAATGCCCATTTTATGTTCAATAGACCCGCACGTAACGCCGTTACGATCGCCAAGAGTGTCATCAGCATTGACCATGAACTTAGGAACAATGAACAAGGATATACCCTTTACGGTATCTGGCGCACCGGGCGTTTTGGCGAGGACAAGGTGAATGATATTCTCTGTCAGATCATGTTCACCCGACGAGATGAAAATTTTTGTCCCCGTCACTGCATAACTGCCATCGCCATTCGGAACAGCCTTCGTTCGGATCAAACCCAAATCGGTTCCGCAATGCGGTTCCGTCAGGTTCATTGTACCACCCCACTGGCCAGCAACCATTTTAGGCACGTACATCGCCTTTTGCGCGTCAGACCCTTTGGTCAAAATTGAAGCAACGGCGCCAGATGTGAGGCCTGAATACATCCCAAAACCTTCATTGGCGGCCATCAAAAACTCTTCAATCGCAGTGCTAATGACATGGGGGAGGCCCTGACCGCCAAATTCTTCGGGTGCAGAAAGTGTTGTCCAACCGCCTTCGATAAATTTCTTATAGGCTTCCTTAAAACCCGTTGGTGTTGTCACGGATCCATCCGCGTGGCGGGTGCAGCCTTCACGGTCCCCCACTTGATTAAGCGGAAATAGCACCTCTTCCATGAACTTACCGCCCTCAGTCAGGACAGCTTCAACCATATCCGCACCGGCATTTTCAAATCCGGGCAGGTTTGTATAGCGTTCAAGCCCAATGACATGGTCAAATATGAAGCGGGTGTCGCGAACAGGCGCGTTATAAATTGGCATTCTATAATCTCCGATGGACCGGGTTCAGGCGTCAGCCGCTTCGGCTTTTTTAACAACATCAATAAAGCGGGAAAGCTCATCAATATGAGCGTCTATATCAACGCGTTGTTCTTTTAGCAGGTCAACTCTCGCCTGACACTTCTCAATTGTTGCCTGACGTTGGGTATGGCGACCATCCCCGACATCATACAAATCAATCAGTTCTCCAATTTCAGTGAGGCTAAAACCAACCCGTTTTGCGCGTAATATCCATGCGATGCGCGCGCGATCGCGTTTCGTATAAACCCGCGTCAATCCGCGCCTGATGGGAGAGATTAAACCCTCATCTTCATAAAAACGCAGCGCGCGCGCGGTAATTTTGAATTCTTCTGACAGGTCAGAAATTGAATATTGATGCCGGTCGCGCGGATCGGGCATATCAACGGTTGCGTGTGATGCTGTGCTAGCCATAAAAACGCCTTAATTAACGCTCACGTCAACGTCAATCGAAATTCCCTTACGCACTCTGCGCATTTTCAATCTCGTATCAGCATATTATTTTCGATTTTGCGGTAAAAGCAGCTTGCTTCTCCGGTATGACAAGCAGGACCGGCTGGGCGACATTTAAGCACAATCGCATCCTGATCGCAGTCAATCCGCGCTTCAATTACGTTCAAGACGTTGCCCGACGTTTCGCCTTTTTTCCACAGCATCGCGCGACTGCGTGACCAGAAATGGGCATATTTTGTTTCAAGGGTAAGCGCCAATGCAGCGGCATTCATATGTGCAAGCATCAACACTTCGCCCGTTTCCACATGTGTCACGACAGCAGTTATCAGTCCTGCTGCATCATATTTGGGGGACAGCACGCTGCCCATTTCGCGATCTTCAGCCACTCAAAATCCCTTCGACACTTTCCTGTTACAAACACAAGACAAAGCGGTCTAGCCTCCCTATAGGCCGGCCAAGCGAAACCATCGGGCGATTCCCATGCTGACCACACACCCATTTGACGACGACAAGCTCCGCGAAGAATGCGGTGTATTCGGAATATGGGGCGCTGATACAGCCTCTGCTATAGTCGCCCTAGGGTTACATGCCTTGCAACACCGTGGTCAGGAAGCTGCGGGCATCACCAGTTGGGACAATGTAAATTTTCACAGCCACCGTGCAATGGGCCATGTGGCGGGTAATTTTGACCGGGACGAGATTATCAACGGTCTGCCAGGCAATGTGGCATGCGGGCACGTGCGCTATTCAACGACTGGGGAAACTGCCCTGCGCAATGTTCAGCCGCTTTATGC
>JAYUPB010000122.1:0-22322 GCA_043760405.1 Sphingomonadales bacterium
ACAACTTTTCTCATCGACACCGGCGGTCCTTCCGTGCGCGCCGTACTGCCAGGCGAATATGAAGGCGACATTGAGGAGGATCAGGTTTTCCTTGTGGCAACCAATACGCCAGCAACACGTGCGTCGATCAGCAGCGGTGGATATTGCACCGTTGAGGGCATTGGAGAGAAAATTGCTCTGGATGTTTTGCCAGATGGCGTAGCATCAAAGTTGCTGATGGATTTGGGCGAAGAGCATTGGGATTCCCGTAACTTTCTTGAAAATGCCGGACTTCCTCGTGTCATTCCTGCCACTGTAAAAGAACGTGCCGCTGTTTTGGCGAGCGTAGCGGCAGTCAAATGTCGCCGTCCACTTCCTCCAGGGCGCGATGTCGCTCTGGTGTGGGGCAAGGACATTGCAAGCAGCGACGGCCGTTTGTCAGGGCGTGATCAGCGCTATGACTTTAGCGTGCGTAAGGCATTCACCGCGCGGTGGGCGTGCCGCCGTGTCAACCCACAGGCGGGCTGCAATCCGGTTGAGGATGCCCGCGTTGAATTCACATCTCCTGTTCCCGTTAAGTTTGCAAAGGCAATAACCCTTAAATTTTCAGACGGAACGATATTGTCCCCTACATTCAATGCAGATGACAAAGGCGCTTCAACGCTGTCGGATGTGACATTCAATGGGCCGCTTCCCGCGGGCACAAAAGCGATTCTGATGATGCCAAATGGGGTGGTGGATGAAAGTGGACGTGGCCTTGCCAACGCCCAACGCTTTCCGCTGGAGGTGCGGATTGATGAAGCGCCACCGCTGATCAAATTTGCCGCGCCCTTTGGTATTATCGAAGCCAATGAGGGCGGTATTTTGCCTGTGACAGTGCGTGCTGTTGAGGCGGGCTTGGTACAAAAAGTCAAAAGCGTGTCTGGGGACATGCTGCGCATTGATGCTTCTGACGGTGAAATTGCCAAATGGTTGCGTGATATTGATGCTCATGATGACAGTGACACCCGAGAAGAGAAGATTGACGGCAAGAAAGTCACAGTCAATTATCGCGGCGCTGCTTCTTTGCTGGGCGGGGCAGGGCAAGGGATAAAGCTTGACCTGCCAGCAGGCGGCAAAGCGTTTGAAGTGGTTGGCATTCCTTTCAAACAGCCCGGATTCTATGTGGTGGAACTTGCCAGTCCCGCGCTTGGCCGGGCTCTTTTGGGGCGTGATGCGCCGCGTTATGTTGTTGCTGGCGCATTGGTGACCAATATGGCCGTGCATTTCAAATGGGGCAGAGAAAAATCGCTGGCTTGGGTGACCACATTAGACGGCGCAAAACCGGTCGCTGGTGCAGACATCCGTGTAACCGATAGCTGTTCAGGGCGGCAAATCGCGCGAGGGACAAGTGATAAGGTTGGTCGGCTGATCGTGACAGCTATTCCAGCGCCGGAAACTTCAACCAGCTGTGATCATGGGAATGTAGGGTCATTGATGGTATCGGCCCGCGCCGCAGGAGATTTTAGCTTCACACTCACCGATTGGGGTGACGGCATCCGCCCCTATGATTTTGATCTTCCTTATGGATGGTCCGACCCCGAAGATATTATCCACACCGTGTTTGATCGTACGCTTGTTCGCCAAGGGGAAACGGTCAACATGAAGCACATCATGCGCCGCCCTGTTGCTGGCGGATTTAGCTTTGCGCCGGGGTTTTCGGGGACGCTCAAACTCTCTCACAGCGGGTCAGGGACAGAATTTGAATTGCCCGTGATCATGGGGAATGACGGTATTGCAGAAACCAGCTGGGCCGCGCCGATGGGTGCGCCGATGGGCGATTACAGATTGTCGATTAAGGCAGGCAAAAACACGATTTATCTCAGCCAAACCTTCCGCGTCGATGAATATCGCCTGCCGACCATGCGCGCCACAATATCTGGCCCCAAGGAGGGGCTTGTGCGTCCTTCCCAAGTGCCGCTTGACCTGTTTGTGGCTTATTTGTCGGGTGGGCCCGCGGCCAATCTTCCGGTCAATATCCGGACCGCCTATTCCACGGTTGATGTCAGCCCGGCAGGCTATGAGGGATGGAGTTTTGGCGGGGGTAAGATTGTTGAAGGTACGACGCCTCTGAACGGGGACAATGAAGAGGCGGACCTCCCTTTGCCGCTGTCGCAAACATTGCCAGTCACATTGGGTGGCAATGGCACCGGAAAAGCCAGTGTCGATATTGCTCAAGCCATCGAAAACGACACGCTGATGTCAGTCGAAATGGACTATCAGGATGCCAATGGTGAAACCTTGACGGCCAGCCGCAACATTGTTTTGCTCCCCTCCGCAGTGCGTTTGGGAATAAAGACGGACGGCTGGATGATGCGTGATGATGATCTCCGTCTGAAATTTGTGGCGCTGGATGCAGATGGCGCACCGTTGCGTGGTAAAACCGTTTCTGTACAATTGTTTAGCCGTGAAATTTTGACCGCCAGACGGCGCTTAATTGGTGGTTTTTATGCGTATGACAATCAGATGCGAACCACGCGCATTGCCGGCGGGTGCACAGTTACAACCGATAAAGCAGGGGTAGCAAGCTGTGCGATGGCACCTGGTGTATCAGGAGAAGTGACCGTCGTGGCCACGACCAGAGACGGCGACGGAAATCTTGCGCGCGCGGTCAGCTCTGTTTGGTTGGCTGGCACGGATGAATGGTGGTTTGGCGGCGATAACGGCGATCGTATGGATCTGATACCGGAAGCTAAATCCTATAAAGCGGGCGAGACAGCCAAATTTCAAGTGCGGATGCCGTTCCGCACAGCGACAGCACTTGTCACAGTTGAACGTGAAGGTGTGCTGTCGAGCTTTGTCACTGAATTATCCGGGAAAGACCCCGTGGTGAGCGTACCGATGCCAGCGGCTTATGCGCCAGATGTTTTCGTATCGGTTATGGCGGTGCGTGGTCGCATCGGAGGATTCAAGCTCTGGACAGCAAAGATTGCTCGCGATTGGAATCTGCCATTCCTGAGCAAGGACGGCTATGAACCCACGGCGCTCGTCGATCTTGCCAAACCCAGTTACCGGATTGGGATGGCGCAAGTGAAGGTCGGTTGGGAAGGCTATCAGCTGGGGGTGAAGGTTAGCACCGATAAAGCAAAATATGCAGTCCGCGAAACCGCCACAGTTGATGTGCAGGTAACAGTACCCGGCGGCAAACCTGCCAAATCAGCTGAAATTGCTTTCGCTGCGGTGGATGAGGCTCTGTTGCAACTCTCCCCCAATAAAAGTTGGCAACTGATTGATGCGATGATGGGCGAAAGGCCTTTGTCAGTGTTGACATCGACTGGGCAGACACAGGTTGTAGGCAAGCGACACTACGGAAAGAAGGCTGTTGAAATCGGCGGCGGCGGAGGTGGTGACGTGTCAGCGGCGACGCGCGATGATTTTCGGCCGGTGCTGCTCTGGAAAGGGCGGGTTGCGCTAGATGCCAAGGGTCGTGCCACGGTTCCAGTTCAACTTTCTGATGCGCTGTCGTCGTTTCGTATCGTTGCCATTGCCAACAGTGGGGCAGGCCTGTTTGGCACGGGTCAAACCAGCATCCGCACTGGTCAGGATCTAACGATCTTTTCAGGCATTCCACCACTCGTGCGCACAGGGGATAATTTTGGGGCGAGCTTCACGCTGCGCAACGCTTCTGACAAGCCAATGAAGGTGACGGCTACCGTCAAAGTAACGCCAACTATGGCGGTCGGCGATGCATTAACCGTTGATATTCCGGCCGGAGGCACAGTGCCCGTAACGTGGAATTTGAAAGCACCAGAGGGCGTGACTAAACTTGATTGGGTGGTCGACGCCAAATCATCAACAGGCAAAGCTGTTGATAGTCTGGCTATATCGCAGGATGTTATACCTGCGGTGCCGGTTGAAGTCTGGGCGGCAACGTTGACGCGGGTGGGCGCGAATACAAGCATCCCGCTAATGGCTCCGGAAGGGGCTTTGGTGGGGACCGGATTTGTCGATGTAAAACTTAGTGACACACTTGCGCCACCACTTTCAGGGGTTCGCGCCTATATGTCGGTCTATCCCTATAACTGCTTTGAACAGCAAACATCACGCCTTGTGGTGATGGGGGACGGCGCGGGATGGGATCGGTTGGCCGCAATGATCCCAGCCTATCTCGATAATGACGGTCTGCTGCGCTATTGGCCAATGGCAGATCTGCGTGGATCTGATGCGCTGACAGCTTATATCTTGTCAGTGGCCGCCGAATCGGACTTCATCATTCCTGATGCGTCCCGCACCAAAATGCTGGGCGCAATGAAAGCGGTTGTCGATGGCCGTTTGCGGCGTTCTTATCCTTGGGGTGGTGATGATCGGGCGATCCGTGTTTCGGCGCTTGCCGCCTTGGCCAGAAATGGGGCCTCTACCCCGGCCATGCTGGGGCAAATTGGTTTGGCGCCCGCTGATATGACAACGACAACATTGGCTGAGTGGTTGACGATCATTGACCGCACCAAGGGCGCGAACACGGCGCTGCGCACTGCAGCAGAAGCGGCGCTGCGGCAGCGGATTGTATATGAAGGGTCGCGACTTGATCTGACAGACCGCGATAGCGCACCGTGGTGGATGATGAGTTCTGGTGACGAAATGGCCATCAAAGCGCTGTTAGCAGCGTTGGGGCGGCCAGGCTGGAGCGATGATGAGGCCAAGATGATGGTCGGGGTCGCCCTGCGTCAACAGCGCGGGCATTGGGACACGACAACAGCCAATGCGTGGGGCACAATCGCTGCACGTAAATTCGCCAAACGTTACCCTGCCAGTGCTGTGACAGGCCTGACAACTGTTAGCCTTGGCAGTGAAGTGAAAACGCAGGGATGGCCCATGGCATCGGATGCGTCGCCGCTGCGCCTTGCCTTGCCAATGGCCAAAACACCTTTGCTCTTGCGTCAGACCGGCGGTGCTGGGCCGTGGGCAATGGTTTCGCTTTCGGCGGCTGTCCCTCTCACCAAACCGCTTTTTGCAGGATATAAGCTCACCAAGACTGTGAGTGTTATCAGCCAAGCCAATAAGGATCATCTGACGCGCGGTGACGTCCTCAAAATCCGTATCACAGTTGATGCGACGGTCGGACGCAACTGGGTGGTTGTGAATGATCCGGTGCCACCAGGCGCAACAATCATTGGTAATCTGGGCGGGCAATCGGCCTTGTTGGCGGCGGCTGCATCGGGCGGATCAGGCGCACAACCTTCCTATATTGAGCGTGGAAAGGATGCATGGCGCGGCTATTTCGAATGGGTTCCTGAGGGGCGCTTCGTTGTTGAATATGCCATGCGTTTGAATGGTAGTGGCCAATTTTCGCTGCCGCCGACGCGGGTAGAGGCCATGTATTCTCCGGACATCAGAGCACAGGCTCCCAATCAATCGGTGACTGTGGCGATGCGGTGAACGTGTCGCCTGTCATCCTCGCGCGTGCGGGGGTCCATAAACTCAAAATGTGGAGATTATGGATCGCGGCAATTGCGGGGATACTGCTGGTGATCCTCTGGTTCCTCACGCTGCCTCCCACGCTGCCGACCTATAAAAATGTGCGTGCGGCGTGGAAACCTAGTGAATCTTGGCTTTATGATCGCAATGGCCAACTGATCGATTCTATGCGGGTTGATTTCCACACGCGGCGTTTGGCGTGGGTTCCCATTGATGACATTGCAGCGCCTGTGATCACAACGGTTATGGCTGCAGAGGATAGAAGGTTCAGGTCACACGGCGGCGTCGACTGGTTAGCGATAGGCAGTGCCGTCAAATCCCGCTTTGATGGCACCCGTTCACGCGGGGCGAGCACGATTTCGATGCAGGTCGCAGGCTTCCTCTCGTCTGACCTCGCCAATCCGGGCAGCCGCAGCTGGATCGACAAGGTGCGCCAAATACGCGCTGGGATGGCACTTGATGGCCTTTGGTCAAAGGATGAAATCCTTGAAGGCTATCTGAACCTTGCGGGGTTCAGGGGCGAGGCACAGGGTATAGGGGCGGCCGCGCTTGGTTTGTTTGCAAAATCACCCGACGCACTTTCACCCCAAGATGCAGTGCTGATCACAGCACTTTTACCCGCTCCGACGGCAACAGCTGATGCAGTCGCAAAGCGTGCGTGTCGGCTCGCACCTGTTTCTGAATGTTCTGCGCTGCGCGCCGCGACGGGCATGATGTTGGGCATGCAGCGCACCCTCGCGCTTGATCCCGGTCTCGCGCCGCATTTGTCGGCAAAGCTGCTGACAGCGCCGGGGATGAAGATCAAAACAACGCTGGATGCTGCCATCCAATCCATCGCCAACACCGCGCTGCGCCGTCAGATGCAAGGGTTGGGGCGAGACCGCGCCCGTGACGGCGCAGTGGTTGTCGTTGACAATATGACGGGTGACGTCCTGGCTTATGTTGGGGGTATTGGCGGAGATTCGACTGCCGCACACGTCGACGGAGCCAGCGGCTACCGACAGGCGGGGTCAACGCTAAAGCCGTTTCTTTACGCGCAGGTGATTGAGAAAGGCTATCTGACCCCAGCGTCCATCCTTGACGATTCGCCAGTTCAACTGGACACCGCATCAGGGCTTTATGTGCCCCAAAATTATGACCGCGCGTTCAAGGGGCCTGTTTCGGTGCGTCACGCGCTTGCCGCATCGCTCAATGTTCCTGCGGTCCGGACATTGATGATAGCGGGAACCGAGGCGTTTCGGGATCGGCTGTGGGACAGCGGCTATCGCGGTTTGACCGAAGACGGACAATATTACGGATTTTCGCTGGCACTGGGATCTGCCGAAGTCACTCTGCTTGAACAAGCCGCAGCGTATCGCAGCTTAGCGCTTGGTGGCATGTGGAGTGCGCTCAGGATCAAGGCGGATGATCCGTATCCTGATTCCCGTCGCGTGCTCAGTGGTCAAGCGGCGTGGATGGTCGGGGACATTCTGGCCGACCCAGTTGCGCGCGCGACCACATTTGGACTTGATAGCGCGCTCAAGCTTCCTTTCTGGGCGGCGGTTAAAACTGGCACGTCAAAGGCGATGCGCGACAATTGGTGCGTCGGTTATTCTGACCGTTACACCGTTGCGGTGTGGGTTGGAAATTTGGAAGGGGACAGCATGAAAGCTGTGTCCGGAACATCAGGTGCAGCCCCGATTTGGCGGGATGTGATGATGGCGATCCACCGTGACCGGCCGGGCCACGCGCCCGAAATGCCAGCTGGTATTGAAGAACGACAGGTCCGTTTTGACGCCGGAATTGAAGCGCCGCGCCGGGACTGGTTCCTGACCGGTATGGGACAAAATGTGCAGGGTGCAGCGCCGCCAGAAGCACGCCGCCCGCGCATCACCAATCCCGTTTCGGGCAGCATCTTTGCGCTTGATCCCGATATTCCGCTTGACCGTCAGCGGATGAGCGTCGCCGTGTCAGGCGCAGTAGCGGGTCACCGGTTGCTGCTCGACAAGCGCGATTTGGGGGCGGCAGATGCCAAACCACTTATCATTGCGGCCCCAGGTGCGCACCGCTTGGTATTGGTGGATATTTCAGGCAAGGTGATGGATCAGGTGCTGTTCACGGTGCGGTGACGCGGGGAATGAAGTGATTGCAACCAAACCAAGATCAGCACTGCGTGATTTTCTGAACAGTGAAGCATCGGGCGGTATCCTGCTGATGATTGCCGCCAGTCTGGCGATGCTTGTCGCGAACAGCCCGTTTGCGGAGTCTTACTTCCAGATTCTCCACATCAAAATTGGCCCGCTGTCGCTGCACCACTGGATCAATGACGCGCTGATGGCTGTGTTTTTCCTGCTTGTTGGGTTGGAGATCAAGCGTGAATTTGTCGACGGACATTTATCGACATGGGCAGACCGACGTTTACCAGTGATTGCAGCGGTAGCAGGGATGGTGACCCCGGCGCTCGTCTATCTTATGGTCACGCGCGGGGACAGCGCCCTGTTGCGCGGATGGGCGATCCCAGCTGCAACCGACATTGCTTTTGCGATTGGTGTGTTGGCATTGCTCGGCAGCCGCGCGCCGGCTTCGCTCAAATTGTTCCTGACGACTGTGGCGATTGTCGATGATATGGGCGCAGTTGTTATCATCGCGCTGGCCTATAGTGATGCGATCAGCGGCGCTGCGGTATTGGTGGCGTTGGTGATCCTGGGCATCATATTCGCGATGAACCGCACGGGTGTGACACGAACCGCACCCTATTATGCAGCCTTTGTCCTGCTGTGGCTCGCGGTGCTGATGTCAGGTGTTCACGCGACGGTGGCGGGGGTGCTCGCCGCGATAATGGTTCCTGTGCGTGTCACAAAAGGCGCGCCCGACGCAGAGGATTCGACCCTCCACCGCATGGAGCATGCGTTGCAACGCCCCGTTGCTTGGGGCATCGTGCCGCTGTTCGGGTTTGCCAATGCGGGCGTCATGCTCGGCGGCGTCAGCCTGTTCGCCCCGCTCCCCCTCGCCATCGCGCTGGGGCTTTTTATCGGCAAACAGGTCGGGATATTTGGCAGTGTGTGGATCGCGGTCAAATGTGGTTGGGCCCAGCGCCCAATTGGCGCAAGCTGGCCCCAAATCTACGGCGTGGCATTGCTGTGCGGGATCGGTTTTACGATGAGCCTGTTTATCGGTGGGTTGGCATTTGCAGATGCGGCATTGGGCGACGCGGTGAAGGTCGGGGTGTTGATGGGATCACTCTTGTCAGCGGTTGCGGGATGGGCGGTGTTGCGCTTTTACCAGCCCAATACCGCGTGAGAGCCTAATCGGACAAGCTGTAATGTCTCATCATCTGGCATGCGGTAAATTAGGACAAGGTCAGGTTTTACATGGCAGTCACGATGGTCTTTCCAATTTCCGCTAAGCGCGTGATCGCGGTGACGAGCGGGGATTAGCGCATCGCTGGCCAAGAGTGAGATCAAATCGTTCAACTCGTCTGCAATGACTCGGCTATACTGGCCCCGCATTTCCCGTTTTAGATCACGTTTGAAACGCCCGGTCGGTTCAATCGTCCGCATCTATATCAGCCAACAAAGCCTTGAAGTCCGGATAGCCCTTCAATTTGCCGCTACGGGCCTCTTGCATAGCCTCAATCGTTTCTGCGTTAGGCCTTAACGGCTCAAACGGTAAAGCCTTATCATGCGCCACGCGAGTCAGCATCAGACGCACAGCATCAGACACCGTAAGCCCCATCGTGGCAAGTACAGCAGACGCTTCATCCTTCACCGCTCCGTTGATGCGCGTTTGAACGAGTGCATTGGCAGTCATGATTGAGTCTCCTTGTGAATTACATTGTAATTCAACTAAGGTGGTTTGTCTATGCTTTACTCTTTCGGAGCTAAAGGCAATTGACATTTATATAAGCTGCTTATATGATTAATAAGTAACTTATATAAGGATGGAGAATATGATATTTCCAGAATATGTCGGCCTGTCGCAAGAAGTAGCCTGTATGATTGAGGCTCACAGATTTGATCCGGATGAGACCAAAAATGATATTCTTTTACGCATTATCACCAAGAAACCTCTCAAATTCGAGGGGCCAGCACAACCACCGTTGGTTGATCTTGGGCAAGGTGTCAGGCTTCCTGTCGGCGAGAAGCTCTATCTTTATCTTTCGAAGCCAAATGACTGCAGTCAGAAGCCACATGGTATAGCTGAGATTAAAGCGGATGGTCTCTACGTTGAAAATAAGAAGATCCTGCCATCTCGTGGCAGCTCAATCGCACCAGCAATGCACTTATACCAATGGCGGCATGGCCACATGAATAGTGGAGGCAAACTAAAGTCTTTAAGCGCGTATAGGCAATGGTATGTGATACGAGATGGTTCGCTAATTCCGCTTGAAGAATTAAAAGACCCGAAATTGGCCCGTAAGCGAACAACAAAAGCTGCTTCAGTTGATGTATCAGCATTGTTGGCAGAACTTGGTATAGGCTAACGCAAAAAGGCGGCCATCGCTGACCGCCCTTTCTATCTCAAATCTCGATCAAAGTACCACTCTTCGATCACTCAAGGCAGACTTTGATCGAAACCCCTTAAAGCTTCCCCGTCAACTCCGGCACGGCTTTGAACAGATCTGCGACCAGCCCGATGTCGGCCACCTGAAAAATTGGGGCATCTTCATCCTTGTTGATGGCAATGATCGTTTTGCTGTCTTTCATGCCCGCAAGATGCTGAATCGCGCCGGAGATACCAATGGCGATATAGACTTCTGGCGCGACGATCTTGCCGGTTTGGCCGACCTGATAATCGTTGGGGACATAGCCTGCGTCAACCGCCGCGCGCGATGCGCCGACGCCTGCGCCCAGTTTATCCGCCAGCGGTTCAATGATGCTGTGGAAATTTTCACTGTTCTGAAGCGCGCGCCCCCCCGATACAATGATCTTTGCACTGGTCAACTCTGGGCGTTCGCTCTTGGAAATTTCTGCACCAACAAAGTTTGACAGGCCTGCGTCGCCGCTGCCAGAAACGGGTTCAACGCTTGCCGAACCGCCAGACGTTTCGGCTTTGGCAAAGGCTGTCCCGCGCACAGTGATGACTTTTTTTGCGTCACTCGACTGCACGGTGGCAATGCCGTTGCCTGCATAAATGGGCCGCGTGAAGGTGTCGGCACTTTCAACGGACAATATTTCGCTGATCTGCATCACATCGAGCAAGGCGGCAACGCGCGGGGCGATGTTCTTTGCGGTTGATGTCGCAGGCGCGACGAACGCGTCATATCCCGCCATTAAACCGACAACCAAAGGTGCGACATTTTCAGCGAGCGCATTGGCATAAGCGCCATCATTGGCGAGAAGCACTTTGGAAACGCCAGCAATTTTGGCGGCTTGGTCTGCCACGGCTGAACAACCATTGCCTGCAACGAGTGCATGGACTTCACCCAATTTTCCAGCCGCTGTGACGGCGGCGAGGGTTGCGTCTTTTACGACCGCGTTGTCATGTTCTACCCAAACGAGAACGCTCATGCTGCCACTCCCATATCTTTTAGTTTCGCGACCAGCGCGTCAACGTCTGCAACCTTAATGCCTGCAACGCGTGAGGCCGGTTCAGTGACTTTAAGCGTTTTAAGGCGCGGCGACACGTCAACACCGTAATCAGCGGGTGTTTTTTGATCCATTGGCTTGCTCTTTGCCTTCATGATGTTGGGCAGCGACGCATAGCGTGGTTCGTTAAGCCGGAGGTCCGTGGTAACAATTGCGGGCAGTTTGAGCGAGACAGTTTCGGACCCGCCGTCAACTTCGCGGGTCACAGCAACAGTGTCGCCCGAAACTTCAACCTTGGACGCGAAGGTGCCTTGCGGCCGCCCGGTCAGTGCGGCCAGCATCTGTCCAGTCTGGTTGCTGTCATCATCAATGGCTTGTTTGCCAAGGATGACAAGGCCGGGTGCTTCCGCCGCAACCACAGCGGCAAGCAGTTTGGCAACGCCCAAAGGCTCAACATCGGTTTCAGACACGATCAGGATCGCACGGTCCGCACCCATGGCGAGCGCGGTGCGAAGGGTTTCCTGGCATTTCTGTTCGCCGATCGACACTGCGATCACTTCGGTCGCAACACCTTTTTCACGCAGGCGCAGCGCCTCTTCAACCGCGATTTCATCAAACGGGTTCATGCTCATTTTCACGTTTGCAAGGTCAATACCGCTACCATCGGGCTTCACCCGTGGTTTTACGTTATAATCAATGACCCGTTTAACGGGGACCAGAATTTTCATCGCATATTCCCTTTCGCGATTCACTTAACGTTTACGTCAACTTTGCGCCGCACTGCACAAATTTTTGTGTTTTGGCAAGAGGTGTTACGCCGCGCGCCGCACCTCTGCGACAATCTTTTTCGCGGCATCCCCCAAATCATTGGCAGCAACGATTGGTAGACCAGAATTGGCAAGGATGTCCTTGCCCTGCTGTACGTTGGTTCCTTCAAGGCGCACGACCAATGGCACGGACAGGTTTACTTCCTTGGCTGCCGCAACAATTCCGTCGGCGATGATGTCGCATTTCATAATCCCGCCGAAGATGTTGACGAGAATGCCTTTGACGGCGGGGTCTTGCAGGATGATTTTGAAGGCTGCTGTCACCTTTTCGGTGGTCGCGCCACCGCCGACATCAAGGAAGTTGGCGGGGAATTCACCGTTCAGTTTGATAATGTCCATCGTCGCCATGGCAAGACCAGCACCGTTGACCATGCAGCCGATATTGCCATCGAGTTTGATGTAAGCGAGATCATATTTCGATGCTTCCACTTCTGCTGCATCTTCTTCGGTCAAATCGCGCAGTTCGACCAAATCCTTGTGGCGGAACATGGCATTGCTGTCGAAGCTGACTTTTGCGTCAAGCACGAGCAACTTGCCATCATCGGTTACGGCAAGCGGGTTGATTTCAATCTGTTCAGCATCTGTGCCGAGGAACGCATCATACAGTTTGGCAAGGACATTGGCTGCTTGTTTGGCCAGATCGCCTGTCAGTTCGAGGGCGGCGGCAACTGCACGCCCGTGATGCGGCATGATGCCTGTGGCAGGGTCAATGGTGATGGTGTGGATTTTGTCGGGCGTATTGTGCGCCACATCTTCAATGTTCATCCCGCCTTCGGTCGAAACGACAACTGCAATCCGGCTGGATGCGCGGTCGACGAGAAGGGCGAGGTAGAATTCCTTGGCAATATCGACGCCGTCTGTGACGTATAGACGGTTGACCTGTTTGCCCGCTGCGCCGGTCTGAATTGTGACCAATGTGTTGCCCAGCATGTCGGTTGCCGCCGCGCGTACTTCCTCTGCTGATTTGGCAAGGCGAACGCCGCCTTTGGCTTCTGGTGACAGTTCAACAAATTTGCCTTTGCCGCGGCCACCAGCATGAATTTGTGCTTTGACCACATAAAGTGGGCCGGGGAGTTTGGCAGAAGCAGCTACCGCTTCGTCAACACTCATCGCGGCATAACCAATAGGAACAGGCACACCAAATTTTGCAAGCAGGTCTTTGGCTTGATATTCGTGAATGTTCATGGTGCTGGCTGTTCCTTACATCAATGGATGAAGGGCCTAAAGCACAGCGCGCGCGCCTTGGAAAGTCTTCTAACGGTCAATCGCGCAGGTTAACGCCGCTTTCGACGTCACACCAAGGATTTCAGGATCTTTAAGCGCGCGTACTTTGTGGAGAAAATCGGCAATCGACAGTGATATAGCACGTTTTTCCTTCAGAGATCCCAAAGAAGCGAGTCGTTTGAGTTGGAACAGTGATAATTTGTCATTCATTCGGTCGGCCATGCACGCAGATTGGGCAGCGCCAATCCCGGCTGACATCAAGCCGGTGCGCAATCGCGCCTCTGGCGTCGCGCAGGCGGACACGCTTGCCATGGCCAAAAATGCTAAAAACTGGCGCAATAACATTGCTTTGCTCCAACGGATAAGGATAACAGGTCGAAGCTAGGGTGCTGTCCCGTAAATAGCCCCGACCTGCTTAAAATTGCCTTTGGTCGATTGATGGTGACGATAAGATGAACAAGCGTGTATAGAAATGTTCATGAACTTTTGGATTGGACCCGCGCTGTTTCTGCTTACCGTCTTGCTGATGGAGGGTTTTGCTTATGTCATGCACCGTTGGGTCATGCACGGGATAGGCTGGTTTCTGCACGAAAGCCACCACCGCGCGCGCACTGGCCGCTGGGAGCTTAATGATCTCTATGCGGTGATTTTCGCGCTGCCCTCTATCACGCTGATTTACGGAGGGGTTCAAGCAAACTGGGGTACAGGAGCAGTTTGGATTGGGGCTGGCATTGCGGCCTACGGCGCAATTTATTTCGGGTTTCATGATGTGATCGTCCACAAACGCCTCAACCACCGCTACATCCCCAAAAGCAATTATATGAAGCGGATCATTCAGGCGCACCGATTGCACCATGTGGTTGAAACCAAACACGGGACGGTCAGTTATGGCTTCTTGTGGGCGCCAAAGCCTGAGGCATTGAAGGCCGAATTACAGCGGCGTGGGAATGTAGGTGTTAGAGAACCGGTCGGCTCCATAGCCCCTCTCGGCCGAGGGATATAGGCGTTGAGCGTGATGCCTGACCAAATGCTTTGACAACCCAGCCAAGCTTATCCCGCTTGGTCGTATAAACCCTATGATCCCAGGCCGCTTGCCCGCGCGCGGCGACTTCGCGGGCGATATCACCGTAGATACCCGCTGCGGACAGCACGGCCCAGCGTGACCGGAAGGGGAGTTTGGCCGCGCCGATCCGCGCACTGGCGCCGTAATCCTGCGCCATATCCGCCAACCACCAGGCAATATCGGCAAGGCGTGACCGATAATGCGGCTTCATATGTTCACCCGGCGGAATGTCCGCCTCAACCAGCCATTCCTCGGGCAGATAGCAGCGGCCAGCGGCAGCATCCTCACCAACATCGCGCGCAATGTTGGCCAGTTGGAACGCCAATCCCAAATCACAGGCGCGGTCGAGCGTATCTTTGTCATCAGGGTCAACCCCCATCACCACCGCCATCATCAGGCCAACGACCCCGGCAACATGATAGCAATAGGTCAGCAGATCACTTTCGCGGCGCGGGCTGAACCCGTCGGCATCCATCGCAAATCCATGCACCAAATCGCGCGGCCATTGGTGGGGAATGGCGCATTCGGAAACGACCAGTCCCAGTGCGTCAAAGGCGGGGTCACCAGTCACGTCGCCCGCAAGCGCACGTTCGGTCATGTCGCGGATGAAGGCCAATCGCTCCTGCGGATTCTCCACCACCGTCAGCGCGCCGCCGTGGTCTTGGCCGTCAGCAATGTCATCGCACTTGCGACACCAGCTATAGAGCAGCCATGCGCGTTCACGGGTTTGACGGTCAAACAAACGGCTGGCCAGCGCAAAGGATTTTGATCCGCGTGCAATGCTGTCTTGCGCCGCGATGACAAGAGCGGCGCGGGCCTGTGTCACAAATCCTGTGCTTTCATCGCGAAAATGGTTTTGTGTGGTTGATAGGATTGCATCTTGGCAAGCAACGCGTCCAGATCGTCATCAACAATCAGGATATTCTGATGCTGTGGCCGCACAAACCCGACCGTCGCCATGTGCGCGGCAAAGGCGATCAGATGGTCGAAATAGCCCGCAACATTGAGCAGTCCGACGGGTTTTTGGTGATATCCCAGCTGGGCCCAGCTGACCGCTTCCCACAATTCATCCATCGTCCCGACCCCGCCGGCTATGGTAATGAAGCCGTCCGACAAGTCCGTGAACATGGCTTTGCGGACGTGCATATTGGGAACGATATGGAGCGCGGTGCAGCCCAGATGCGCAACCTCTGCGTCTTTGAGTGCTTCTGGAATAATCCCGATGACTTCGCCGCCGGCATCCAGCGCGGCATCGGCGACGGCCCCCATCAGGCCCAATCTTCCGCCGCCGTAAACGACCCCGATCCCGCGTTCGGCAAGGGTGCGGCCAACCATGCGCGCGCAGTCAATATAGACCGGATCAGCCGGGGTTGCGGACCCGCAATAGACGGCGATGCGTTTCATCACCGCAAATCCTCCAGCATCAGTGCCGCCGTTGCTTTCGCGCTGCCAACGACGCCGGGAATGCCTGCGCCGGGATGTGTGCCTGCGCCAACAAAATAGAGGTTGGGAATTTTATCATCACGGTTGTGGACACGGAACCAAGCGCTCTGCGTCAGCAGTGGCTCCAGACTGAAGGCGCTGCCCAGATGCGCGTTCAGATCACGTCCAAAATCAGTGGGCGCATAATAGAATTCGGTCATGATCCGGTCGCGAATGTCAGGGATGAAACGTTTCTGGATTTCGTCGAGGATGCGCTCTTTAAGTGTTTCGCCAACATGGCCGTCCCAATCGGCAGGGAATTGCCCCATATGCGGCACTGGACACAAGACATAAAAGGTTGAACACCCTTCGGGTGCCATGCTGGGGTCCGTGACGGTCGGGTGGTGGAGATAAAGCGAGAAATCCTCTGACAAAATGCCGTGGTCGTAAATATCCTTGAGCAAACCGGCATAGCGCGGGCCGAACATGATCATATGGTGGGGAATGCCCGGCCAAGCGCCCTTAATACCAAAATGGACAACAAACAGCGACGGCGAATACTGTTTTTTGAGCAAGGCCTGCGCCGCTTTTTTACCGCGCACCGAATGGGGCATCAGGTCGCGGTAGGTGTGGACGATATCGGCGTTCGATGCGACGGCATCCGTATAGGTGCGCCAGCCGCTTTTGGTTCGCACACCCACGACCTTTTCGCCGAGCATTTCAATTTCTTCAACCGCGTCATTCAACCGCACGACACCGCCCAAGCGTTCAAAATGGGTGATCATGCCTGCGATCAGACGGCTTGTGCCGCCTTTGGCAAACCAGACGCCGCCATCTTTTTCAAGCTTATGGATCAGCGCATAAATAGCGCTGGTCTTCATCGGATTGCCGCCAACGAGCAAGGTGTGGAAACTCAGCACCTCACGCAGTTTTTCGTTTTTGACGAATGACGACACCATCGAATAGACCGAACGCCATGCTTGTGCTTTGGCAAGTGCGGGGCTGGCGGTGATCATCGATTTGAAATCGAGGAAGGCAACCGTTCCTAGTTTCTTATAGCCTTCTTCATAAACATAGGCCGAATAAGCGAGGAATTTTTCATAACCCGCAATGTCCGCTGGGTCGAGTTTGGCAATCTCACTGCGCAGATCAGCTTCATCATTGGAATAATCGAAATTGGTACCGTCGGGCCAGTTGAGCCGGTAGAATGGCTTAACAGGCATCAATTCAACATCGTCCGCCATGGCGCGGCCAGACAAGGCCCATAGCTGTTGGAGGCAATCGGGGTCGGTGATGACGGTGGGTCCGGCGTCAAATGTAAAGCCGTCCTTTTCCCAATAATAGCCGCGCCCGCCGGGTTTATCGCGTGATTCAATGAGTGTTGTTTCAATGCCGGCAGATTGCAAACGAATGGCAAGAGCAATTCCGCCAAAACCCGCGCCGATAACTACTGCTTTTTTCAAGAGGGTGGCCTTACTGATCGCGCGCCCAATAGCGCACGCATTGCAGCCCAGATAGGGACAGGCGGCCTGCCCGACAAGACGCGAATCTTATCGAATGTTGTTGACTGTCCGGCATAGAAGCGCCCGATCAGCGCGGGCGACAACCGGTAAAAACGTTCGAGCACTTTATACCGCTGCCCTGGTTCTGCTGCGCGGAACAACATTGTGTCGAGCATTCGGTAGAAACCGTTCCGCCGCCAGCCCGCGCGCGCCGTTGATTTTAGAGCGGCGGCAAAGGCCTGTGGAGGAAAATCGACCAGTTTCACTATGGTCACGGCCAGCCGCACCGCATCGGGCAATGAATAGCCCGTGGTCGCATGAAACAAGCCTGCGCGTAGCCCCGCTTTGCCTATGTTTACGCCTGTTGACGCCCAATATGCGTCAAAATCGCCGCCCATCACCACGGGCAAAACGCCGGTCTCCTCATGTCCGCGCGCGGCAATTTGCCAACCCTTGTCTGCCGCATAATCAGCAATGCGGTCGCGGACAGCATCAACATTCAGGTCAGGGGTGTCGCTGTAATAAGTGTCTTCAACAAACAGCGTGTCAGCATCCAGCGGCAGGCAATACAGAAAGCGATAGCCGTCAATCTGTGCGACAGTTGCGTCCATCACAATCGGGCGGGTCAGGCCGTGCCCCCCCGATATACGTAGCGTTTGTCCCACGAATTTCTGCCAACCAAGATCAAGCGTGGACAGATCGCCTGGACCGCGCGCATCAATCACGTGGCGGGCGCTGAGGGTGATATTGCTGGTCAGCGTCACTGTTGTGGCGGACACATTTTCGACAGACCCGACGATGATCCGGTCTGCGGGAAGGGCATTTCGCACCACCTTGTCAAAATGCTGAGACGCAATTGATTGATATCCAACATCCAAACGGCGGCTATGCGCGGGAAAAGCAATGTCATAGTCCGCCCAGCGGTGACAAATCAGCGGGTCGACCAGCCAACGATCCCTGTCTGCAACGTCGCTGTCAAAAAACGACCAGATGTGGTTGCCGCCCAGCGTCGGCGCAGGTTCGACAATCCGCACGTCCAAATCCGGCCGCATTTTGGCAAGTGCCAAGGCGATCAGTCCGCCCGCAAGACCACCGCCAGCGATAAGGATGTCACAAGTGGTGGTTGTTTGCATGGAGATGCATTAAGTGAAGTGCATGAACTTTGCGACCCCCCTCTTGCTTTCAGCAGTGGCGATGACCCTTATCGTGGGTGTCCGCTATCTGCTGGCGAGTGCGGGCTTTGCATGGGCGACGCGGATCAAGCATCCCGGGCTTTATTCGGGTCTTGAACCCCAAATGCGGCGAGAGATTATGTGGTCCCTCGCCAGCGCGGCGATTTACGGAATTCCAGCCGGTGTGGTTGCGTGGGGATGGCAAAATTGGGGCTGGACGCGCATTTACAGCGATGTTGCGACCTACCCACTCTGGATGCTGCCAGTCTCGGTCTTTGCCTATCTGTTTGCGCATGACACATGGTTTTATTGGACACACCGGTGGATGCACCGGCCCAAGCCGTTCCGCATTCTCCACGCCGTTCATCATGCCAGCCGACCGCCAACCGTATGGGCCGCCATGTCATTCCATCCTTATGAGGCGCTGACCGGCGCGGTGGTGATCCCAGTGCTGGTTTTCCTGATCCCGATCCATAGTGCAGCGCTTGGCCTTGTGCTCAGCATCATGACGGTTATGGGCGTTACCAATCATATGGGGTGGGAAATGTTTCCGCGCTTTATTGTTCAGGGTTGGTTGGGGCGGTGGGTGATAACCGCAACGCATCACCAGCAACATCACGATGCATATCGGGGGAATTATGGGTTTTATTTCAGATTTTGGGACCGTGTGTGTCGCACCGATCTTGGCCTTGGCCGCTTTGCCCATGAACGCATTGGCACAGACCCCGGCCGGGGTGAACCTTGACGTTGCTGTGTCGGGCCTGCGTTCGGCCAAGGGCAACGTCCTCATCTGTCTGACCGCGAACCCAAAAACATTCCCCGATTGCGGTAAAGACCCAAAGGCTGTGAAGCTGATCATCGCGGTGGGAAAAGCGCAGGCCATTCGTTTCACCGGCATTGCACCGGGCACCTATGCGCTGTCGCTCCACCACGATGAAAACGTCAATAACAAAATGGATATGAGGCTGTTTCTGCCCAAAGAAGGTTTCGGCTTCTCGCGCAATCCCAAAATCGGCATGGGCCCGCCCAAATTTGCCAGCGCGGCGTTTGTCTTGGGGGCGGTGGATGCGAAGATGGCAGTGGCAATGAAATATATGCTTTAGAAGGGAACCTGTGCGGTCTTTGAGGGTTTCTTATTAACTGGTCCTGACCCTGGGAGAATTTGAACGTGCGCGCTTCCCCGATCATCCTGGTTTTGCTTCTCACGACCACGCCTGCAAGTGCGCAGAAAAGTCCAAAAACCAAAGCCGCTGACAGCTTAACCATCGGCGTCGGTGGTGCGAGCGTGCCGCGTTTTGAAGGGGCGGCGGACTCTGTTATCATTCCGGCGGGTGCGATCAGGGGCTCAGTTTCAGGGATTGCTTTTTCGACCGCCGGCACGGCGCTCTTCATCGATGTGATCGCGGCCCATGACGGTCCGGAAACCAAATTTGTGTTTGGCCCTATCGCCCATATCACTTTTAACCGGACCAGCAACAAACGTACCCGTGATCCGCAGATCATCGCACTGGGCAAACGTGATACCGCTATCGAGCTTGGCGGTCATGTCGGCGTGCGGCGGACGGGGGTTGTCACATCCGTCTATGATGTGCTGAGCCTTGATTTGGCGATCAGTCACGATGTTACAGGCACACATGACAGTGTGATCTCCACCCCGTCGATCAGCTACTCCACCCCGCTAAGCAAGTCACTTTATGTCGGCGCGTCAATTGCGGCAGATCATGTCGGCAGCGGCTATGCCCGCACCTATTTCGGGGTGACCCCGCCGCAGAGCCTGGCCAGCACACTCCCCGCTTACACCGTGACAAAGGGATGGAAGGACATCAACGTCGGTCTGTTGACCAACATTTCACTCACCGGAGACCTCCGCCACGGCCTCTCGCTTTTTGCCATTGGCAATTATGAAAGATTGCTCGGCGATTTCGCCCGGTCACCGGTTGTACGCGACCGCAACCAATGGTTCGGCGGGGTGGGGTTGGCATTTACGTTTTGATTAGGTGCGCCTTGTGGCGCCGCCCTTGTACCGTAGTGAGTTGTTGTAGAAATTGCACTTTGATTGCGCGCCCACAGGACCAGAAGTCGACCACGCTTTGCGGGCTATGGTCACATGTGCCCCCCAAATTCATCTCGGCCATTCTTCCTCGCGCCAGTCCCGTGCCATGTGAATTATATGAAGTACAACAATCGTTTCGGTGTCGCCACGCACATCAATGGCATAGGCGATGATATATGGCAGGCCGATGACTGATTTCTCATATGTCGTCGCAACCCGCCCCGGATGGCCAGTCGCGAACTCCGCCAGTGCATCGCAAGTTCCCCGGATTCGGTAAGCAACGCGCCGAGCGGCGACGGGGTTATCTCTGGCGATGTAGGTAATTTGTGCTTTCAAATCATCCAGCGCAGCGTGAGACCAAGTTACCGTGCGATTCATGCCTTTGTTTCGCGCTCGATCCCGTCAATCAGGGCATCAACCTCTGCCATCGCCGTATCATGGGGCACCATCCGCCCAGCCTTCATATCGGCAAGACCACGTTCAATACCGCCAATGATCACCTGTTCCCTTGCGACATAAGCGGCGACCGCTTCGGCAGCGAGGAAGGATTTGCTGCGCCTTGTGGCAGTTGCCAGCAGACCCAGTTGCGCTTTGATGTCGCTGCTTAGGCGTATACTCATCGTGGTCGACATAAATACCCTTTATCTCTATATGTATACAACA
Source organism: Sphingomonadales bacterium (assembly GCA_043760405.1). Classification (GTDB taxonomy): domain Bacteria; phylum Pseudomonadota; class Alphaproteobacteria; order Sphingomonadales; family Sphingomonadaceae; genus Aquisediminimonas. The sequence continues at coordinate 20,867 of JAYUPB010000122.1, forward strand.
TAATACAACATAATACAATATATCACAAAAGGAAGCGCTTTGATACCGGCGCGGACTCCGCTATCATGCGCCATCCCCGGGGTGTCGCGCGTGAGCGACTGAGAGTCGGCTGAAGCCGGAACCCGCTGAACCTGATCCCGTTGACACGGGCGGAGGGAGGGAGCGGCGACCAAAATCTCCGCGCTCTTGTTCCGAACACCAAAGGACAAGATGATGGCCGATCTGCACGCACCAACCGAACTCAAAGTCACCACCGGGCCGATCCGGGGCAGCACGAAAATCCATGTGCCTGCCCAAGGCAATCCGGATGTGAAGGTCGCGATGCGCGAAATCCATCTTGATCCCAGCTGCGATGATGCCCCCGTGCGCGTTTATGACACATCTGGTCCCTATACTGATCCCAGCGCCCGCATCGACATTATGGCAGGTTTACCTCAGTTCCGCCGTGCGTGGATCGAATCCCGCGGTGACGTGGAAAGCTATGACGCGCGCGAAATTCGTCCTGAGGACAATGGTCAGCTTGGCCCGGATCGCAGCGGCGGCGTTCCCGTCTTCCCGGCGTCGATCAAGCGCCCCCTCCGCGCCGTGTCAGGCGCAAATGTCAGCCAGATGCACTATGCCCGTAAAGGCATCATCACCCCTGAAATGATCTATGTGGCGGAGCGCGAAAACCTTGGCCGCGAACGCCTCGCCAACTATATCCGCGACGGTGAAAGCTTCGGCGCGGAAATCCCCGATTATGTCACACCTGAATTTGTGCGCGATGAAATCGCCCGGGGCCGCGCGATCATCCCCAACAACATCAACCACCCAGAATCCGAACCGATGGCCATCGGTCGCAATTTCCTCGTCAAGATCAACGCCAATATCGGCAACAGCGCGGTCGCGTCTGACGTGGCAACTGAGGTCGACAAAATGGTCTGGTCGATCCGCTGGGGCGCGGATACCGTCATGGACCTGTCGACGGGCCGCAACATCCACGACACGCGCGAATGGATCATCCGCAATTCGCCCGTGCCGATTGGAACGGTTCCCATCTATCAGGCGCTGGAAAAGGTCGGCGGCGTTGCTGAAGACCTGACATGGGACGTCTTCCGCGACACCCTGATTGAACAGGCCGAACAGGGCGTCGATTACTTCACCATTCACGCGGGCGTGCGCCTGCCCTACGTCCCGCTCGCCGCCAAGCGCGTGACCGGCATCGTGTCGCGCGGCGGCAGCATCATGGCGAAATGGTGCCTCGCGCATCACAAGGAAAGTTTCCTCTACGACCATTTCGACGACATTACCGAGATTATGAAGGCCTATGACATCGCCTATTCGCTTGGCGATGGCCTGCGCCCCGGATCGATTGCTGACGCCAATGACGAAGCGCAATTTGCCGAGCTCTACACGCTGGGCGAACTCACCCACCGCGCGTGGAAATCCGACGTGCAGGTGATGATCGAAGGCCCCG
>JAYUPB010000123.1:0-2549 GCA_043760405.1 Sphingomonadales bacterium
CGATAGAGCAAATCATCGGCTTGTTTCAGCGAATGGCCAATGACCCGATTGGGACGATGAAAGGCGCAGCCGATGCTGACAGACAGTGGCACTGTATGACCCGCGATCAACGGGTGCAAGCGTCGAACTGCATCACAAATATCGGTGGCACAGGCATGACCTTCGACGTCGCTTTTTCCCGCCAAAAACACACCAAATTCTTCGCCGCCAAGCCGTCCGACAATTCCGGCATCGCCAACGCATTGCTGTATGGCGTTTGCCATAATGCGCAACGCTTCATCCCCAACGGCGTGACCATTGCGATCATTGATCGCTTTGAAATGGTCGGCGTCAACAATCATGATCGGGCCCGCGGACTGGGACGCGCGCATGCTATCCAGAAAATGGTTCCGGTTCAGCGTGCCTGTCAACATGTCGAACATGATTCTGCTGTCAACGGTGCGGATCATTTCGGTTTGCACCCGAATAAGATCAAGAACCACGTAAACAATCGGTGGAATCAGGCATAACGGTATCAGCACTGCGACCGCGAGCAGCGGCCCTACATAATTTGCAGCAAACCCATCCGCCGATACCGCAAAAGCCGTCATCGCAATCACAAATGGAATAAGCACAGTCATAGCGGTGATAACCGCAGTAAAGACGCGCACCTCCCGCTTTGTTTTGATCCGTAATCGCATATCCGGCTGATACACATGACCACTTATCAAAATGTAAAATCGACGAAGTTAATTTTGTGCCAACAGAAAGATTTCGGTCAATGAAATCAAATCAGCACCGGAAATATCATATGTTGAGAACTATTGTGATTGGCTGCAAAACCACCCCATCAAGTGCGCGGCGGCCACGGGAAAAAACCTGACGTGCGTTCGACATAATCGGCATAGCCCGGCCGCGATTTTTTCAACCCCTTTTCAAGCAAAGGCTTGCCCGACCACTTGGTCAGCGTGAATGTGAGGAACAATGGGCCGATGATGCTGATCCAGCCAAGCGGCCCGGTTTCCGCCGCAACCAACCAAATGCCCCACCACGTGCAGGCGTCGCCGAAATAATTGGGATGACGGGTGTAGCGCCACAATCCGGTATCAAGCACTTTACCTTTATTCGCTGCGTTGGCGCGAAAGGATTTGAGCTGCGCGTCGCCTATGGTTTCAAACACTATGCCGGTCAACGCTACCGCAATGCCCAGCCAAGCAATCGGCCCCATAATGGTGCGCCCGCCTTCGCTCGCCCAAATGCCGAGCTGCGCGGGTAGCGCCGTGATGAACAGCAATGGTGCTTGTGTCAGGAACACTGCCAAAAGCGCCGTCTTGTTCCAACTCCAGCCTTTGCTCTCCATTGCATAGCCCATGATCTTTTTATAGCGCGGGTCTTCGCCCTCGCGCCGCCAGCGGGTGAACAGATGAAGCGCCAATCGAAGGCCCCATAATGTCGTCAGCATCAGCAAAACCACAGCGCGCCTGCCATCGCCCTCAATCTGGAACCAGCTTGTCCATGCAAGGATGACCATGCCGAACGCCCAAAAGGCGTCAATGAAAGACACATCACGGATTTTGGTAGCATATCCCCAAAGCAGCAGAATCGCGACCGTCAGCACCGCGAGGTTGATGGCCAGCATCGTTACAGCACCCGTGATCATGCTTCTTCTCCTGCGACGCTTGCCATCTTCTTTCCCGGATATTTAGGCGTGACCGTGGCATAAAGCTCTGCAACCTTTGCCATATCCGCCTTGAAATCGCCGGTCGGCCAGATCGCGGGGCCAAGCCCGCCGGTTTTCTTTGCATAATCCATCATACCGACAACCAAAGGCACCTTTGCACCAACTGCGATGTGATAAAATCCGGTCTTCCATTTGCGGACCGCGCCGCGCGTTCCCTCTGGCGCAATGGTCAGCATAAACTCGGTGCGCTTTGCAAACTCGTCGATCATCGCTTGCACGTAATTCTGGCTACCCGACCGGTCGACTGGCACGCCGCCCATATCGAGCATGAAATTCTTCCACGGCCAACGAAACAAAGACTTTTTCGCCATGAAATGCGGCGTGATGCCAAGGTCGTCAGTCAGGCCGATAAAGTTCAGGAAATCCCAGTTTGACGTATGCGGTGCAGCGATCAAAACGAACTTGCGCGGTTCGGGCACAATCCCCGATGCGGTCCAGCCATTTCGGTGATAAAGCCAGACGAGTGCTTTGCGAAAAAGCCGCGACGGCAGGCTTGGTTGACGAATGACCTCGGCCATAAATGCTCTATATCCCCTCTAACTCCGTTTCAACACTGGACGGGCCGCCCCGCAAAAGCAATTAGCTTGTTTCCCCTATGTGGCCGCGCTAGTCCGCACGCATTGGAACTGAAAATCAGAACAACAAAGCGGGACTGCCATGACGAACGCCTTTATTCCGGTCATCTCGGCGACCGGACTTTATACCCCAGCTGACACCATCTCGAACGCAGAACTGGTCGCAAGCTACAATGCTTATGCGGACCTGTTTAACGCGCAGAACCCCGATGCAGAACCATTAGTGCATAGCTCGGTCGAGTTCATCGAAAAAG